>JAQYNQ010000137.1 GCA_028727785.1 Eubacteriaceae bacterium | reverse complement strand
GCAGACCGTGCAGAGCTTTCGAAGGGCTTCATTTCACAGCTTGAGCGTGATTTAACCTCGCCTTCAATCTCAACTTTGGACGACCTGCTTCAGTGCCTTGGAGTATCACTTGCAGAGTTTTTTGCCGATGATAACGAGGAGCAGGTGGTATTTGGTTTTGATGACTACTTTGAAAAAGAGGATGCTGAACTGAAAAGCAAGATAGAATGGATTGTTCCGTCTGCCCAGAAGAATATGATGGAACCGATCAGGGTGACTCTTCAGCCGGGCGGATCGACGTATCCGGACACACCCCACGAGGGAGAGGAATTCGGATATGTACTGAAAGGCGAAATCACCATTCACATAGGTAAGAAAAACTATAAGGCAAAGGAAGGAGAAACCTTCTACTACAGCCCGGGGAAGAAACACTATCTTTCATCAGACAAAGGTGCGACTCTTATCTGGGTCAGCACACCACCAAGCTTTTAGTTAAAACATAAATAAAAATTAATGGAAAGAAAGGAAACAGGAATGGCATCATCACTTATTGAATTGAGAAATATCTCAAAATCTTTTGAAGATACTCTGGTACTTGATGACTTCAATCTGACAGTAAACGAAAACGAATTTATTACACTGCTTGGACCTTCAGGCTGTGGCAAAACTACTACGCTGCGAATTGTAGGCGGATTCGAGACCCCTGACAGCGGTCAGGTTTTCTTCGAGGGTAAGGATATTACAAATGTACCGCCCAATAAGAGACATTTAAATACAGTATTTCAGAAGTATGCCCTGTTTCCTCATATGAGCATAGAACAGAACATAGCTTTTGGATTGAAAATAAGCGGAAAAACTGACCAGTATATAAAGGACAAAGTAAAATATGCACTGAAGCTTGTAAACCTTGACGGTTTTGAAAAAAGAAAAATCGACTCACTTTCAGGCGGTCAGCAGCAGAGAATTGCCATGGCAAGAGCAATCGTAAACGAACCGAAGCTTCTGCTTCTTGACGAGCCTCTGGGTGCACTTGACCTTAAGCTGAGACAGGACATGCAGTACGAGCTTATCAGACTTAAGAATGAACTGGGAATTACATTCCTGTACGTAACACACGACCAGGAGGAACCTCTTACAATGAGCGACAAGGTTGTAGTTATGAACGGAGGAAGAATTCAGCAGATGGGAACTCCTGAAGAAATCTACAACGAGCCTGAAAATGCTTTTGTTGCAGACTTTATCGGAGACAGTAATATTATTGACGGTATGATGATGGAAGACAGAGTAGTAAAAATCTGCGATACTATCTTCCCTTGCATCGATGAGGGCTTTGGAAAAAGGAAGCCGGTTGACGTCGTAGTAAGACCTGAGGACATTATCATCGGAAAGCCGGGAAACGGAAGAATTGATGGAGAAATTGTTCACAATGTATTTATCGGTGTTCACTATGAGATGGAAATTGAAGCCGGTGGATTTACATGGCTTGCTCAGAACACTGAAAGCTTCCCTGTAGGCACAAAGGTAAGCATCGATGTGGAACCGGAAAACATTCAGATAATGCACAAGCCGCAGACTAAGGAAGAGGAGGCGATAGAGCTCGATGTCTAGAAAATTTCTATCTACACCATATCTGCTATGGATAGCCTGCGGAACAATTATACCACTGCTGGTTATCGCATACTATGGACTGACAGACCGCAGCGGGGCATTCACTGCCGCCAATATCAAAGCTATCTTCAGCGCGGATCATGCACAGGCACTGGGGCTGTCACTGCTCCTTGCATTTATCAGTACAGTAATCTGCTTTATTCTTGCTTACCCTCTGGCACTGATTCTAAGAAACAGCAAGTTCGGAAAAAGTGGATTTATGATTTTCATTTTCATTCTGCCAATGTGGATGAATTTCCTGCTGCGTACAATGGCATGGCAGGTAATCCTTGAAAAAGGCGGAATAATTAACGCTATGCTGACAGCTATGCATCTGCCTGCACTTGAAATCATTAACACACCGTCAGCAATTGTTTTAGGTATGGTTTACGACTTCCTGCCTTTTATGGTTCTGCCTATCTTTAACACACTGATGAAAATCGATGATAATATTATAGAAGCCGCTTATGATCTGGGTGCTACAAAGAAGAACGTACTGTTTGACATACTTCTTCCACTGAGCATTCCGGGAATCGCCAGCGGTGTGACTATGGTATTTGTTCCTGCACTGACTACTTTCGTAATTTCAAATATGCTGGGCGGAGGAAAAATTCTGCTTATCGGTAATATTATCGAACAGGAATTTACTACAAGCTCAAACTGGAACCTTGGCTCCGGACTGTCACTTGTAATGATGATATTCATTATCCTGAGCATGGCAATGCTCAGCAAACTTGATAAAGATGGGGAGGGTACTCTGATATGAAGAAATTTGGAAAAGCCCTGTACCTGGTACTCATCATTTTATTCCTGTACCTGCCTATCGGCACTTTAATGGTACTATCGTTTAATCAGAGTAAATCCATGTCTGTATGGAGTGGCTTTTCTCTAAAATGGTACAAGGAAATGTTCAACAATCCAATGATTATGGAGGCTGTATGGAACACCTTTACCATAGCGTTAATTGCTGCGGCAGCAGCAACAGTTATCGGTACTGTTGCCTGCATCGGAATAGCTGCAATGAAAAAGAACGGCAGAAACACTGTTATGGCTCTTACAAATATTCCTATGCTTAATGCAGATATCGTTACAGGTATTTCATTAATGATGACATTCCTGGTATTCGGAATTTCTTTAAGCAGAGGAACAGTTCTTTTATCACACATAACTTTCTGTCTGCCGTATGTTATTCTTTCAGTTATGCCAAAAGTTCAGCAGACTACGACTTTAACATATGAAGCTGCTCTTGACCTTGGGGCATCTCCTGTATATGCATTCTGGAAGGTTGTTATTCCTGAAATCAGACCGGGAATTGTATCCGGTTTTCTGCTTTCGTTTACAATGTCTGTAGACGACTTTGTAATAACCCACTTTACAAGAGGTGCGGGAATCAACACTATATCCACACTGATTTACAGTCAGGTTAAGGTTGGTATCAGACCTACACTTTTCGCACTGTCTACACTGATTTTCGTTACAGTGCTGGTGCTGCTTGTGGCATCTAACCTGTCCGGTGGCGAAAAGCCAAGCCGTGGAAAGAAGATTCTTTCCGCAGCTGCTTCAGTTATGGTTATTGTTATCCTGGGAGGCGTGCTGTTTGCCAGCGGAATAACAACTAAGACTTCAGGCGATGAAGTGTATGTTTACAGCTTCGGCGATTACATTGATCCTGAGCTGGTAAATGAGTTTGAAGAAGAAACAGGAATAAAGGTTATAATGGACACCTTTGATACCAATGAGGAAATGTATCCGGTTATCAAGAACGAGTCTGTAAACTACGATGTAATCTGTGCATCAGACTATATGATAACAAAACTTGCAGATGAGGGTCTGCTTGCGGAGATTAACAGAGAGAATATTCCAAACTACAATAACCTGCTGGACGAGTATATGAAAGCAGCTGATGCAAGTTTTGATAAAGGAAACAGATATTCAGTACCACACACTATTGGAGATCTGGGAATCCTGTATAACACAAATACAGTAAAACCGGGTGAAATCACTTCGTGGAATGATTTGTGGAAGAAACAGTACAGTCAGAGAA
Source organism: Eubacteriaceae bacterium (assembly GCA_028727785.1). Lineage (GTDB taxonomy): Bacteria > Bacillota > Clostridia > Peptostreptococcales > Anaerovoracaceae > Senimuribacter. The sequence goes on along the minus strand of JAQYNQ010000137.1, from coordinate 3,867 downwards.
TTGTAATGCCTGACAGCGTTAGAGACACAATGGCAATTGCGCTGAAGGCAAAGGGTTACTCCCTGAATTCTACAAATGAAGCAGAGGTTACAGAAGCTGCAGATTATCTGATTGCACAGAAACCTTTAGTTTACAAGTATGCAAATGACTCTGCAAGAGATTTGATACTGGGAGGCTCTGTTGATATAGCTGTTGTATGGAGTGGAGAAGTTCTTTACACTCAGGAAGAGAATCCTGACCTTGCATTTGTAATCCCTAAGGAGGGAACGGAACAGTTTACTGATGCGTGGGCAGTCCCTGCTGCAGCAAGAAACAAGAAAAACGGAGAACTCTGGATTAACTTTATGCTGGATAAAAAGGTTGCAGAAAAGAACTTTAATTATCTGACATATTCCATTCCGAACCAAGCTGTTTTAGACTATGTTGCCGACGATGAAAATGCTATGAGCATTCTGTTCCCTGAGGCTTCAATTCTGGAAAAATGTGAGGCACTGGAGAACCTGGGCACCGAGGGAGATGATCTGTACAGCGTTCAGTGGAAACGATTCAAGTCATAAAAAAGAAATACCCCATGCAGTAATGTGATATCTATCAATCACAATGCATGGGGTTATTTTTTTCCCTTAGTAACGTCTGAATGGCTTTACAGCAGACCATGTGCTGTAGATTTTCTTCGAACCGTATTTTTTATATGCTCTTATTTTATAATAATATGTAACGTTTTTCCTTGCACTTATTTTCCTGGAACATACTGATGAAGCTCTGAAGTCATAGGCCGGATTAGTCTTATATCTGGACGTTGACTTGGATATTTCATAGCCATCAGCACCATTTATCTTTTCCCAGCTTATTTTTACATATGAGCCGGATTTAGTAACAGCCGGTTTGGACATTTTCTTCAGAGTATAGATTGAATTGATTCTGTACTTGCCCTGAATGTTTTCGCCGTTTACCCTTCTATATGGAACAACTTTAAAGGAATACTTTTCTCCATCAATAAGATTAGGGAAATCATATGAAGTCCTTGATGTTGTTGTCAGTTTTCTGTAATTTAACATCTTCGATGTCTTAAAGTAGACAACATACTTATTTGCACCGGTAACCCTGCTCCAGGAAATCCGGACATCATCCATACCGTATAGAACCGGTGTCACTTTGGCAGGTGCCGGAAGATAAATTCTGAACTCTTTTGTAAAGCTTTCTCCTGTGCAGTTGCCTTTGCCCGTAATAATTGCAGTTGCAGTTCCCGGCTCACTATTATTTTCATAGGTCACAGTGTAATCTTTATTCTGATAGTCGGTAGTAATTACAGTTTCCATAGGTTTTCCCGTGAAAGGCACGCTGCTTACTTTAAATCTGTCCGGATCGAGAGGCGCAGGAGTAATACGGAAAGCCGCAGAGCTGCTTCCTGTATAGATACCTTTACCTTTAACGGTAACTGTTGCAGTACCCGCATCCAGATTATCGGAATAGGAAACTGTGTAATCCTTGCCCTCTACAAGTGTCTTGCTCCCAATTGTTACTGTGGGCTTAGGGGTAACATCAAAACCCGTATATGGGTATGAATCTTCTAGACCGCTTATTTCTGCCTTAGACAGGGATTCTTTTACTATTGAAAACTGAGCAGCCGCCTGGCCTGAATAATTGCCTGTTCCTGTGACAATTGCATAGCCTTTGCCAACTTTAACATTTTTAACAAAATTTACTTTATAGTCCACTCCCTCTGTAAGAACCTGATCGCCATCTGTCACAGTCAGAGTAGTTTTCAAAGGATAGCCCTTGTAATACTTCTTCGTAATATCTGCCTTTACCGTACAGGAATTTCCTGTCACGGAATTGATCATCTTACTGTCTCTTCTGAAATACCAGAAGTTGCAGTCCAAAGGTCCGATTCTGCCGTAATCAAAGTATCCGTTACATGTATGCTGCCAGAATGAATACTCCCCTTTGTAAGTGTTTGTATCAGTATACTGTGCTATCCATATTGGCATTTCTTTCAGCAGGCGGGATACGTTGGTCTGAAAACCGGGTTCACTATTCATCATGTTCAGGTACGAATAATACATAGTGCTGTAGTCTGTTCGGGTCTTAATATAGCTATTGAATGCAAGTGCATTGTTTATTCTTCTTTCGCCATGGAATCGAAGATTCAGGCATCTGTCCTCATTGCATTCGCTGTCAAATACGATTGGCAGATCCAGTTCTTTGCCGCCTATCACTTTCAGGCTTCTGGCTGCTTCCTTTTCTGCTTCAGCAGTGGTAGCAGCTGCAGTATAATGGTATGTTCCAACCATCATACCTGCTTTTTTTGCATTATCGTAATGAGTATCAAACATGTGGTCATCATACATTGTAAGAAGATTTTTGCCATAATATGTTCCGCTTGTGCGTATAAAAGCAAAGTCTATGCCTTTCTTCTTCAGCGTTAACCAGTCATTTTCAGTGAGTTCTGAATTATATGCGGAAACATCTATTCCATCTATGATTATGTATTCGTCACCAGAGTACTTGTGCGTTCTGGCAGAGCCGATACCACTCATAGATGCGTAGCTGTCGGCAGCAAAAACACCGGAAACTGTAACTGAAAGGACAGTACCAGCTATTAGCATAGTCCTTACAGTTTTTCCAAGGGACTTCAATATTTTATTCATCATTAAATTTATTATTTATCCTTCCATCGTACAAAAAATTAAAATCAGCCTAAATATTATAGCACAAATACAATTTGACAAAAAGATTTATTTGATGTAACTTTTTATATATATTTATCACTTGATGGAGGAAATATATGACAGGTGTAATAGCAAATGCTGTAGCTGTAATTATTGGGGCTGCAATAGGACTGCTGGCGAAAAAAGCAATCCCGGAAAGCTGGAATACCATAATAATGAAGGGCATGGGACTTATTGCTCTATATGTAGGGATAAGAGGACTGTTTGATGGCGAAAACACTCTTATTATGATCTTTTCTATGGTGACGGGAGCACTTATCGGAGAGGCTCTGGACATAGATGGACATTTTAATTCTTTTGCCCAAAATATCGAAAGAAAGCTTGATAAGAGGGGCGGAAAGAGCAACTTTGCACAGGGTTTCATTGCGTCAAGTCTACTGTTCTGTGTAGGAGCAATGACTGTTGTTGGATCACTTAACGCCGGTCTGAAAGGAGATATGACTCTTTTACTTACAAAAACAGTTATGGACGGTGTATCCAGTGTGATGTTTGCTGCATCCATGGGCATAGGTGTGATGTTTGCTGCTGTACCGGTAATAGTAATTCAGGGAGGAATTGTTCTTCTTGCCGATCTGGTGGAACCGCTGATGCCAATAGCTGTTATCAATGAAATGACCTGTGTCGGTTCACTGCTTATTATGGCCATTGGATTTAACCTGGCCCTGGATTCAAAACTGAAGGTTCTCAACTATATGCCGGCGCTGTTCCTTCCAATTGTGTTCTGCTCGCTGTATGATTTTGTGACCGGGCTGCTGTAATGAAGTTGAAGTGGACTTTGGACAGAGCTCTAACATTTTCGAATTATGCAGAGCCAGTCTATGTCGTTCTTTAGTGTCCCCGGCGGAGAGGTTAATTCATACGCGGTATTAATCAGGAAATCTGCCGAAAGAAAAAAGCATAAGATACGAAAACACGTCGCCGGAATTTACTGACGACGTTATTTTTAATATATCAGGAAATATCGATTATTGGTGTTGCTATAGGTGTTTTGGCGGGGCACCGAGTCACGCGCCATGATTGATTCAATTTCAAGGACAAACATGGCGCCTTGATAAGCCATGCGCCATGATTGATGCTATTTCAAGGACAAACATGGCGCCTGAACCGAGCCGCGCGCCATGATTGATGCTATTTC
>JAQYNQ010000136.1 GCA_028727785.1 Eubacteriaceae bacterium | reverse complement strand
GCGGAGAACACATGTATGAAGTAAGAGTAGTATCATGGTATGACAACGAAATGAACTACACTAACCAGATGGTAAGAACACTGAAGCATTTAGCTACTTTAATCTAGTTAATAAAATTAATTCTTCTCATAAAATAAGGGGTATATCACATTGGTGGTTCACTAATGTGATATACCCTTATTTTATGGAAAAATTGATTCTCTGTGGTTATGATCTGGCCATGATTCTTTTCGATGTTTTTTCAGATTTTTCAGATTCTGACTCTTCGTACCATGTTTGCACTTGAAATATCTTCCAACATGGCGCGTGGTCGGTGAGGAGCCATGAATAATTCGCGAATATTGTCCAGACGTCCTATGAAGCGCTTTATTCCATAGTTGGGCCGCTAAAATGCTCTTGTTTGATTGGTTTTATGAAAATAGGCCGTGAAACAATAAAGTTTCACGGCCTATTGCTATTGATGCTGTGACTCCATCGCGAAACATGTAGTCTGTTGGTCTTTCATTTAAACGAAAAAAAGAAGCGAACAGCCATTTAAAGGTTATGATGGAGAATTAAGGAAAACGTTCGTAATAAATATAATATATTGCGTATAAAGACTTACAATTGAAGCCATACAATCAGAGCGGATGAAGCTGAAGCGGCCTAAATCGAATTATTTTGAATTATAAGGCCGTTTTCACGTCCCAATCAGTTCAAATCTAGCTGAAGCGGCCGTTTCACATAACACTACCCATAAATCAGGACGATGCTTATTTCTTAAACAGAAATCGGAAAATAGAGTTTCATAATCATTTTGGTACTTTTGAAGCTATGCGCCATGCTCTACTTAGTCGGAATTTATGCCATTTTATGACTGAATATGCTTGATTATGAAATAGTTTGATTGATTATGAAATATTTTGCTTGACTTTGATTGGATTAATGCTATAATATGGATAACAGGAGGACGGAATAATGCTACAGGATGAAAGATTTGAAAGAATACTGGGCAAACTGAGAAAGAGTGGATCAGTAAAAGTAACAAGTTTAGCAAAAGAACTTAATATCAGTGAGTCGACAATTCGCCGCGATATTAATGAACTTGACGGTCAGGGAATGCTGAAAAAAGTGTTCGGAGGTGCAGTTGCAATAAAGAGTGGTATTACCTTTGGTGAAACAGATGTAGCACAGAGAACTCTGATAAATGTTGAGGAGAAGGATAGAATAGCCAGATATGCAGCATCGCTTATCAAGGATGATGACTTTGTTTACATTGATGCCGGCACAACAACTGAGAGAATGATTGATTATCTGGAAAAAAAGAATGTCACATATGTAACCAATGGAATTACGCATGCCAAGAAGCTTATCCAAAAGGGATTTAGCGCATATATGATAGGAGGTCTACTGAGGCCTTCCACAGAAGCAGTTGTAGGCGAGGAAGCTGTGGAAACTGTGCAGAAGTATAATTTTACAAAATGCTTTATGGGAACAAACGGAATTGATATGGAACTGGGATTTACCACTCCGGACATAAGTGAGGCTGCAATAAAGAGAGTTGTAATGAAAAGAGCCTATAGAACGTATATCCTTGCAGACCATACTAAATTCGGAGTAATAACGCCTGTCTCATTTGCAGAACTGAATGATGCTCACATCATTACTGACAGGATTGATGAAAAACAGTATTGCAAGAATACACAGATTGTGGAGGTGCTTGAATGATTTATACTGTAACCTTCAGCCCTGCAATAGACTATGTTGTTTACATGGATGACCTGATACCCGGAAAAACAAATCGTACAAAAGGTGAACAGTATTTTTTTGGGGGGAAGGGCATTAACGTGTCAACGGTACTTACGGAGCTGGGAATTGAAAATACAGCATTGGGTTTTGTCAGTGGATTTACCGGTGAAGCACTGGAAAGAGGACTGAAGGATAAGGGTGTCTGTACAGACTTTGTCCACCTGGGGGAAGGAATCACAAGGATTAACGTCAAGATTAAGAGCGGTCGTGAAACTGAAATAAATGCCCAGGGTCCGTCTATTTCGGAAGAAAAAATAAATGAGCTTCTTGAAAAACTAAAGGGACTGAAAAGAGGTGATTATCTTGTCGTCTCAGGCACAGTTCCAAACACACTTCCTGATGACATCTATGATCGCATATTAAGTGTTCTCGAAGGGAAAGGAATAGAGTATGTGGTAGACACAACAGGAGAACTTCTGGAGAATGTTCTAAAATACAGACCTTTCTTTATTAAACCAAATAAAGCAGAACTTGAGGAGCTTATGGGTTTGGAAATAAAAAATGATGAGGAACTCAGATGTGGAGCGAAAACACTGCAGGATAAGGGTGCGCGTAATGTAATCGTGTCCCTTGGGGGAGATGGTGCATACCTTCTTTGCGAAAACGGCAGTGATTACAGAATGAAAATGCCTCCACAGAAGGCTAAGAATACTGTGGGTGCAGGTGACTCTCTGGTAGCCGGATTCCTGGCAGGATATGTAAAATCCGGAGATATGGAAAGAGCTTTGAAGATGGGTGTGGCTGCAGGAACAGCAACGGCATATTCAGATGATTTAGCAAAAAAAGAGGAAATTGAAAAAATGTATTTGATGATTGGAGACAGGTAAAATGCGAATCAGTGATTTACTAAAAAATACATCTGTTAAGACAGGTATGGAAATCGGTTCGAAAGAGGACGCAATAGAGTTTCTTATTGACCTTCATAGTCAGAACGGAAATTTGAAGGATAGGGAAGAATTCAAAAAAGGGATAACTGCAAGAGAAGAGTTGGGAACCACAGCAATCGGTGAGGGAATCGCTATTCCTCACGCAAAGAGTGAAGCTGTAAAAGCCCCTGGTCTGACAGCTGTAACTGTTCCGGCCGGAGTGGATTATGACGCACCTGACGGTAAGCCATCCAACCTTATTTTTATGATAGCGGCTCCAACTGAAGGGGATGTTCATCTTGAGGTTCTGTCAAGACTTATGACACTTCTTATGGATACGGATCTTCGCTGTGAACTGATAAATGCCTCGGATGCAGATGAATTTATTGCAGCTATAGATAGAGCAGAACAGGAGAGATATCCTGAAGAAGATTCGAAAGATGACGTTGCTGCCGGGGAAGAGTCTGAAAAAAAGTCGGATAAATATCGTATTCTTGCTGTTACAGCATGTCCAACAGGAATTGCACATACTTATATGGCAGCAGAAGCTTTAGAAAAGAAAGCTCGTGAAATGGGAATTACACTGAAGGCTGAAACAAACGGATCATCTGGTGCAAAGAATGTTCTTACACCGGAAGAAATTGAAGCTGCAGACGGAATCATTGTAGCTGCTGATAAAAATGTTGAAATGGTAAGATTCGACGGAAAGAAAGTATGTAAAACAAATGTGTCTGCAGGAATAAACAGACCGGAAGAGCTGATTAATATTATTCTTGAAGGAAAAGCTCCGGTTTATCACTATGAGGGGCAGAAGACAACAGACACAGATTCAATTGGTAATGAAAGTATAGGTAGAAAAATATATAAGCACCTGATGAACGGAGTTTCATATATGCTTCCATTCGTAATCGGGGGAGGAATTATGATTGCCCTTGCATTTCTGATTGATACAATCGCAGGCGCACCTCGTGACGGAAACTTCGGTACATACACACAGGCTGCAGCATTCTTTAAGACTGTAGGTGGAGTGGCATTCAGCTTTATGATGCCGGTACTTGCAGGCTATATCTCAAGAAGTATTGCAGACAGACCGGGAATGGCTGTGGGTTTTGTCGGCGGATATATTGCGACAATAGGATCCACGTTTTCCAATGTAAGCGGCGAACCTGCAGCTGTTTCCGGATTCATTGGTGCTCTTATCGCAGGATTTGTTGGTGGTTTCATTGTTCTACTCCTAAAAAAAATATTTGCCTTTTTACCAGAAACTATAGAGAACATGATGCCGGTACTTATTATTCCACTTTTCGGAACAATACTGATGGGTGCGTTCATGTGCGCGATAAATCCTGCTGTAGGAGTTGTCAACACAGCAATTTCGGACGGGCTGAATTCTATGGGCAGCACCAGTCAGATTCTTCTCGGATGTCTCCTTGCCGGGATGATGGCTGTCGATATGGGTGGCCCGTTCAACAAGGCTGCATACGTATTCGGTACAGCAGCACTTGCATCAGAAGGCTTTAACGTTATGGCCGCTGTTATGATTGGAGGTATGGTTCCTCCAATTGCAATAGCACTTGCAACTACACTGTTTAAGAATAAGTTTACCGAAGAGGAACGCAAAGCCGGTCCGGTCAACTATATTATGGGTCTGTGCTTCATTACAGAAGGTGCAATTCCATTTGCAGCATCTGATCCACTGAGAGTACTACCTTCTTGTATTGCCGGCTCAGCCGTAGCAGGAGGAATCTCAATGGCAATGAATTGTACACTTAGAGCCCCACATGGAGGAATCTTCGTATTCCCTGTAGTAGGTAACGTTGGTGGATACCTTCTTGCACTGGCAGCAGGAGTTGTGGTTGGAGCAGTGCTTCTTGGCATATTAAAGAAAAAAAAGAACGATTAGGCTTTATAGAAAATAATTGAAAGACGGAGGCAAGAAAATGTTATCTAAGGTTGTAAAAATTGTAAATTCACAGGGCTTTCACATGAGACCGGCATCAACTTTTTCTACAGCAATGGGAAAGTACAGTTCAGAGATTAAGCTTCAGGTAAACGGAAAAGATGTAAATGCAAAAAGCGTAATGCATATAATTGCTGCAGGCATTAAATTCGGAACAGAGGTGACCGTTGTTTGTGACGGCACAGATGAACAGGCCGCACTTGATGAAGCAGTAAGTATGATTGAATCAGGATTTGGTGAGAAGTAGACGAGGTGAAAACATTGCTTAAAGGCATCCCGGTATCAGAAGGAATTGGAATAGGCAGAGCATATATAATAAAGAAAACTCAGTCAGATTATGAAAATAAGCCTGTAGAAAACAAAGAATCAGAAAAGACACGCCTTCAGAAAGCGATACAGACTTTCTGTGAAAAAAATGAAGAGCTCGCAAAGAGAATGGAGAACTCTTCGGTCGCGAAGGAAGCTGAGATAATCAGAGGGCATGCAGTTATGCTTAATGATCCGTTCATGATATCTCAGATGGAAGAGAACGTAGATACAGGCATGTGCGCTGAGGCGGCATGTGAAAGCGTCCTCAACATGTTTAAGGAAATATTTCTGTCAGCGGAGGATGAACTGACCAGGCAGAGGGCCGCAGACATAGAAGACATAAAAAGCAGACTGCTGGCAATAATGACAGGCACAGAATCAAATCTTCTGTCAGAATTGCCTGATAACACCATACTTGTTGCAGAAGAACTGACTCCTTCTATGACTGCTGAAATTGATAAGGACAAGGTCTGCGGTATTATTACAGAGAAAGGCGGGAAAACATCTCACTCCGCAATACTTGCCAGAGCCATGGGTATTCCTGCCGTCCTGAGTGTGCCCAATGTGCTGTCAAAACTGGTAGACGGACTCGATGTAATAATTGATGGAGAAGAAGGCGTAATTCTTGAGGATCCTGACGAAAAAGAAAAAAAGGAGTACATTGAGAAACTGGAGGTTTTGATAGAGGAAAAGCAGATACATATGGCATTTGCGAACCGTAAGACCATTACCGCAGACGGCATTGAAAAGAGTCTTTTCTGCAATGTGGGAAAACTGGATGATGCTGTAACAGCGGTGGAAAAGAGCGGAGAGGGAATTGGACTCTTCAGAACTGAATTCCTGTTCATGGGTCGCGATTCTGCACCAGATGAGCAACTTCAGTTTGAAACATATAAGAAAGCAGCTCAGCTTTTTCCTGAAGGTGAAGTTATTGTGAGAACTCTTGATGTTGGCGGAGACAAGGCTATCTCTTATCTGGAAATGGAGCAGGAAGAAAATCCTTTTCTCGGTTTCAGAGCAATCAGATACTGCCTGCATAATACTGAACTGTTCCGAACTCAGCTGAAGGCTGCAGTGAGGGCAAGTGCATTTGGAAAAATTGCCATTATGGTTCCTCTGGTGACACAGGTTGAGGAAATCAGAGCCGTAAGAGCACTGGTTGACACAATAAAAAAAGAACTGGAAAATGATGGTACACCATACGATGCGAATATTAAAATCGGTGCAATGATAGAGACTCCTGCAGCAGGCCTTATAGCTGATATTCTGGCTGAAGAATGTGATTTCTTCAGCATAGGCACAAATGACCTTACTCAGTACACAATGGCCTCTGACAGAGGAAATTCAAAAATCTCATATCTGAATAATTATTTTGAACCAGCGGTGCTCCGTTCAATCAGGCACATTATTCAGTGTGGCAACAGAGCCGGAATTTCCGTAGGAATGTGCGGGGAAGCAGCTGCTGACCCAATGATGACACCATTACTTATTTCTTTCGGACTCGATGAGTTCAGCGTCAGCCCGGGAGCTGTGCTTAAGACCAGATGCAATATTTCAAAATGGTCAAAAAAAGATGCAGATAAGGTGACAGAGACGGTGATGAAATGCAAAACAGCTGCTGAAGTAATGAAAATACTCAAATACAGCCAAAATAAATATCCTTTTTAAATATGCAATACCTGCTATGGTACAAACGCAAAGGCACTTTCTCAGCAGATGAAAATATCTGCGGGATAGTGTCTTTTGCTATTATTATTGCAGTAAACCACAGAATTTGATATAATCGAAGATAAAGTTTTTATGTAGGAGTATAGGAAATGCCAATTAAAGTACCTAATAACTTGCCGGCGATTAAGACTCTGACTGAAGAAAACGTATTCGTAATGACTGATACCAGAGCTATGACTCAGGATATCAGACCTCTGCAGATACTTATTCTTAATCTGATGCCGACAAAGATTGATACAGAAACTCAGCTGACAAGGCTGCTGGGTAATACACCGCTTCAGGTTGAACTGGAGCTTCTTCAGACAAGCACTCATAAGGCAGGAAACACATCCCAGGAGCACATGATTGCTTTCTACAAAACCTTTGATCAGGTTAAACAGAAATATTATGACGGAATGATTATTACCGGAGCGCCCGTAGAACTTATGGACTTTGAAGAAGTCGACTACTGGGACGAACTTTGCGAGATTATGGAGTGGTCTAAGAAACATGTCCACAGCACTTTCCACATTTGCTGGGGTGCTCAGGCAGGGCTTTACTATCACTACGGAATTCAGAAGAGAATTCTGCCGAAGAAGCTTTCCGGTGTATATAAGCACACCCTGAATTATAAAAAGGGCATGCTTTTTAGAGGTTTTGATGATGAGTTCTACGTACCTCATTCAAGAAACACAACTGTGGACATTGAGGATGTTGAGGCTGTGCCTGATCTGAAAATTATCGCAACCTCTGATGAGGCAGGAATCTATGCTGTAAAATCAAACAATGACAAGCAGATTTTTATCATGGGGCACTCTGAGTATGATGCTGATACGTTGCTGAAGGAATACGTGCGAGATAAAAATGCAGGACTTAACCCTGATATCCCATGTAACTATTTTCCTGGTGACGACGACACTCAGGAACCTGTTGTAAAGTGGCGTTCATGTGCTAATCTGCTATACTCCAACTGGCTGAACTATTTCGTTTATCAGACGACTCAGTATGATATCACTCAGATTAACAGTGAAAGTTTTGAGGACATTATTGACGGAGAAATAAACCGCAAGGTCTGCAAATTCGGCGGCACATCTCTGGCCAGTGCTTCTCAGTTCAAGAAGTGTGCTGAGATTGTCAGGGCTGAGCCTGAACGCAGCTATGTGGTTGTTTCCGCACCGGGCAAACGCTTTGACGACGACGTGAAGGTAACAGATCTTCTTATCAGGGCATCCGGACTTCCTGAGGCGGAAGCTGAGGATGTGCTGTCTTCAATTAAGTCACGCTTCAAGGTTATCGCAAGAGGTCTGGGTGTAGAACTTGATATAGACAGAGAATTCGAGAAGATTTTAGCTGCAGTGGGAGACGAGAGCAGGACTGACTATATTGTAAGCCGTGGTGAATATCTGAATGCAAAGATTATGGCAGCGTATTTAGGATATGAGTTTGTTGATGCAGAGGGTAATATTTTCTTTGATTCTGAAGGCAGGTATGATGCTGCTGCAACAAAAGCCGCTTTGGGAAAGACTCTTGAAGTGCATCATAACGCTGTGATTCCGGGTTTTTATGGAACTATGCCTGACGGAAGCATACGCACTTTCTCACGTGGAGGCTCTGATATTACAGGTGCTATTGTTGCGACTGTCTGCAGTGCTGATATTTATGAAAATTGGACTGATGTTTCAGGTCTTCTTATGGCTGATCCAAGGATTGTTGATAATCCGCTGACGGTTCCTGTAATTACATATAAGGAACTTCGTGAGCTTTCATATATGGGAGCTGCTGTTATTCATGAAGATACAGTTTTCCCTGTAATTAAAATGGAAATTCCAATCAACATCAGAAATACTAATCGACCTGAAGATGCAGGAACTCTTATTGTTAAGAACGCGGACTACTATCAGAGCAACCTTCAGGTTTCAGGAATTTCAGGAAAGAAGGGTCATACATCAGTTATGATTGAAAAGGCTCATCTCAATGAAGATTCCAACCTTCGGGGAGAGCTTCTGGACATTTTTACGGATAGAAATATTACAATCACAAACATGCTTTCCGGAATCGATACTCTGAACATTATTGTAGACAGCAGAGAGTTTGATGAGTATGCAGACGATATTCTTGACGAAATCCAGAGCAGGATTGACCCGACTAAGCTTTCTGTAAACAATGGTCTTGCTATTATTGCAATTGTCGGAAGAGAGCTGGGAACTTCACCTGCGATTGCGGTCAAAGTTCTTGGAGCACTTGCAAACCACAAGATCAATATAAGACTTATCGATCACGGATCAGAGAAAATCAATATGCTCATTGGTGTCGGCGATGAAGATTATCTGCCTGCAGTTCAGGCAATTTATAAAGAGTTTACTTCAATGTAAACAGGGTATAAGAGTAGTATAGTGTTATATAAGTGTTATTTGCAGGAGGGAAAAAGTTTATGCAGATTACAGAAAGAGTACCAGGATGTAATGGTTGCGAGGCGTGTATACTTGGATGTAAATATGCGTGTATGAAGATTTTGCGTGATGAAAATGGAAACAAGCGTCCCGTAATCGATGAGCAGGGCTGTAATAAATGTAACAACTGTGTTTTATATTGTCCTTTGTATAATCCTGTTGAACTTCCGGAGTTCGATGAGTTCTTTGAGTACAGGGACGAATTCTATGAAAGAGATATGGCTAAGGTTTATCGGGAAACTATTCGCAGCGTAAAGAGCGGAACCACTACTGAGTTTGTGGGAACTTTATGCCAGATTGCGGGTCTGAAATCGGTAATGGGAGACAGACTAAGCTGTGATCTTAGAATATTCCCTCTTTACTGTGATCCGGATAATCCGAGAAGACCGGAATGTGTAACATGTCCGTACATTGAAAAGTACAGAAAATAAACTATAGAAAAATTATCAGGTAATGGGAGGAATTAAAATGGCAGAATGTAATCACGATTGCAGTTCATGCGGTGAAAGCTGCGGCGAAAGACAGGAAAATCCAGGCGTTCAGCAGGCACCAATGAATAAGTTTTCAAATGTAAAAAAAGTTATCGGTGTAGTAAGCGGTAAAGGTGGCGTAGGTAAATCATCTGTAACATCTATGCTTGCTTCAGCAGCAAGAAAGGCAGGCAAAACTGTCGCAGTTCTGGACGCTGATATTACCGGTCCTTCAATTCCAAAAGCCTTCGGCTTAACTGAAAAGGCTCAGGGTAATGGCGAAATGATTCTACCGTCAATTACGAAATCAGGAATAAAAGCTATGTCAATCAATCTTCTTCTGGAAAATGAAACTGATCCTGTAGTATGGAGAGGTCCAATCCTTGGAGGTGTTATTGAACAGTTCTGGTCGGACGTATGCTGGGGAGATATTGACGTAATGTTCGTAGACATGCCTCCGGGAACAGGGGATGTAGCTCTGACTGTATACCAGTCACTTCCTGTTGATGGCATCGTAATTGTAACATCACCGCAGGAACTTGTTGGCATGATTGTAGAAAAGGCTGTTAAAATGGCTGAATTAATGAACATTCCTGTTTCAGCTTTAGTAGAAAACATGTCATACTTCAAGTGTCCTGACTGTGGCAAAGAACACAAAATTTTCGGTGAAAGCAATATTGACGGTATTGCTGCGAAATACGGAATTCAGGCAGTCGCTAAGCTTCCGATGAACCCAGAAATCGCAAAGGCCTGCGATCTTGGAACTATCGAAGATATTCAGTGCGATGAACTTGCTGAACTGGCAAAGCTGCTGTAATCTTCAGTGAATTAAGAAAGATAATATTCAGAAAAAATAAGCATTATTCACGGAATCCCATGGATAATGCTTATTTTTGTTTTATCTTGCCGGTTTTACACCAGGAAGAATTCACTTACCAGAACTACCACGCAGCAGATTGCGGCAACGCTGAACAGACTGCCCCCAAACCATGCCGCCACTATTCCTACTACGAGAGCCAGTACACCGGCGAGTGTGCTCTGGGTTGCTTCAATAATTGCCGGAAATGTCATAACAGCAAGGGTTACAAAAGGTACATAGTACAGGAAAGACTGAAGAAACGGGCTTTCAATCTGATTTCTTATTAATGTAAGAGGAAGAACCCTGATTGCATAACTTACACCGAACATAATCAGAATGTAAATATAAACATTATGCGACATTTACATCATCTCCTTCCTCATCCTGCTCCACATGGGGGAACAGAACTGCTGCACCTGTAGCCAGCGCAACAGTAAGCATGATAACTCTTGTACCGCTGGATATTTCTGAAATTACAGGTAAATGAGCAGCTGCATAGCTTGCGGCAAAGCATACTGCAATAAGGCCTGCAATAATTTTACTTTCGCGTGCCTTTGGAATAATAACTGCAAGGAACATTCCGAACAGAGCAACGCTTAGGGCACTGACAAGTCTGTCAGGCATAATGTTTCCTGCAAAACAGCCGATGGCATTACCGGATGCCCACATGGGAGAGGCTATCACAAAAGCTCCATATGTATAGTTTGGATTAATGTATCCCGGTCTGGAGACTGTGACTGCAAAGATTTCATCAGTAATTCCCATGGCAATCATAAGGCGGTGCCACCAGGAAATGTTGGGATCAAGTCTCTGACTCAGGGCACAGCTCATTAACATATAGCGTGCATTTGCAATGAATGTAATAAGAGCCATTCCAAAGTAAGTTCCTGCGGCAGCAATGAGAGTAAGACCCGCGAACTGTCCGGCAGAGGCATTGCAGAGGATGCTGACAAGAAAGTTCTGACCTGGAGTCAGGCCCGCACTTTTTGCAGCAATTCCCAGAGAAAAACCTACAGCCAGATAGCCTAGACCAATTGGAATGCCATCGCGCATGCCATCAATGAAAGCTCGGCGGTTTTCTTTGTTTTTTAGAGTGTAATGTGGTTTATCTGACATATTTCCCTTCCTCGTATTTCTGTGGTATATGTAGTATATAGTGTAAGTATTGACGCTTTCAATAAATGCTTAAATGTGATATAATCCAGACATTGAAACAAAATGTCTATGAAAGGATTTACATATTATGAGTTACAATGAACCGAAAAAAGACCCTGTACCAAAATATTTTGTATTAGCCCTATTACCTATTTTGTGCTCAATTGCGGGAATGCCGGGTGCCTTCCTGACAGATGAAGTAAGGGAAACCCTGCCCGATATTGTCAGAGTAATGGTGTTTGCATGCAGATGCATAGTATATCTTGGACCTGTTCTGGGAGTTCTCGCTCTGAAGAACCTTAAGGAATCCAAAGGTGTAAAATACAAAGGGCTTACTGTACTGTGCGCCTGCCTTGATGTAGTCGGATCTATTGCATTTATCGTGGCAAGTATATTGAGGGTTATATAACACCCAGCGTTTTCAGCACGAAGAGCCACGCTGTCAGTGTAAAGGCACTGAACCCTGTGGTTAACATGACCGTGCTGGATGTAAGCGTTCCGTCGTGCCCCATATTCTTTGCCATAATGTAACAGCTGACTGTTGTTGGTGAGCAGCACATTATCAGGACGGCAACCAGTCTGTTTCCTGTATATCCCAAAAGTATGGCGACAGGAACGAAAATCAGTCCCAGACCGATCAGTTTCATAAAGGTAGCAAGGCCTGCAAGAGCAGCACTCTCGCGGGCTTTCTTTATGTCAAAAGCGGCACCCAGAGCCATAAGTCCCAGCGGGGTAGCCAGACGTCCTATATAAGTCAGAGATGTATCCATTACTTTTGGCATTTCAATTCCGGTCATAGACCAGAACAGACCTGCAAATACACCCCATATGATAGGATTCTTTAATACATTTACGGCTGTTCCGAAAATAAGATTTCTGTCAACAGGACCGTTGTCCTCACGAAAAAGAGACAGTATTATTACTGCAACCATATTGTAGAGCGGCACAGATCCCAGAATCATCAGCGGTGTCATGCCCGCAGAGCCGTACAGGTTTACAACCAGAGCTATGCCCATAATAGCGGCACTGCTTCGGTATGCAACCTGAATGAATTCGCCCTGAGTGCCACAATCCTTTATAAAGAAAGACATTATCCATACCAGTGCAATGGACAATAAGGTTGCAACAAAGCAGAAAACTACAAATTTCCCGTCCCATATATCATGGAAGTCACTTTTTCCCATATCCATGAAAACAAGAACCGGTAAAGATATTTTAAATACAAAACTGTTCAGCCTGTTTACGAAGACATCATCGAATATTTTTGTTTTCATAAAAATAGCGCCGAGTATCATCATCATAAAGATGGGAATGACGGCGTCCAGACAAAAAATCAGATTGTTCAGCATTCTTTTAAGAGGCCTCCTGTGATACTCCAAATAATAATCATGCCATTTTATTGTAACTCTAAAGGAAAGCAATGTAAATACCTGTTGGAATTCATTGTGAAATATAGTAAAATAAATAAATACGTGAAAATTCTACACATTCGAATAAAAAAGAGTTGGAGCAGGATAATTAATGAAGAGCACTATTAGAAAAAGAACCTACAAGGCAATATACAGACTGCTGGACAAAGTCTCACCGGTACCCTATGACTGCGGAAAACTGTGCAATGCAGCATGCTGCAATTGCGGCAATGATGATGAAGATCTTGGAATCTATCTTCTTCCGGGTGAAGACAAAGTTCATGAAAGAGATTCGGACTGGCTCATATGGAGCGCTGAAAATGCGGAGGACTATGAATTTCCTGATTCATGGAAGGGTAAGGTTTACTTTGTAAGATGCAAGACACCTCCTGTTTGTCCCAGAGAGAAAAGACCTATTCAGTGCAGAACCTTCCCGTTGACTCCCCATATTGACCTGGATGGAGAACTGTCAATGATTCTGAACGACTCAGAACTGCCATATAACTGTCCTCTGATTGAACGTGAGATGGAGCTGAGCCCGGAGTTTGTTCAGGCCACGTATACTGCCTGGAAACATCTGATTCGGGATCCTCTAATTTACGATCTTGTAAAGGAGGACTCCGAGTATAGAGAATATAAAGATTATTGTGAAGTATTTGAAGCAGAAAGTGAGGAAATATAGATGATAACCCTGAAACCTGAAATTGCCCGTGAATTTGACCAGAAAACAGTTACACCTGATCAGGCGGTAAAAATAATTAATAGTGGAGATACTGTATATATAGGAACATGCTCAAGTGTTGCTCACGTTCTCTGTGAAGCTTTAGCAGATCGTGCGGAAGAACTGGAAGATGTTACCCTGACTTGTTCCCAGATTATCAGACCTCTGCGTATTTTCAGCGGCGAACATCAGAAAGCTTTCAAATGCATTTCATATTTTATGGGGCCTCAGGAAAGAAACCTTTACAAACAGGGACTGGCAGAGTATACAAGTGTTCATCTGAGCCAGATAGACGTTTTCTGTAGAGAGACTGCTCCCGCCAGGATTGCCTTTTTCGAGGTTTCCGAGCCCGATGAGGATGGATATATGAGCTTCGGTGCAACAGGTGTGGCACTTCATACATACGTTGTGGAAAAAGCAGAGCGGATTATTCTGCAGGTAAATAAAAATGTTCCTTATGTTTTAGGTGAATCTAACAGAATCCATATTTCACAGGCCGATCTGGTTGTAACGGCTGATGATGAAATCACAGGGGCAGATGAGATGCCGGTAGATGAAACTGTTCAGAAGATTTCAGACTTCCTCATTGAACAGATTCCGGACGGTGCATGCATTCAGCTGGGCCTTGGCGGTATCTCTAACGCAGTAGGTTACGGCCTAATGAATAAAACTGATTTAGGTGCACATACTGAATTAATGTCTGAATCCATAATGCACCTGATGAAGGCAGGGATTCTGAATAATTCCCGCAAGACATACATGAAGGGAAAGACTGTTGCTGCCTTTACTTTCGGAAGCAGGGAATTGTACGAATTTGTTGACAGAAACGAAGATATGTACTATGCCCCTTTCCCGGTAGTTAATGATATCCGTAATATTGCAAAAAATGATAACATGATTTCGATTAATACTGCTCTCGCTATTGACTTGACAGGCCAGGTCTGTGCAGATAATATAGGAGGAAGACAGTATAGCGGAGTTGGCGGACAGATTGACTTCGTACGAGGAGCACAGCTATCCAGGGGCGGAAAATCATTTATTGCAATCAACTCCTCATTTGTGGATAAAAAGAAGAAACTTACAAGTAAGATTGTACCTCGTCTTCCTCAGCTGGCAAATGTTACAACTCCTCGTTCTGATGTGCAGTATGTTGTTACAGAGCATGGGTGTGTAAATCTGAAGAATCTGACTAACAAGGGCAGAACACAGGCCCTGATAGAACTGGCTGCTCCGGAATTCAGAAATGAACTTACTGAAGAGGCAAAGAAAATTGGATTGTTATAATTATATGAAAGGAAGAAATAGGAATTGTTAATTTATGTAGAGTATATAGTGACCGTAGCAGTTGTAGTTTTTCTGTCCATAAAAGCATCTGACTATGTGGATCTGCTGGACAAGAAGACCAATCTGTCGGGCGCCTTTTTAGGTGGAATAATGCTCTCAGCAGTTACATCACTGCCGGAACTTTTAACCAGTCTGTCCTCAGTATTTCTGGTTGGGAAGGCCGGAATGTGCCTGGGAAATGTACTGGGAAGTGACCTTTTTAATCTGGCGGCGCTATCTGCTGTGATACTGATTTTTTTCAGAGGATTTAACAAGGGCGTTTTTTCTCCGTCATACAGAAATGTTGGACTGGCAGTTCTTGCAATATACATTATTATAGAACTGAATTTTATAGGAGTCTGTGATATAAGCTTTCTTTCCATAAGCTTCACGACTGTTTTTATTATAGTAATGTATGCTCTTGGCGTGAAATATCTGTCAGCAGCAAGCGATGCCATTTCAGACGAAGAGGAACTTGATATTCAGGCCAGCAAAACATCATCACTTACAGTGAAACAGATAGGCATTCGCTTCTTTTTTACTGCAGTGGGAATTATTGTTTCAAGTATTCTGCTGACATATTTTACAGACGGAATTGCAGTAAAACTGGGAATAGGAACCGGGTTTGCCGGAGCATTGTTCCTTGGCATTGCAACATCACTGCCGGAGGTTACGTCTACAGTGTCACTGTTTAAAATGAAGAATTATAACATCGCTATCGGTAATATAATAGGCAGTAACCTGTTCAATTTTATCATTCTTGCAATAGTTGACATTATAAGTCTGTCTCAGAATATATATGCAGATCCGGATATGCAGGTTAAGAGCCTTACAATCTGTGGTCTCATTGCAACTCCAATGTTCTATATAATGATGAGAACAAAGAAAAAAGCTGTAAGAGGCATATGTGCAGTGGTAATGCTGGGAAGCTACTTTGCATTCCTGATGATATAAGACATAGGTAATGAAAAAATTAAAGGAGCATATCACATTAGTGACTGCTCCTTTTTAATGAAGATGCTAAACTATTCTATTCAAATTGCCGCCATCAATCCAGCTTTTCAGATTTTCCTCGCATACATTTATTAAGTGGGCACGGGTTTCTTTTGGAAGCCAGGCTGCATGTGGTGTAACCACCACGTTAGGCAGTTCAATTAATTCATTGGGAGCAACAGGAGGCTCATCAGCCAGAACATCAAGACCGGCTGCTGCAAGTTTTCCGGACTTTAATGCTTCAGCGAGATCGGCTTCATTAACCAGTCTGCCTCGAGCAGTGTTAATAAGAATAGCACCGTCCTTCATCTGTGAAATGAAATCTGCATTAATAAATCCTTTATTATTCTCATCAAGAGGACAGTGAAGAGTCACAATATCAGATTTAATTGCAGCCTCTCTGTCACGACTGAAAATGTTAACTGTCATTCCAAAAGCTTCAGCTATCTGAGCAACTCTTTTTCCAATGTTACCGTATCCTATTATTCCCAGAGATTTTCCTGCAAGCAGTGAAAGAGTTCCGGCAAAAAATGTAAAGTCCTCGCTTTCGTACCATTTCCCCTCTTTTACAGCGTGACTGTATTTTCCTGCAAGATTTGTAAGCTCCAGAATCAGTGCAAAGGTATGCTGGGCAACAGCATCCGTTGAATATGCCGGCACATTGCAGAAAGCTATCCCAAGGTCGCGGCATGCATCCAGGTCAATTTTGTCATATCCTGTTGCTGTTACACCGAGAAATTTAAGGTTAGGGCACTGCTCTAAAATTTCTCTTGAAAGGTAGCACTTGTTGGTAAAGACCGCATCACTGTTGCCGATTCTCTCTACAATCATCTCTTCCGGTGTACGGTCATAACATTTGAATTCTCCGTATTTATCAAAACATTCCCAGGACAAGTCTCCCGGATTTACAAACAGACCATCTAATATAGTGATTTTCATAAGCATTTTCCCCTCGTAATAAATATTTAATATATTTATTCTACCATATTTACATGCAGATATGGTATACTTATATTGAAGAAATGTTGTTTTGAGGAGATGCTTTTATGGAAAAAAATACTATTGTTGCAGCAACGAGAAATGCCCATAAAATAATAGAAATTGAGGCAATTACGAAGAAATTCGGCATGAATATTATTTCAAGAGATGATGCCGGAATTCCAAAAGATGAAATTGAAGAAGACGGAACAACCTTTGAAGAAAATTCATATAAAAAGGCCTATGAAATAATGAAACTCTGCAATAAGATTACTATTGCAGATGATTCAGGAATATGTGTGGATTATTTAGGCGGAGCACCGGGTATCTATTCCGCAAGATATGCCGGCGAAGAGTGTGATGATGCTGCAAACCGTGTAAAAATGCTGAAGGAACTGGAAGGCGTTCCTATGGAGCAGCGAGGAGCAAAATATGTTTGTGTAATTACAATGGTATTCCCTGATGGTGAGACTCTTGTTGCAAGAGGAGAATGTAAAGGATATATTGGATTCGAGGAAATCGGCACAAATGGATTCGGATATGATTCAATATTCCTGCCGGAAGGCTACGATATTACTTTCGCTCAGTTTGAACCAGAAGCTAAGAATAAGATGAGCCACAGAGGCGAAGCACTGGTAAAGCTGGAACAACTTTTAAGAGAGAGGAAACAGTAAGGAATGCTAGACAGAATTCAACGTATGATTTCAAATGGAATCAGGCAGTTCAGCGATCCATATTATCAGGGATTTGCCGCTCAACTTTCATTCTACATTATGTTGTCGCTGGTTCCAACTGTAATTGTACTGACACAGATTCTGGGTATTATGGATATTTCACTGGAGTTTCTGACTAAATGGGTGGACATGTATGTTGCCCCAAGCATGGCTGTGACAGTCAAGGCTCTCATAAGGTACAAACCGGATATTACTTCTAATATCCTTATGATAGTAATGGCTGTGTGGGCTGCTTCCAAAGCACAGTTTTCCCTAATGCGAATTGCCAACTATACGTATACTGATGGAAGGACTACAGGTAAATTTCTCAGAGAAAGACTTAGAGCAATGAAAACAATGGCAATTATGCTTTTTACCATTGCTTTTGTAATTATCATTCTGGTCTACGGTCCTAACATTATTAAACTTATATTTGGCAAGATCTTTGAAGGTTCACTGTTTGACATACTCTGGACGGGTCTGAGATGGCCTGTTATGGCAGTGATGTATTTCCTTATGGTTTCATATACTTACTATTTCCTGCCATATGAGAAACTGCAGTTCAGTGACCTTATTCCGGGAAGTATATTTGCATCGGTGGGAATGCTGGTTGTAACGGTATTTTATTCTGCCTATACAACACTGGCGGTGAGCAATGACGTGCTTTATGGATCCCTTTCGAGTATTGTGGCTCTGATGATGTGGTTCTATTTCATATCCTGGGTTCTCTGTCTGGGACTGTTAGTGAACAAAGTATGGAAAGATACAAAGTAAATTGTTAGCGGGTATACACTTATAGATAATGGCAAAAGTTGTATTATTGGTAGAGAGGTTATATAAATGAAGAAAGTTTTGATAGTTTTAAATCCATGTGCAGGGACAAGACAGGCTAACAGATATCTGGCCGAAATAATTGATATATTTTGCAAAGCTGATTATCAGGTTTCAGTTGCAACAACCGGAAAATCAGGAGATGGTACAGTGATTGCACGTGAGAGGGCTCATGAATTTGATTTGATTGTGGGAATTGGCGGAGACGGTACTTTTAACGAGGTAGTTGCCGGAGTTCTTGAAGCCGAAGCAGATGTCCCTCTTGGATATATTCCTGCAGGCAGTACTAATGATTTTGCCAACAGTATGGGACTTTCAACCAAAATTCTGCAGGCTGCTGAGGATATTGTAAGCGGTGAGCCAAAGACGTTAGACATTGGAACATTTAACGGAAGATTTTTTTCATATGTCGCTTCTTTTGGTGCTTTTACAAGAGCATCATACGAGGCACCTCAGAGCATTAAGAATGCACTTGGTCATCTGGCCTACATACTTGAGGGAATTAAGGATATCCCAAGCCTTGCACCCCTTGAGGTAAGAGTAAACATGGAAAATGGAGTCTACGGAGGAAAATATCTGTTTGGTGCAGTGTGCAACTCCACATCTGTAGGGGGACTTCTGACACTGTCAGAAGAACAGGTGGACATGAATGACGGAAAATTTGAAGTTCTGCTTATTAAATCCCCGGGGAATATAATTGAACTTAATCAGATTATTTTTGCATTATCAACAGGAAACTATAACAACTGCAAGCTGATTTCCTTCTTCTCAAGTGGAGACCTGGAAATAGAAGCTCCGGAAGATATGCCGTGGTCACTTGATGGAGAGTATCAGGAGGGTAATGAAAAAATCCATATTAAGAATATAAAAAGTGCAATCAAGCTGATTACAAAAAATAACAGATAACGACAGAATCTGGTTTTTTGAAGGTATAAAAATTAAATAACTTTAAATTATTATGCATAGAGCCTTGTATTTTACGATTGTTTTTTTATAAGTACAAGGCTGTATTTTTAAGGGGTTAAAGCCGATAAATATGTGAAGAGTTTGTGAAATTTTCTCATAAAGGTTGACACTTCTATGCATATAGGGTAGCCTATTATGTGTCCAAACGTTATTGGGTTGTGAAAGAAAGGATAAATATGAATATTCTAAGACAGCATAAGGCAAGCCGATATGTGCTTTGTGGACTGGTTGCTTTAGCAGTTGTAATTATGATTCCGCTGCTGAGTAAAGCTTATAAAGCATATGCCACGGTAGATTATTGGGATTTGATGATCGGTGAAAAGACTGTCGCAGTATTTGTTTCTGAAAACGATGCAAAGCAGGTAATTAAAGACGTAACAAATTACTACGTTGAAAAGGGTGCAAAGTTAGAGGATGTCCAGTGTTCACCTGAACTAACAGTTGTACAGAAGACATACGATAAGGACGATGAGATTAAACTTGGTGAAGTAAAGGATACAGTAGAGTATATTGTAACCGGTACAAGGGAAAAAGAGGTATACACAGTAAAGAAAGGGGATACATTCTGGACTGTTGCAGAAAAACACGGTGTAACATTTGAAGAACTGGCTGAGATGAATCCTCAGGTAAAGGATCAGGAAATGCTTATGATTGGGGATACGCTGAATTTCTTCAAAATGAATCCTCTTGTAGATGTTACAACTACTCAGGTTGTAAAATCTGTGAAGACAATTGAGTATAAGACAATTGTCAAAAAGACCGGCTCTCTGTATGTGGGGGAAACCAAGGTAAAGAGAGCAGGAAAGAACGGCAAGAAGAGAGTAACCGAAAGAATAGTAACTAAAAATGGTGTTACTGTTAAGACAAAGGTTTTAGCTTCAAAAGTTCTAAAGAAAAAAGTAAACAAGATTGTTCTTAAGGGAACAAAGAAGAAGCCTGTTGCCAAGAGCACTTCAACATCAGGCAGCTATTCATACAGTCCGGCCTCAAGTGGCAGAACATATTCCGGAAGCGGAAGTGCGATTGTTGACTATGCCTGTCAGTTTGTAGGCAATCCGTATGTTTACGGGGGAACAAGTCTGACAAACGGAGCAGACTGCTCTGGTTTTGTTCAGTCAGTATTTGCACATTTTGGAATCTACCTTCCACGTGTAGGTTTTGAAACTTGCGGAAGATCAGTGCCTTATTCTGAGGCAAAGCCGGGTGATATTCTTTGCTCACCTGGACATTACTCAATTTATATGGGTAATGATACAATTGTACATGCGGTTAATGAGCAGCATGGTATTGCTATTACACCTGTAAGCTTTACCGGACCGATTTACGATTGCAGAAGAATCGTAGAGTAGACTTAAAGTCAATTTACTGTTATAATTTAATAGGAACTGAAGAAAAAGAGACGATTTTAAAGGTTTTGCCTTTGGAATCGTCTTTTTGAAGATTAATAGAAAAGCAGGTATTAAGGAAAATGAATCTGAAGAAAAGTCTGGCAGTAGTGCTTTCTCTGCTGCTCGTAATGATGACAACAGTATCAGTGTTTGCTGAATCTGCAGAATCAGCTTCTGATACGAATGAGGTAAAGACAAGTAAAAATGCACAGAAGGAGAAGGACATTAAACTAGATGCCCGCAATGCCATTGTATACTGCGAAAATACAGGCGAGATTATATATACGAAGAACATCCATGAACGGGTTGAACCTTTTAGTATTACCAAGCTGATGACAGCCCTTCTTGCAATTCAGAATCTGCCTCTCGATAAAGAAGTTGAGGTACCGAGAGAGGCTACTCTAATCGGTGAATCGACAATGGGCCTTATTGAAGGTGAAAAGGTTACTGTTAAAGACCTGCTGTATGGTGCAATGCTCCATTCAGGAAACGATGCATGTTACACACTTGCAGTAGCAGTATCAGGAAGTGAGAAAAAGTTTGTAAAGCTCATGAATAAGACAGCCAGGAACATAGGCTGTAAGGATACAAATTTTGCAAATCCCCATGGAATGAGAGATAAGAAACACTATACAACTGCATATGACATGATGCTCATTTCCAAACTTGCCTTTTCAAACGATGTGCTGGCGAAAATATCCGGTTCTAAGGTTTATAAAATGGGTAAAACAAACAAGAGCAAAGCAAGAACCATGAATACACACATCAGTGTAATTGAAGATGACAAGAACAACATCATGTGTGCAAAGACCGGAACATGGGACGAAAACAACTGCGGCATTTCAGTTTTCTATGAAAAGAACGGTCTCAAGCTGGTCGCTTTGATAATGGGAGCAAAGACTGCCACCAGAGAAAAAGATATTCTTAACCTTGTGAATTCAATTTCATCGAAAGTTGAAGGCGTAAAGGTCGTTGATAAAGGTGTGGAACAGGGAAAGGTAAGGATCAAGCATGGTGCAAAGACCAGACTGGAGGCATACACAAAGGACATAGGATATGCTTTCATTCCAAAGGAAGCATCCAAGTCCCTGATTCAGACTCAGGTTGTACTGAAAAATGATGTGACCGCTCCTGTGAAAAAAGGAACTGTAGTAGGTGCTCTGGAAATCTATGCTGCAGACGATCTTGTAAACAGAGTAGACCTTATTGTAAAAGAGAACGTAGAAGAGGGATGGTTCCCTTCATACGTTGGAATATCCAATGCGGCTACTATGGTCATTTGTGGAGTTTTTGCCCTACTGATAGTACTGTACATCTGGATACAGGTTGAAAAGGCGAAAGCAAGACGTCGCAGAGCAAGACGCCGCAGAGAAAAAATTGAACGTATGGCTGTTGAACAGCTTCTGGAAGAACAAAGTCGCAAAGAAAGAGAGTGGCGATTCTAAATGTTTGATATACAGGAAAACTTAAAGAAACTCCCGGACTGCCCGGGAGTTTACATGCATAAGGACAAACTTGGGCAGATAATCTATGTGGGGAAGGCAATATCTCTAAGAAACAGAGTACGCCAGTATTTCCAGAGCACAGCGGCAAACAATCCAAAAGTGAAAGCAATGGTTTCTCATATTGCAGAATTTGAATACATAACCTGCAGTACGGAAATGGAAGCCCTGATTCTGGAATGTAATCTGATAAAAAAGTATGCTCCCAAATACAATGTTCTTCTGCGTGATGACAAGACATATCCATATATTATGGTGACAACATCTGAAGATTATCCCAGAGTGGTTAAGACCAGACTGGTGCATAGAGACGGAAACAAGTATTTCGGGCCGTACAGCGATGCAGGGGCAGTCAATCAGATTGTAGACCTTCTAACACAGATTTACTCTCTGAAACAGTGCAGTGCCACAAGCTTTCCCCAGAGCCACAGACCATGTCTCAATTACCATATCAAAACCTGCAGGGGCGTGTGCACAGGTCATGTTTCTAAGGAGGAGTACGGAAAGGCAATAGAACAGGTGCTGTCTTTCCTTGGAGGAGAGGACAAGCCTTTAATAAGGCAGCTGACCGATGAAATGATGAAAGCCTCAGAAAACCTTGAATTCGAGGATGCGGCTAAGTACAGGGACTATATTAACTCTATAAGGGCTATTTCAGAAAAGCAGCGTGTTACACTGACTAGGGAAAATGATATAGATATCGTTCTGCCGGTTAAGGATGCAAACAACTCCTTTATTGTTCTGTTTACTGTACGCGGAGGAAAACTGAGCGGAAGAGAAACTTTTCAGATTCAGTCCGACGACAGTGTTGCAAGAAATGAAATGGTTGGAGAGTTCATCAAACAGTATTATATGAACTGGGCAGCAGTTCCTCCTGAAATAATAGTTGAAGAGGAACCGCCGGAAAGAGAACTTATTGAAAAGTATCTTGCCAGAGAAGGAAGGAAAGTCAGAATCTTTGTTCCTCAGAAAGGTGAGAAAAGGGCACTGCTGGCACTGACTCAGAACGACAGGCTGGAAATTGTGAAAACCGTTGATCAGAAAGCACGTCTTCATCAGGAAAAGGAGGAGACTATTCATGATGAGGTGGCTGAAATTATTCGCAGCGCCGGATATGAACCTCCGGAGAGGAAGGCTTACCGAGTTGAATCTTATGATATTTCAAACACAAATGGAGTGGACTCTGTCGGTGCCATGGTTGTTTTTGAGGGAATGCGCCGAAGTAAGAAGGATTACAGGCGTTTCCGGATAAAAACCGTTGAAGGGCCAAACGACTACGGAAGTCTGCAGGAAATGCTGTTCAGACGATTCAAGAGGGCAAGAGATGGGGATACTTCCTTTGTAAAGCTTCCCGACGTTATCTTTATGGACGGAGGCCAGGGTCAGGTAAATGCAGCCCGAAAGGTTTTGGTCGCTCTTGGACTTGATATTCCTGTAGTGGGAATGGCTAAGGACGACAGCCACAGAACAAGGAGCATAGTATTTGAGGACGGACGTGAGATTCTTCTCAGGGACAGGCCTATGCTTTTCAGGTATGCCGGAACTATTCAGGAAGAAGTTCACCGTTTTGCCATTGAATATCACCGAAGTCTTCGCGGCAGAAATGCAATAACTTCTGTGCTGGATAACATCAGCGGAGTAGGTCCTGCAAGAAGGAATGCCCTGCTCAACCATTTTGACACTATAGAAAGAATTAAAACAGCATCTGTAGAAGAGTTAATGGAAGTTCCCACAATCACAGAAGCTATAGCAAAAAATATAAAGGAATATTTTAGTTGATAATATTCTGAAAAAATGGTATATTAAGATAACAATGAGCTTTCAGAAGAAAGTATTTTTATGGAGGATTTGAATCATGGCTGAAAATAAGAAATACCAGGAAGAAGAAGATGCTATCATCATCACATTAGAATTTGATGACGGTGTAGAGATGGAATGCGAAATTATGGGAATTTTCCCTTGCAACGGAAAGGAATACATTGCTTTAATTCCAAGAGATGACAGTGATGACGTATATATCTACGGATATAAGGAAATCAATGAAGAAGAATTCGAAATCGTAGATATCGAAGATGAAGCTGAATTTGAGGCAGCAGTTGCTGAATTCGATTCAATCATGGAAGAAGAGGAAGAATAATAATTAATGACTTCAGGTCCCGCGATGATGTGGTTAGTTCTATAGCTCGCGGGATTTTCAATTGTCAGGAGGCTTGGGAAATGAACAATAAAAAGGTTTTGATAGTAATAGATATGCAGAACGACTTTGTAACCGGTGCACTGGAAAACAGTGAAGCACAAGGGATTACAGCAGCACTTGAAGACAGGGTAAAAGAATATAAGGCAGAGGGAATCCCGGTTTTCTTTACACGTGACACACATGGTGAAGACTATATGGAAACACAGGAGGGAAGACTTCTCCCCGTTCCTCACTGCATTAAAGATACGAAAGGGTGGCAGATTATTGACTGTCTGAAAGAATATGCAGATGAAGCAAACGTTCTGGATAAGCCTACTTTTGGGGCTGTGGACTTCCCTGCATGGCTGGAGGAAAAACTGGGCGCAGAGGCCGTTTCAGATCTTGAGGAAATCCAGTTCTGCGGAGTTTGCACAGACATCTGTGTAATCAGCAATGCAATGATTCTTAAGGCCGCTTATCCTGAAAAGAAGATTACTGTTTTTGGCAGTCTTTGTGCAGGGGTTACTCCTGAGAGCCATGAAAATGCACTTAACGCAATGAAGGCATGCCAGATGTACATAAATTAAAGAAACGGAGATGAAAACTATGTATGAGTTCGACCCAAAGAAAACTAAAGATGATGTTGTTGCCTGGATTCGTGGCTTTTTCGAAGAAAACGGCAAGGACTGCAAGGCTGTTGTTGCAATCAGCGGAGGTAAGGACAGTTCAGTAGTTGCAGCTCTTTGTGTAGAGGCTCTTGGAAGAGACAGAGTATACGGTGTGCTGCTGCCAAATGGCGAACAGGCAGATATTGACGCTTCCAAGCTGCTGGTTTCACATTTGGGAATCGACCATTCAATTATCAATATCAAAGCCGGCTTCGACGGAATGATCGGTGAAATCAGGGATAAGCTTCCGTGTGAAGTCAGCAGGCAGACAACTACAAATCTTCCTGCAAGATTAAGAATGGCTGCTACTTATGCTGTTGCACAGTCAATGAACGGACGTGTTGCAAACACATGTAATCTTTCAGAAGACTGGGTAGGTTACGCTACAAGATACGGAGACGGTGCCGGAGACTTCAGCCCTCTTTCCAGACTGACAGTTCAGGAAGTAAAGGCAATCGGAAGAGAACTGGGATTACCTGAAAAACTGGTTGAAAAGACTCCTATCGACGGATTATCAGGACTTACTGATGAAGAAAATCTGGGATTCACGTATGCACAGCTTGACAAGTACATTCGTACCGGAGTCTGTGAGGATGAGGAAATCCGTGCCAAGATTGACAGGAAGAGAAAGATGAACAAGTTTAAGCTTGAACTTATGCCGGCCTTCATGTATGATGGACCGATTAAGGCAAATGATAAATAATCAAAAAAAGGAAAAACGATGGTGAGACACTTACCATCGTTTTTTTGCTCAAGGCATGTGTATTTAACTTATACACAGGTGGGGACGGGTGAGACTTATTTTGCTGCCTTTGCAGCGTTGAATCTTTTAGTTATTCTTGAAACTTTTCTGGCAGCAGCCTTCTTGTTAAGAGTTCCCTTAGCAGCAGCCTGCATTAATTTCTTTTCAGCTACAGTTAACTTAGCTGCAGCAGCGTCGAAATCGCCGGAAGCGATTGCAGCATCAAGATCCTTAAGAGCACTCTTTACGTGTTCCTTAACTCTCTTGTTTCTTGCAGTCTTCTTGTCGATAACCTTGATTCTTTTCTTTGCGGATTTAATGTTTGCCATGTTTTTTATTCCCCCACTTCTTAAAAATTTTTAGCATTAATAACGCTAAATTCGCAGATAATAGTATATACGAAAAGGCTTTGATTTGCAAGGAATATTTGAATTCAGGAGGAAAAATATGAGATTCAGAACAGATCTGGCTCTGGAGGCGAAACAGAACCTTGAGGAATCAGGAATAAAGCCGGGAGAGAAGGATGGCATTATAAGCGAAACCTTTGAAATCGACGAAGATATTAAGGTTACAAGCGTGGATATCATAAGTGAAAAAGGAGAAATCCTGCTGGGCAAAGCAAAAGGAAAGTATGTTACTCTTGAAATCGAGAAACTCTTCGATCAGCTTCCTGCCGGCGGAAATTCGGACGTGAAATCAGATATACAAAATCGTGCCATACATGCCCTGGCAGACCAGCTGTCTAAATTCGTGAAGCACAGCTATTATCTGAAAACACTGGTAATCGGTCTGGGTAATGCTCAGGTTACTCCGGACAGTCTGGGACCTGCAACTTTAAATCAGACGTGTATTACCAGACATCTTTTTCGGATTTATGATTGTGACGGAGATGATGAATATTCCAGTGTATGCGGTCTGGCACCCGGAGTTACGGGAACCACAGGTCTTGAGACAGCTGATATTGTTGAGGAGATGGTGAAACTGACCAAACCCGATGCTGTAATCATTATCGACGCTCTTGCAGCCAGAGAAATTGAAAGAGTAAGCACTACCATACAAATCAGCAATACAGGTATTTCGCCGGGCGCCGGAATGGGCAACTACAGAAAGGAGCTGTCGAGAGGATCCCTTGGAACGGAAGTGATTGCAATTGGCGTTCCAACAGTAATTGACGCAGACCGCCTCCTGAAAAATCCCCAATGTGATGTGGATATGGTCGTAACGCCCTCTAATATTGACGATGTTATCCGTGTTTTTTCTCATATTATTTCATCTGCTATAAATATTTGCCTTCATCCCGGCATATATTCATAGCATGGGTAAAAGAAAAAAAGGTTCATATTTTATAATTATATATCTTTCGGCTATGCTTCTTTTTCTCGGTCTGGAATCTCCGGAGCTTCTGGATGGCAGAAATCTGGCAGTCGCATGCCTGAAAAGCGGTCTGCCTGCTGCCGGTTTTGACAGTAGTGAGGATAATGCCAAGACATCAAAACCTGCAGAGAATGAAAAGTCATCTTCTGCAGTTGCTAAGACGGAGAGGTTAAAGGGCAAACCGCTGGTTCTTATATATCACACTCACTCCACGGAGAGTTATCTCCCCAGCTGGCAGGGAAATTATCACCGGATAGATGAGGAAAACACTGTGCGTCAGGTTGGAGATGCACTGAAAAAGAGCCTGGAGGAGCAGGGTATCGGCGTAGTCCATGACAAAACTATTCATGATAATCCTTCATACGACAGCGCATATGAAAGAAGCCATGAGACTGCAGCGGCTTTGATTGAGAAATATCCTTCTGTTGTCTGTATAATCGATCTTCACAGGGATGCCATTGCCGGGAATTACATTGGGGACACGGTTACGGTTAACGGAAAAAAATGCGCGACCTATTCTTATGTAATTGGGGCAGAAGCACCTACATATGAAAAAAATGCCAATTTCGTAAGACTTCTGAATCAGACGGCGGAGGCCCGGTATCCGGGATTTACAGGAAGGGTAATGGAGCGTGACTACATTTACAATCAGGAACTTTCGGGAAAATGCATTCTCCTCGAAATAGGAAACAACAGGAACAATATTGATGAAGCAGAAAATTCGGCTGAAATACTTGGCAAGATAATAGCTGATAGTGTATAATTTACTCTGTATATTTGTGCAAACAGAGAGGAAATTTTACATGGATTATCAGAAATATATAAGAAATTTCAGTATTATCGCTCATATTGACCACGGCAAGTCCACCCTGGCTGACCGTATCATAGAGAATACAGGCCTTGTAGCTCACAGAGACATGAAGGAACAGTTCCTTGACAACATGGATCTGGAGAGAGAAAGAGGAATAACTATCAAGCTTCAGACTACAAGACTTGTTTACAAGGCAAAGGACGGAAATGAGTACATTTTCAACCTGATTGATACACCGGGCCACGTTGACTTTAACTACGAGGTTTCAAGAAGTCTTGCTGCATGTGAAGGTGCAGTTCTTGTAGTCGACTCAACCCAGGGCGTGGAAGCTCAGACTATGGCAAATGTATATCTGGCTATGGAGGAAGACCTTGAGATTCTTCCGTGCCTGAATAAAATCGACCTTGCAAGCTCCAGACCTGAGGAAACAAAAATGGAAATTGAGGAGATGATCGGAATCGATGCATCTGAGGCTCCACTAGTTTCCGCAAAGGAGGGTACAGGTATCGGTGATCTGCTTGAGGCTATAGTTGAGACTATTCCTGCACCTGCGGGGGATGTGGACGGAAAGCTGAAGGCTTTGATATTTGACTCTGTTTATGACAACTACAAGGGAGTTGTTATTTATACGCGTATAATGGATGGACAGGTCAAGGTCGGCGATACAATTCTGATGATGAATACAAATAAGAAGTATGAGGTTACTGAGGTAGGGGTAATGGCTCCGGGTCATGTTCCTACTAAGGCTCTTCGTGCAGGTGAAGTAGGCTACATTGTGGCTTCTATCAAGCAGGTAAGAGATGCCAGAGTCGGAGATACTATTACTCTGGCAAATAATCCTACTGAAGAGGCTCTGCCGGGATACAAGAAGGTACAGTCAATGGTATACTGTGGAATCTATCCGGCTGAGGGTGAAAAGTATGAAGGAGTTAAGGATGCACTGGAAAAACTTCAGGTTAATGACGCTGCTTTCATGTTTGAACCGGAAACTTCTACTGCCCTCGGATTCGGTTTCCGCTGCGGATTCCTCGGACTTCTTCACATGGAAATCATTGTTGAAAGACTGGAACGTGAATTCGGTCTTTCTGTTATTACAACTTCACCAAGTGTAGTTTACAAGGTTGTTCTTAACGACGGACAGGTTCAGATGATTCAGAATCCGACTAATCTTCCTGATATTATGGAAATTGACCATATTGAAGAGCCGATGGTTAAGGCCGACATTATGATTCCAAAGGAATATGTGGGCTCTATTATGGAGCTTTGCCAGGACAGACGCGGCAAGATGCTCCACATGGAATACATTACGGAAACTCGTGTTCAGCTTCACTATGAACTTCCGCTTAATGAAGTAATTTACGACTTCTTCGATGCACTGAAATCAAAGACGAGAGGTTACGGTTCCCTTGACTATGAGTTTATCCGCTATGAAAGATCCAAGCTTGTTAAGCTGGACGTGCTTCTTAACAAGGAACTTGTGGACGCCTTCTCTATGATTGTTCATGAGACAAAGGCACAGGCTCGAGGTCGTTTTGTCTGTGAGAAGCTTAAGGAGGTTATTCCGATGCATCAGTTTGAGGTTCCTATTCAGGCTGCTATCGGACAGAAGGTTATCGCAAGAGAAACTGTAAGGGCTTATCGTAAGGACGTAATCGCAAAATGTTACGGAGGAGATATTTCCCGTAAAAAGAAGCTTCTTGAAAAACAGAAGGAAGGTAAGAAACGTATGCGTCAGTTCGGTAAGGTTGAAGTCCCTCAGGAAGCCTTTACTGCAGTTCTTAAGTATGATGACAACAAGTAATGCAAGCCGCCTTGGCATATATATACACATTCCTTTCTGCCTTTCCAAATGCAGGTACTGTGGATTCCATTCGTCGGAAGGCAGTAGCCGGGAAGAACGCCGCAACTACGTTGACCGGCTGATTGAGGATATACGGGAATATGGGCGCACATACTCAGCAGGGAGAATTGTGGATACCGTTTTCCTAGGTGGCGGTACTCCGTCTATTCTGGAGTCAGGTGAAATCGGGAGAATTATTCTGGCTCTCCGAAATGCCTTTTCTGTTGCTGATGATGCAGAAATTACCATAGAATCGAATCCGAAGACTCTGGACAGAGACAAACTGATGGAGTACATAACTGTTGGTATTAACAGGCTGTCTATTGGGGTGCAGTCACTGGATGATTCAATCCTGAAAACACTGGGACGTGTGCATTCAGTTTCGGATTTCTATGAAAATTATAAAATGGCGCGGGAATGCGGTTTTGATAACATAAATATTGACCTGATGTTTGCTGTTCCGGGACACACTCATAAAATATGGGAAGATACTCTGGACAAGGCTATTGCTCTTGAACCAGAACATATTTCTTTTTATAGTCTGCAGATTGAAGAAGAAACACCCTTTTATGATGAGTTTATGGCAGGCAAGTTTGACCAGATACCGGACGAAACTGATCGGGAGATGTACCATCTGGCTATTGCAAAGCTTAAGGCTGCAGGATATGACCATTATGAGATTTCTAATGCCTGCATGCCGGGACATGAGTGCAGACATAATCTGAAATACTGGTCCCTTGACGAATATCTTGGGATTGGAAGTGGCGCCAGTTCATATATGGATGGCGTAAGGTTTGCAGAAGCACCGGTGCTTGAGTATCATGAAAACAGCCGTTATGATGATATGAGTGAATATGTTTTTACCGGCTTAAGGAGAATCCGTGGAGTTGAACTTGCAGATTTTCATCGACGCTTCGGCTTTGACCTGTGGGATGCTGAAGCTTTTGGAGACAGGCGAGAGGCTCTGAAGCCGTATTTTGATGCGGGACTGCTTATTGAATCTGATGGACGTCTGTTTCTCAGCGAGATGGGGCTGGATGTGTCTAATGCAGTGATGGCAGAGTTCGTGTAGGGCGGAGGCCATGTACATAAATTACATAAATAAACAAGAGGCAGAATCTTATGACTGACATATAAGACACTGCCTCTTTTTTAAAGTTTTTATTTAAAAGTGCTTTTGATTTCGGAAAAACTTTCTTCAGCACCTGATTCCAGACATTCGATATTCTGAAGATGTTCATCAATTTCAGCGATAATGTCTTTGATTCGGTCTACATTGATTTCCTCGCCGGCTTTGCATGTGTCATAGGCATACTGCCCAATAGCTTCCTTAAGCTCTTTTACTTTATTCTTCTCCTGAAGTACTTTTGCCTTTGCCTTTCCGAATTCCACGCCCTCGCCTGCAGCTGATACAGCCTTTCCTGCAACTTCGCTAAGCTTATCCATAAATGCCATAATAGATACCTCCGTTTATTAAAATTCTACACTTTCGATACATCTTTCCTGTATTCTGATTATATATAATAGATATTGTTAATGCAAGATGTCTTGCACTAAAGCGGTCAATATATTACAATTAAAGATAAACGATTTGTTAATGGGAGTATTATTTGGAGGTTTGATACAATGAATTTTAAACAGATTTTTTTTAGAATATACGACAGAAAGATTGCTTCAGGTGAAATAACTTTCAGCAGATCAGGAATAAAAAAGGATGATTTTACCAGACTATGCACAGAGGATGGATTTGTTCTCAGCCGCGACGCAATTGAACTGATTTCTGTTAACATGAAACTGACAGAAGAAGAAAAGAAACAGCTCATTGATGCTGCAGAACAGGAAGGTCGCAGATAATGAGCGGTGCAGTGCATGAAATGATACCTTTTCACTTTAACAGCTGGGTTATATATTTCTATTTTTACAGCATTTTTGGATGGGTATTTGAATCGGGTAATGTGAGCATAAGAACTAAAAAATGGGTGAACAGAGGTTTCATGAGAGGACCGTGGCTGCCCTTATACGGAAGTGGCGCTATAGTAATTCTAGGCATTACTCAGCCATTTGTTGAGCACCCACTGGCGGTATATCTGGCCGGTGCTGTCGGTGCTACCGTTCTTGAATATATTACAGGTGTTGCCATGCTGGAAATTTTCAAGGTCAGATACTGGGATTACAGTTACAGAAAGCTTCAGTTTCAGGGGCATATATGTCTCGTATCCACAATTGTATGGGGATTTCTGAGTTTACTCATGGTTTATGGTGTACATCCGTGGGTAGAGCGAATAGTATGCAGTATTAACATTGAGTTGGTCAATGTTGTAGCATTTATTATCACTTTGCTTATTACATATGACTTTACAAATGCATTCCGCGAAGCTATGGATCTGCGTAAACTTATTATGCAGGCAGCCCAGCTTAAGGAACAGCTTGAGACTAAGCTGGAAGAAGGCAAGGAGCAGCTTGAGGCTAAGCTGGAAGAAGGCAAGGAGCAGCTTGAGGCTAAACTGGAGGAAAAGAAAGAGCAGTTTGAAGAGCTTATTGAAGAGAAGATTGAGGAAAAGAAAGAGCAACTTGCAGGCAGCAGATTTGAAATTGAGAAACGCAGAGAGCTTATCGATGAACGCCGTCAGCAGCTTGCTGAGCTTCGTGAAAAAATGGAACATCATTCAAGAAAAATGTTCCTGCGTAATCCGGGTGCAAGCTTCAAGGGCTTAGATGAAGAAACAAGAATTATCAAAGCCAGAATTTTTGAAACATTAGAAAGTCTTCAGGAAGACGGTGTTGGCTCAAGGAGTGCCAAGTAAGACAAATGAACATAAGAAGGAAGCAGGATAAGAATATGTTTCAAAAGAATACTAAAATTCAGAATACTACCCTGTTTACGGCTATTGTTACATCTTTCCTGACAACTTTTACGGGAAGCGCACTGAACCTTTCAATTCCGGGAATTGAAAGTGAGTTTGCAACCAATGCAGTAACAGTAGGATGGGTAATAACAATATATACAATGAGCGCAGCAGTCTTTAGTGTGCCTTTCGGAAAACTGGCAGATGTGATCGGCAGAAGAAAGGTGCTGATTGCGGGAATAATAATGTTTGGCGCAGCATCAGTTGCCTGCAGTTTTTCAGGGTCAATAGAGATTCTCATTGGACTGAGGCTGCTCCAGGGGATAGGTTCAGCCTGCCTCTTCGCCACAAATATTTCCATTCTTGTTTCCGTTTTTCCCGGTAACAGGAGGGGAGAAGTACTTGGAATTTCAACTTCAGCCACCTATATTGGCCTGTCAGTGGGACCGGTGGCCGGAGGCTTTTTAAATGGAACCTTTGGATGGCGATCTATTTTTATTACAGCAGTAATACTGGCAGCAGTTGCCCTGACAGTAGCAGTAAACGGCACGCCAAAAGACGAAAAAAACAGTGAAAAACAAAAAACAGATGTAATAGGCAACCTGCTTTATGTTATAATGATAGGTGTGTTCCTTACAGGCTTTAGCAATATGGCTAACGGATATATGGGAAAACTGATGACAGCTGCGGGAATTGCGATGCTGATAATCTTTGGATTATATGAGAATAAGCAGGCAAGCCCGGTTATTAAACCGTCAATGTTTACCGGGGATGCAGTTTTTACACTGTCCAGCATAGCGGCACTGTTAAATTATGCTGCAACTTTTGCGGTAACATATCTGGTAAGCCTGTACTTACAGATTGCCATGGGATTTCCATCCCGTCAGGCCGGGCTGATTCTCATAGCTATGCCACTGGTGCAGGCTCTGCTGACACCAAAGGTGGGAAAGCTTTCTGACAGAATTGAGCCGTATAAGCTGGCAAGTGCAGGAATGGCATGCTGTGCATTGGGTCTGGCTTTTTTTGCAGGTCCGGGCATGAGCGGCAGTCTGCCACTTGTGATTATTCCGCTGTTAATTATGGGACTTGGGTTTGGTCTTTTTTCATCACCAAACACCAATGCCATTATGTCAAGAGCTAATAAAGCTGACTATGGCGTAGCCAACTCAATAGTGTCAACTATGAGAACCATCGGACAGTCATTCAGTATGGCCCTTGTCAATATAATAGTTACGATGAGTTTAGGTGAGAAATCGCTTGCAGAGACCTCAGGCGCCGAGCTGGTAAGGACTCTTAGAATATGCTTCTGCATATTCCTGGCACTTTGTATTATAGGCACATTAATATCGCTGAAGAGAGGAGAAAATAAAGAAAATGATATATAAAAACGTACTTGAAGCAATAGGAAACACTCCTATGATAGAACTGCAGAACATGACTGATGAAGATTCTGCCAGAATACTGGTAAAATTCGAAGGACTTAACGTAGGCGGATCAATTAAGACCAGAACGGCTTATAACATGATACTGGACGCCGAAGCAGCAGGAAAGCTGAATGAGAATTCTATCATCGTTGAGCCTACAAGCGGAAATCAGGGTATAGGTCTTGCACTGGTTGGTGCTGTAAAGGGATACCGTACCATTATTATTATGCCGGATTCAGTAAGCAAAGAAAGAAGACTTCTTGTGGAACATTACGGAGCTGAAGTAATCCTGATTCATGATGAGGGTAATATCGGCAAAGCAATTGACGAATGCATGAACACTGCCCTTGAAATGGCAAAGAAGGATCCTAATGTGTTTGTTCCGCAGCAGTTTGAGAATAAGGCAAATCCAATGGCTCACCGTCACCATACAGGTCTGGAAATCCTTGCGCAGGTTGCAGGAGAGATTCACGGATTCTGCTCAGGAATCGGAACAGGCGGAACTATTACAGGAATCGGTGAGACATTAAAGAATCAGAATCCTGATATATTAATCTGGGCTGTAGAACCGGAAAATGCTGCGATTCTTGCAGGAGGAACAGTAAGCAACCACATTCAGATGGGTATCGGTGACGGTGTAATTCCACCGGTACTGAACAGAAATATCTATTCAGAAATTGCAATTATTTCAGACGAAGAGGCACTTGCAACAGCTAAGGAGCTTGCAGCCAAAGAAGGTCTGATGTGCGGAATTTCAAGTGGCACAAATGTTGCCGCTGCGAAGAGAATGGCTAAGCTGCTGGGAAAGGGGAAGACTGTAGTTACAGTACTTCCGGATACAGCAGAAAGATATTTCTCAACTCCACTTTTTGAAGACTAATTATATTATAGAAGGAAGAATATGGAAAATTTAGAGAGTTTTGTTAAACAGAATAATCTGGAAAGGGCGAGAGAATACTTCAGCAAAGACCGTTTTGCCACTGTAAATGGGATGGTTATTGATGATGTCGGCGATGACTATGTTGTATGCAGCATGGAAATACGTGATGACCACAGAAATGCTCTGGGCAACGTAATGGGAGGAGCTGTTTTTACTTTGGCCGATTTTGCGGCTGCAGTTATGTCAAACTGGGGGAAGAGGCCTTGTGTTTCTCTGGTGTCACAGATTACTTATCTGAGTGCCGCTAAGGGCAGCAGGCTTATTGCTGAAGCTCGTCCCGTAAAAGAGGGAAGAAGCACAGGCTACTATGAGGTTATGGTTACAGATAATATGGGAACCAAGGTTGCACACGTTACAAATAACGGATTCGTTATTGGAAAAAAAACAGAGGTAGAAAAATGAGATTTTTGGAAAAGCTGAGTGAAAAGAGAAAACTGGATGTTTTGCAGAAACTGGGATACAGTGAAGAGTTTATTGAGAAAAATGAAATGATGAATCTTACAAAAGAGGAAATTCGTTTCATGAAAGAAAATGACATTATAAGAGCACTTTCTGATGCGCTCTCTGAAACCAGGGAGAACCTGACTTTTGTATATGTATTCCGAATCATTCGACTGGGACTGGAAGAGTATGATTTAGAGCCAACAGTATTTACTTTTAACGGTATGTACAATAAGGATATAGAAACCATTGAGGCCTTTGCGGAGAAGATGGCGAATAAGCGCAGAAATTCAGTGGAAAGTGTTGCAAAATCAACAGGATGGAGCATTGAAAAGGCACAGAGTGAAGCTGAAAGAGTAAAACAGAAATATGGATACAACTACACAGAGTATTACACTAATGTTTTATTCAAACTGACCGATGAGGAAATAGCAGCGAGAAAAGAGGCAGAGAAAAAGGAACTTCAGCGTTGTATAGACTGGGTAAAGGGAGAAACCGGATGGACTGATTACGAAGTGATAAAACACAGATTCTACTGTAAATTTGCTTATGGAGTCAATCCGCATTTTTACTTCCCTACAAGATGCTGGGAGATGGATGATAAAACCTTAAAGAAAATGATAAGGTTATCTGACAGTGGAAAGCTGAAAAGAAAGTACAATACTCAGAAAGCTAATGCAATTCTTAATAATAAGGTTCGTTTCAATGAGGTTTTCAGTGACCTTATAGGAAGAAAGTTCTGGGTAAACAGAGAAACGAGCTATGAAGAATTCTGCCAATTTGCTGACGGGCTTGATGAGATTTTCTGCAAGCCTGTTGACTTAAGTCGTGGAGTTGGAACTATGAAACTGAAGGTTGAAGGTAATCTGAAAGAACTTTATGATTATCTTATGGCACAGCCTGAACTCCTTGTGGAAGAATGTGTGAAGCAGCATCATGAAATGAGCGAATTTTATGAAAATGCGGTTAATACTGTCAGACTGTTCTGCCTGCTTGATCACGATGAATTCGTGCCTTTTGCCAGCTTTGTTCGCTTTGCGGAGCAGGGCGTAGCAGACAATATCGGTGCAGGGGGACTGGGCTGTGGTGTCGATGTAGCCACAGGTATAATTGAAACTAAGGGTCTGGACAGATGGCACCGGCTGCAGGAAGTACATCCCGTATCGGGGAAAAAATTTGAAGGGTTCCAGATACCACACTGGGATAAAGTTCTTGAAATTGCAGAACAAGGTCTGCGTAAACTAGATGGACTGAACTATGTTGGATGGGACATAGCAATCTGTGAAGACAAGGTTGTCTTAATCGAAGGCAATTCCACCCCATCTATAGCAACATATCAGAGTTTTTACGGCTACAAACATGAAGGCAGAAGATATCTGTACAGGAAATATCTTAAGAAAGACCCGGAAAACTAATAAAATGAGTAAAGAATACAGCAAAGACGCAGAGAAATGTGTTTTTGCTGTATTTTAATAATAAAGTTTGACTTTTTATGCGTAGAGTGTTAATATTGATTTACAGAAACGAAACGCGTAAGAAGGAGGCGAATCACCAATGGACAAAGGTATTCATAATTTTTCGGAAATAGGTAAACTGAATAAAGTTCTTATGCACAGACCGGGTAAGGAGCTTGAAAAGCTTACGCCTGCAAATTTTGAAGAACTGCTGTTTGACGATATTCCTTTCCTGAAAGTTGCACAGGAGGAACATGATAAATTTGCTAAATTGCTGGAGGATAACGGTGTAGAGGTTATCTATTACGAAAAAGAAGTAGCTAAGGCATTAGCAGATGCAAAAGTTAAGGATGAATTCATTAAGGAATTCGTAGATTTAAGTCCTATTTTCTCTGATGGACGTAAGGCTGAGATGATAGATTTTCTACAGAGCAAGAGTGCTGATGATCTGGTGGAAACTTGTATTTCAGGCTTATTTACCGATGATTTAAAGAGCCTTACAGGGGAAACACTGATTGACGTGGTTGAAATGGATGAAGACGAAAAGAATTTCGCAAGCATACCAATGGTTAACCTTTACTTTACGAGAGACCCCGGAACATGTATCGGTAATGGAATTAACATAAATCACATGAGCACTCCAACCAGAAGAAGAGAAGCACTTTTACTCAGATATATGACCAAGTATAACAGAGATTTTGCGTTAGAGAATACTCCAATCTGGTATGATGTATATGACAGCTTTTCTATGGAAGGTGGAGATGTTCTGGTACTATCAGATGAAA
Organism: Eubacteriaceae bacterium; assembly: GCA_028727785.1. Classification (GTDB taxonomy): domain Bacteria; phylum Bacillota; class Clostridia; order Peptostreptococcales; family Anaerovoracaceae; genus Senimuribacter. The sequence goes on along the minus strand of JAQYNQ010000136.1, from coordinate 6,001 downwards.
TCGTTGCAGTTGGATATTCACAGAGAACTACCTTGGCAGGTATAGAAAGCTTTGCTGAAAAACTTCTGAAGCATTCAAGCTTCAAGAAGGTTCTTGTTTTCGATATTCCTAAGAGCCGTGCATTTATGCAGCTGGATACTGTATTTAACATGGTCGATGCGGATAAGTTTGTTATTCATCCGGAAATCGAAGGACCACTTGCAGTATACGAGGTTACTCTGGGAGCAGACGGAGAACTGAACTATAATTCTATGAAGGACAGCCTTGACGGTATTCTTGCAAAAGAACTGAAGCTTCCTGCTGTTGATTTAATCAGAATTGGTGGAGGCAATCTGATTGCTGCTCAGAGAGAACAGTGGAATGACGCTTCCAATATTCTGGCAATTGCACCGGGTACAGTCGTTGCTTTTGAGAGAAACTATGTTACAAACGATCTGCTTGATAAGAAGGGAATCAAAGTACTTCCGATTGAAAGTGCAGAAATTTCAAGAGGCAGAGGAGGCCCAAGAAGTTTAACATGTCCAATTAACCGAGACGATTTATAATATATAGTCTTAATGCACATAATCTATTAAAGAGTGAGGCCATGAGAAATATGATGTTTCTCATGGCCTCATTCTTTAATGATATAAATTCAATTAAACAAATACAATCTGAACGTTTCTGCAGTTTGTTACATATACAAGTGAAGCATAGTTTATGCCGAATGAGACAATATCTCCCGGTTTGAATTCTCTTTCTGCATCTTCAATATCCAAAATTGTATGGTCGCTGGATGCTCCAATGACTTCTACACCCTTATCCTTTGGAAAAATCTCATCTATGCTGCCGTAGTCCACCTTTCCGATACCAAGAAGAGCACGTTTTCTGATGCCCCTGTCAACGTATTCAGGTGTATGGCCAAAGGCGTCAATAGAAATCTTTCCTACAGGATGTGAAGGCTTATCCTTAACTTCAATAACCTCAGCCTTAAGAGTATATGTATCCTGATGCATGAAACTCATATCGAGTCCAAAGAAAACATCAAGGTCTCTTGCCAGAATGATTCCTTCTCCCATGCGGAGGTGATTGATTCTCTTTGGCATATCACCAAGAAGAACTCTAGGAAAACTTGTAGTTCCGCCACCGGAGATTATTTCCAGTTCTCTTCCGATTTCAGCTTCTATTCTTTCAGCAATTTCCACCAGCTCATCCAGCTTGTCTGCAGTTGCTTCTATTGAGCCATAGCAGCCAAGATTGGTTCCGACTCCGGCAAGATGCAGGTTGGAAAGCTCATTTTCTACGTGGCAGGCAACCTGAACCATTTCATCTTTGTCCCAGTAACCTTCTCTTAAATCGCCTAAGTCAGCCATGATAATTACTTTGTGAATCTTACCCTGTTTAGCAGCAGCACGGTCAAGAAGTTCCAGTGTACTAACTTCGCTGTTCAAACTCATATCGCATAAACGAACAACCTCGTCAACCTCAGAATGCATTGGAACTCTTAAAAGAAGCATAGGTAAATCTACACCATAGTTCTTTGCATCTTCAATCTGTTCAAGTCTGGATGAAGCAATTCCGAAAACTCCACCTTCCTGAAACATTTTCGCACATTCAGGAATACCGGTAGTACCTTTAATAACGCCGGATACTTTAATGCCATATTCGGCACATCTTTTTACTGCAGCCTCAACGTTCTCCTTAAAATACTGTAAATTAATTTCAACTCTTGGATAACTCTGATTCACCATTTTCAGAACCCCCTATTAATAATATTCTAATACTCTATTACTCTATTACTAATTCTACCATTATAAGGAACATAATTCCACTTTATTCTAAGGGTAAATGCCTGTTTTTTTCTCTCCATTTTTTAGGCGTAATATCTTTTTGTTTTTTGAACACCTTTGTGAAATAGCTCTGGTCATCAAAACCTATAGCTTCTGATATTTCCTGAACACTAAGATTTGTATTCTCAAGAAGGAAACATGCATACTGCATCTTAAGCTGGTGAGTATACTCTACAAATGTTTTACCCGTTTCCTGTCTGAAAAGAGTTGAGAAGTATGACTGATTTACGCCCAGGTTATCCTCTATATCCTGAAGGGAGATCTTTGAAGTATAATTCTGATTTATATACTTGATGGCACGAGATATTACATGGGAATCGCCTGTGTACATGTTTGACAACATATCAGATGTTATTTTTGTGACAAAGTTCTTGGTTAATTCCATTATCTCGTTAAAATTGGATAACTCAAAAATCTTATCGGTAAACTCCGAATCGATGCCGGGAAAAGGGGTAAAAATGCTCTGGTTCTCAGAAAAAAGTCTGGAAATAATAGAAATGAGCCAGAATACATTATTCTTTATTCCGTCAATGTCACCATCCTCCATAGTGGAGATGGCATTCAGCATTTTTTCCGTATTTTCAAGGGCAAGCTCGGTATTACATGAAAAGATAGAATCAATAAGAGACTGCTCCAGCAAAACTGGATAGTCGGCTGTTAACATTTCTCTTGCTTTGCGCTTTTCTTCTAGATTGATTTCTCTTTGTGCTCTTCTGACTGTATGGGGCACATGGGAGTGCACCAGACGTGAAGTGCTTGCTGTTACGCTGTTATATAGCAGTATGGAAAGCTGTGATATTTCAAGTGAATTATATGTCTTCTTTTTTTTCAGAAACATTTTTGCTAATGTTTCTGCTGCCACACTAAGATTATTTAATTTAGTAATATTTTCAACAACAGAATTCATTTGGGTTTCCGCAATCAATGGACCTGCGATAAAGTATCCTGCCACTTCATCTTCAATGATAACCGGTACAGCAATGTTTGTAAGTTTTCCTTTACAGAAAAAAACATATGGTTCTTCTACTTTTGCTGAAAAATCTCCGGCTTCTGCAAGCCTTTGTCTGCATGGACCGCAGGTGTCACAGTATATGTTGAAAAAATTACATATTCTTTCACTTGCATTATATTCCTGGATAAGCCGATGTGAATAATCAAAAAAAGTTACCGGAATATTGCATATTTCAGAAAAAGCATTAATAGAACGATTCAAATAATCATTCAGTTTTATGTTAACGGGTATAAGATCCTCTGATTTAGCTGTTCTCATGAATGTATAACATCTCCCTAATAAATACCAAAACATTATAACATGTACGGACAGGTAATTCAATTATGCATTCTTATTCTCTTGACCGAGGATATCATAGACTCTATACTAGACGTATGGAAAAAAAGATTATTGATATTAAAGAAGAAACAGTATCTTTTCATGCTCGTAAAAGCTTTATGGAATCGTGTGGTTTTGATATGGGAAAGAGTGAAACGTCAGCCATGATACATATGGCTGATGAGGTCAGATCACGGATGCATAATACAATAAACCTGAAAGCAGTAGTAGCACGTTTTGGGCAGGAGGTTTTCGAAAAGGGAAAAGTTGTGATCGGAGATGAGGAATTCAAATGCAATTTCTTCTCGCAAATACCTGAAACCGCTGTTGAGGAGGTTTATTTTTACGTGGTTACCGCAGGTAAATGTGAGCTTAAGAAACAGGGCGATGTTAAGATAATGGATCAGCTGTTTGCAGATATTTGGGGAAACGCCTATGTTGAAGCAGCTGCTGCAGAGATAAAAGAAAATGTGATAGAAAAAGAAATAAAGGGGAGATTTCCCGGCATGAATGTCTGTCTGTCAGATGAATTCGGGCCGGGATACTTCGGAATGCCCGTTTCTGAATCCGGGAAATTTGCTGAGATTCTAGATGCGGAGCAGATACAAGTATATGTAAACGAAAATGGTCTGATGATGCCGCCAAAGACATGCGCAGGTATGTATCTTGTTCTGAATCGTAATGATATTAAGGCAGAGAATGCCTGTATAAGATGTCAGGGAAATCCGTCAGGCTGCAGGTTTTGTTCGGTTGGCAGATAAAGAGAGAAAGAGAAAGTGGAAGGACACAGGAAAGATGATAACATTTTTACCTGAAAAAATAGAATATGAGCTTAACGGTGAGGAAACAATTCTTCAGGCAGCCACCAGTGCAGGAATCCGCATTTCAGCAGACTGTGCAGGTACCGGTGTCTGCGGCAAATGTAAGGTGAAAGTTACCGGCGTAGATGAGCCGGGCTTTTATCTGGCATGCTGCACCAAAGCATCTGATGGTATGGTAATAGAGAGAGCTTTAGAAATAAATGATGTTGCGAGAAAGAAAAAGCTTGTTGATTTGCCTGCATGGTTTCGCCCTGAACAAGATGAAAGTTCACAGATACCTCGCTATGGGATTTCTGTAGACATTGGCACCACAACTGTTGTGGTGATGCTGTGGAATCTGTCAAATGGTCGGATGGAAGGTGTAAAGGCTGTAACAAATCCACAGGGAAACTATGGAGCAGACGTTATTTCACGACAGACTTTTGCCGGTGCAAAATCTGAAAACCGCAGAATAATGCAGATGCTCATCGTTGATGCCATTAATGAAGCAGCTGTCGAGCTCTGCAAAGATAATAATATTCCTGTGGAATACATTACAAGATACGTTGTTGTGGGAAACACAATTATGAGCCGGCTTTTCCGGGGGGAAGAGCCACCGGTTCTTGCAGGTGCCGATAATGCAGATGTTTATATTGGCCCGGGGATTGCAGGTCATATTGGTTCGGATATTACGGCTGGTCTGATTACTACCAATATTATGGAAAAAAAGGAAAATCACTTGTTTATAGATATTGGTACTAACGGTGAAATGGTTTTGACGGGCAACGGTAAAGCCTGTGCCTGCTCCACTGCCGCCGGCCCGGCTTTTGAAGGTGGTGCAGTTGCCCAGGGTATGCGTGCTGCAGAAGGAGCCATTGAGAAAGTTCAACTCTCTGAAGAGGGTGTCATTATTGAAACAATCAGCGATGCAGAGCCTGCAGGTATTTGTGGGTCAGGAATAATAGATGCTGTAGCTGAACTTGTGAAAATAGGAATAGTTGATAAAGGCGGCAGGATACTTGATACCGGTGAATTGAGAAGCCGCAATGTTTCTGAAAAACTGATCAGTCATGTAAGTCCAAATGGGCCTATTAATGATTTTGTGCTATATGAGAGTCCTGATGGCAAGAGAAGGGTTTGCATAACGCAGAAGGACATAAGAGAGGTTCAGCTTGCAAAGGCAGCCATTGAGGCAGGTATAAAAATCATGATGAAAGAGCTTGGAATTGTTACGGAAAATCTGGACAGAGTTTCTGTGGCAGGTGCATTTGGAAGCTATATCAGAACTGACAGTGCAGTAATTCTTGGAATTTTGCCGGATGTTCCGAAAAGTAAAATTTATTCTCTGGGTAATTCGGCAGGAATAGGTGCATCAATGATGCTGCTGTCAGAAAATATGATGAAAGCGGCAGAAACTGCAGTAAATGATATAATGCATATTGAACTGGCTGACAGAAGTGATTTTCAGGAAGAATACCTGATGGCCATGATGTTTTAATATGAGCGCAAAAAATGGGCTGCCGCATTAACGAATAGTATTCGTTAGGGTGGCGCCACTTACTCATTTCGGGCCGCTTTCAGGCACGCGGCAGGCACTTTTGTTCATTATGTGCCGCTTTCAGGCACACGGCAGGCACGATTTTTCGAAAACCAAAGAAAGAGCCCGGATTTTGGCTTCGATTTTTCTGTAGTTCGCAAAATGGCCCATCCACAAGCTGCCGAGAAAGATAAATATTCACTACTGTGAATATTTACATACATAATCCATTGATCCAACGCCTTCGACCTCTGAAATCACATCTGTTACCGGAAAACTCACATATATTTTACATGTATGTGATGGTTAAAAATATATTTGTCATTTTTTTACTGTTGTTTTCCTTTATAAAGCATTCATCTCTTTGCAAATCCACACCTTATGACGAGAAAACCCGGGCCAGAATCAGCATTTGAAAAAATTCGTGCCTGTTTTTTGGGCTTTTTTTTCAGTTTCAAAAAATCGTGCCATGTATATATATTCAACGTCATGAGAGGCTCAATTC
>JAQYNQ010000135.1 GCA_028727785.1 Eubacteriaceae bacterium | reverse complement strand
GATGCAAATTCAAGGGTAAATATGGCGCGGAGATTGAGTAGGCGCCATGTTGGATGGAAATTCAAGGGGAAACATGGAGCTTGAATAAGTCGTGCCCGCGCCTAAGCAGGTCATGCCCTTTGCAGCCCAGTCTTTACGGATGATGCGTGTGCAAAGGGAGTCTGATTCCTAAGGGAATATCTAATTCTGAAAAGAAATCTGATCCCGAAAGGATAATTGGATTCCGTATTGCACACTTTTCTAATGACATTTGGTTCGCTTTATCGAACTAAAGATAGTACCAGCGAACCGAGGGTAAAAATCAGGCGAACCGCGGGCAAAAATCAGGCGAACCGCGGCCAAAAATCAGGTGAACCGAAGGTACAAAAAGCAAAGGCGAACTGCGCGCATAAAGATAGAACAAAAAATCAAAACAAAACAAAATCAAAGGAGGTTTATTTTAAATGAGACTGGCATTGACGGGGAATCCCAATAGTGGGAAAACTACTATGTTTAACAGATTAACAGGTCGCAATGAAAAAATAGGAAACTGGGCAGGTGTAACGGTTGAGAGAAAAGAGAGTGAAATAAAGAAAACATATTTTCAGGGGAAAGAAAAGTTGATAGCTGTGGATCTTCCGGGGGCGTACTCTATGTCACCGTTTTCGGCAGAGGAGAGCATTACCAGTGCATATGTAAAACACGAGAATCCGGATGTCATTATTAACATTGTTGATGCAACCAATCTGGAGAGAAGCCTGTTTTTCACCACACAGCTGCTGGAACTGGGCATTCCGGTGGTTGTTGCATTAAACAAAAGCGATGTCAACGATAAAAAGGGGAACTGCATAGACGAATCAAAACTTGCAGAGCTGCTTAAGTGCCCGGTGGTAAAAACAGTATCGACGGCAGATAAAGGGCTAAGGGAGCTTGTGGATATATGCCTGTCGGCTGCGGGCAGAGAGCAGGAGGCAGCGTACAGGCAGGGCGAAATAGATTTATATGACAAAGAGGCAGTTGAAGAGGCCGACAGGAAAAGATTTGATTTTGTTAAGGAAATCGTAGGCAAAGTAGAAAAGAAAAAGACCGGAATCAGTATAAAAAATGCAACAGACCGATTAGACGACAGACTGACTCATCCGGTGTGGGGACTCATAGTTTTTGCCGCGGTTATGTTTGGCGTGTTCTACATTTCACAGGCAGAAGGACCACTGGGAGTGGGCAAGTTTTTTGAAGGAATACTTGCAGGATGGATAGAAGACTTTCAGGGTTTTGTTGGAGAAAAGGTTTCAGGTGTAAATCCTCTACTGTATGTAATACTTGTGGATGGAATTATTGGAGGTGTAGGTGCTGTTGTGGGATTCCTGCCGTTAGTGTGCGTAATGTATTTTCTTATTGCTCTGCTGGAAGACTGCGGATACATGGCAAGAGCCACGGTAGTTCTTGATCCCATTTTCAAAAGAGTAGGGTTGTCCGGAAAATCAGTAATCCCAATGATTATTGGAACAGGCTGCGGAATACCGGCCATTATGGCGTGCCGTACTATAAGAAATGAGAGAGAAAGAAGAACAACTGCCATGCTGGCAACATTTATGCCTTGTGGTGCAAAGCTACCGGTAATTGCCCTGTTTGCAGGGGCTTTCTTCCCTGATGCATCCTGGGTAGGTCCACTTATGTATTTTGTGGGAATTGGGCTGATACTTCTGGGAGCATTGCTGGTAAAAGAAATAACAGGTATGAAGTATAGAAAGTCATTTTTCATCATAGAATTACCGGAATATAAAATTCCAAGTCTGAAATTTGCTGCCGGTTCTATGATTGAAAGAGGAAAGGCATATATTGTTAAGGCCGGTACTGTAATACTTGTATGCAATACCGTGGTTTTGATTATGGAGTCAACTTCTATTCTGTCAACGATTGCTGCTCCTTTTGCTTATCTGCTGGTGCCTGTTGTGGGAGTTGCAGCATGGCAGCTTGCGGCCGCAGCAATTACCGGATTTATTGCAAAGGAAAATGTGGTAGGAACGTTAGCGACAGTATATGCACTGACAAATTTTATCGATACAGAAGAGCTGGAGCTTGTCAGCGGAGGCGGAACAGTTGCAGCGGTTATGGGTCTGACCAAGGCGGCAGCCTTAGCTTATCTGATGTTTAACCTGTTCACACCACCTTGTTTTGCGGCTATTGGTGCACTTAATTCAGAAATGCAGAGCAGGAAATGGCTGGCAGGTGCCATTCTTCTTCAGCTGGCAACAGGTTATACCATTGGATTCATTGTATATCAGGCAGGTACAGTCATTACGACAGGAACAGTCGGAAATGGTTTTGCCGGAGGACTTGCAGCTGTAGCAGTCTTTGTGTGTGCAGTAATTGGCCTGATTATTAAGAACAGAAAAAAGTTTGCAGCAGAGTATCAGTTGAATTAGCGAGGTGATCAGTAATGGAAAATCTAATTGTTTTCTTCGTTCTCATAGCTATTGTCGGAGGGGCTTCATTTTATATCTATAAAAAGAAAAAGGCAGGTGTCCGCTGCATAGGATGTCCATGCTCAAAGTCGTGTTCCGGCTCATGCTCCGGATCCGGCTCGGGAGCATGCTCCTGCTCAGGGTCATGCTCAAAAAAGTTTCATTAAATTTTCATATTTTATTCAAAAACCTGTGCTAGGCTGATTCTATCAAAATAATCCGGTAAAGGTGGGTGATAAATTGAGAATAAAGGAAAAGAATAAAAAGAGTATTCTGATACTGGGAATATGCATTATGGTTGCAGCGTCAGCAGGCTTTATGCTGGGAGGCCATAAGGCTTCAGAATACCTTAACAAAACTCCTTTAGACGAAGACACCCCTCTGGTTCGGACAGCAGTTGACCAGGTGGGAGAAGAAGACGGAGAAAAGTACTGGAGCTGGTATGGCTTCGACTTTGCCGTGGACTGGTGCGCATGCTTTGTTTCCTGGTGCGTAAACGAAAACAAAGGCGAGTACGAAAATGAAATGGAGCCCTTCTGCTACGTTCCGTCAGGAGTCAACTGGTTCATGGAAAACAATCAGTGGAAAAATGCGGGAGCAACCCCTGACGGAGGAGATATCATCTTCTTTGACTGGGACTGCAGCGGCATAGCCGACCACGTTGGAATCGTAACCGGGACTGATGAGAATTATGTTTATACAGTAGAAGGTAACTCTAGAGATATGTGCAGAAGAAAGGCCTACCCCCTGAACTGCGAAAGTATTTTAGGATATGGTCATCTCAAGTAAGAAAAGCGTAAGTAGGAAAAGCAAGTAGGAAAAGAGTATGGAAGATAAAAGGATAAAAATAAACCCTGTGCCGGTTGCAGTGCTTATGATTTTTGTTGCAGTGGGCTGCGCGGCAGCGGTTTTCAATATAAAAATGAACAGCGAGACGTCCGAGCCGGATCTTGGGAAAATGCAGGAATATAATACAGAAGCGGCAGAAGAAGTCTTCGATTTTATGAAAAAAGATGATGGGGATCTGAAGGTTTTGTTCGAGGAGACATACGGCAGTGTGGACGATGAAATGAATGCGGAGCTTGAAAGCTTTCAGGAATATACGGACTGGAGTGAAATTGAATTTGACTCGGCCAGGAGCCTTGGGGGTGCTCTGATCGGAGACAGTGAGAAGGAATACGGATTCAACGACCAGCTGAACTACGGAGAAATGTGGGTGCTGGAAGGCACAGATGAAACCTTCGTCGTTTACATAGAATGCAGCTACGACGAATTCGGAAAGAACCGGAGAGGTCTGTCGGCAGTTGCCGTCACCACCTGGGACAACTACTTTGAAAGCGACGATTTGTGGGATTACAAATATGACAAGGGGACAGTAAGAATAGGAGAATTCGGGTAAAAAAAATTTTTTGAAAGGGGTCTTTGCAAAATCGGTCAACGACCTTATAATGGTTTTGACCGAAGCGGTTAACGGAGAATGCCATACGGTGAATGCCATACGGAGGTTGTCCTATGAATGAAAGATTTTTTTTACTGCCTGAAGAAAAGCAGCAGGCGATAATAAATGCCGGATACAAGGAGTAACGGACTATGGAGATTATTAAGACAGCAAAACTCACAAAATACTACGGTAAGTCGCGGGGCATAATAGACCTTGATCTTCAAGTTGAACAGGGCGAGTTTTTTGGTTTCATCGGCCCTAACGGCGCCGGAAAATCAACGACAATCCGTACGCTGCTGGGACTGATTGCTCCTACAGGCGGCAGTGCGGCAGTGTTTGGAAAAGATGTGACAAAAGAAAAGGAAAATATACTGAAGAGGATAGGATATCTTCCGTCAGAGGCTTTGTTCTACCACGGAATGAAGGTAAAGGACGTTCTGAAGCTGTCCGCAGACCTGCGAAAGGCTGACTGCAGCGCAGAATCAAAACTTCTTTGTGACCGCCTGCAGCTTGACACATCACGAAAGATAGATGAGCTTTCTTTCGGAAACAGAAAGAAAGTTGCAATTGTCTGTGCTTTACAGCATAAGCCTGAACTGCTGGTTCTGGACGAACCGACAGGAGGACTTGACCCGCTGATGCAGAAGGAGTTTTTTGACATTCTCCGTGAAAGAAACAAGGAAGGTACAACGATTTTCCTTTCCAGCCATGTTTTGTCTGAAATTCAGAACAACTGTACACGTGCGGCAATTATTCGTGACGGAAGAATCATTGCATGTGACAGTGTGGAGGCACTTTCAAAAACAAATGCAAAGCGCATATCGGTCCAGGGATCTGTAGATCTTGATTCCCTGGAAGGCGTTCGTGACAGAAAGGCAACAGAAGGATCAGTCAGCTTCCTTTACAGCGGAGATATGGGCAGCCTGCTTAGCGTATTGTCTTCGGGGCAGGTTGATGATCTTACAGTTACAGAGCCTGATCTGGAAGAAGTGTTTATGCATTATTACGAAAAGGACGGTGAGACCCTATGACACTTGTTAAACATGAACTCAGACAAGGAAGAACAGCCTTTTTCATCTGGCTTGCTTCTATCGGATTTCTCCTTGCAATATGCATTTTCCTTTTTCCAGAAATGAAAGGACAAATGGACGATGTAAGTGATATGTTTGCTTCTATGGGTTCCTTCTCGGCGGCATTCGGAATGGACCGTCTGAACTTCGGAACTCTTATAGGATTCTACTCAGTTGAGTGTGGCAACATTTTAGGTCTCGGCGGTGCATTTTACGCCTCTCTTTGTGCAGTTGCTATTCTCAGCAAAGAGGAAAAGGACAAAACAGCTGAATTCCTGCTGACTCATCCTGTCAGCCGCAAAAGAATCATCACCGAAAAGCTTATTGCTGTGCTTATTCAGATTACAGCTATGAATATATTAATTTACGCACTTTCAGTGGGTTCCATCGCAGCTATCGGCGAAACTATCCCATGGAAAGAAATCAGTCTGATGCATCTTGCATATTATCTGCTCCAGATGGAGCTTGCGGGAGTCTGCTTCGGAATATCAGCTTTCCTTCGCCATAGTTCCATAGGCATAGGCCTTGGCATTGCTATAATAACGTACTTTATGAACCTGATTGCAAATCTTACTGATTCCACTGAATTCCTCAAGTACATAACACCTTTCGGATATTGTGAAGGGGCTGATATTGTAGAGGAAGGCAGCCTGGACATCACATTGGTTGCCATAGGTGCAGCTATTGGAATCTGCGGAATAATTGTCGCATATCTGAAATATGCGAAAAAAGATATACATTAGTAAAAAGGATAAGCATTAATATGAATTACATCAGCATTTTTGACATAATCGGCCCCAATATGATCGGGCCCTCAAGTTCCCACACAGCAGGAGCTGCATCCATGGCTCTGCTGACGAGAAAGCTATTTAAAAAAGAACCGGTAAAGGTAACATTTACCCTGTATGGGTCCTTCGCCAAGACATACATCGGCCACGGAACGGACAAAGCCCTTTTAGGCGGGATTCTTGGCTTTTCAACAGACGATGTTCGAATTCGCGATGCTTTTAAGATAGCCGATCAGCGAGGACTTAAATATGAATTCATAATCGACGACAAAACAGAGACGAACCATCCTAACACTGCTGACATGCTGCTTGAAGCTGCTGATGGCACTACAGGATTTGTACGCGGTGAGTCTGTGGGCGGAGGAAAGATAAAAATAGTAAAGATAAACAATATAGACGTTGAATTCACAGGTGAATACAGTACACTGATCGTTAGACAGACTGACAAACCGGGTGTAGTTGCGCACATCACAAAGTGCCTCAGCGAAAACAACGTTAATATCGCGTTTATGCGTCTTTTCAGGGAAGAAAAAGGCCAGACTGCCTATACCGTTATTGAGTCCGACCAGCATATTCCTGACTCAATAGAAGCTTTGATCATGAATCACGAATATGTTCATTCAACCAAGGTAGTTCAGGTTTAGGAGGCGGATGCAATGGATTTCAAAAACGGAAAAGAGCTGCTGGCGCTATGTGCAGCTGATGAAAAAAAGATTTCAAAGGTAATGGTGGAAAGAGAAATCTTTCTGGGAGGCGTTACGGAAACAGATATTTACCAAAGGATGAAAAGGGCTCTTGCCATTATGACGGATTCCGTCCACGCTCCCCTTAAGAAGCCTGTGAAATCAATGGGCGGCCTCATCGGCGGAGAAGGCAAGAAGGTCTTAGAATATCAGGGCAACGCAAGAGCTCTTTGCGGACCTGTCATGACCAAAGCCATTTCGTATGCCCTCTCAGTACTTGAGGTGAACGGAAGTATGGGTCTGATTGTAGCAGCTCCGACTGCAGGTTCTTCAGGAGTTGTACCCGGATCTCTGATTGCCATCGCCGAAGAGTTTGATATGTCTGAAGAGGTTTTGATAGAAGCTCTTTTAAATGCCAGTGCGGTGGGATATATTCTGACTCGAAACGCATCTGTTTCCGGTGCGGAGGCCGGTTGTCAGGCTGAGGTCGGCGCTGCGTCGGCTATGGCAGCAAGTGCTATTGTGGAAATGCTGGGCGGCTCACCTGAGGCCAGCCTGAGCGCTGCCTCCATGGCCTTGTCCAACCTTCTGGGCCTGGTCTGTGACCCTATTGGCGGCCTGGTGGAAGCACCTTGCCAGAGCAGGAACGCCGCAGGTGTGGCCAACGCTTTCACGGCAGCGCAGCTTGCTCTTTCGGGAATATATCATCACATTCCATTCGACGAAATGGCTCAGGCTATGTATGATGTGGGAACCGCCCTCCCATTCGAGCTCAGAGAAACCGCTCTGGGAGGCAACGCCGCAGCACCAACAGCGTGCACCCTATGTAAAAAATGCAAATAGAATATGCAAAATAGAATATGCAAATATGATATGAAGTTATGAACCATGCCCTCGCTTGCCTGCACAAGCGAAGGCGTGGTTTTCCTCTTTTGAGACGATGAGATGAGGGAAATATCGAGTTAGCGATATTTCCTGCGGATGGAAGGATTGAGATGGTGGAAATATCGAGTTAGCGATATTTCCTGCGGATGGGAGGATTGAGATGATGGAAATATCGAGTTAGCGATATTTCCTGCGGATGGGGTGATGAGATGAGGGAAATATCGTCTTTGCGATATTTCCTGCGGATGGAGGATTGAGATGATGGAAATATCGAGTTAGCGATATTTCCTGCGGATGAAGGATTGGGATGGTGGAAATATCGACTTTG
>JAQYNQ010000134.1 GCA_028727785.1 Eubacteriaceae bacterium | reverse complement strand
TGGTACTATTGATGTATGCATTAATAACAATGATTGGCATGTATTTGCTACGAAAGACGTAAAAGAAATATATCCTAACCTTTCTCAAAATATTGAAACTTTTTATTCGATGAAACTATCTAATTAATAGATAGAGAGGTGAGGAAAATGAAAAGTAGAATCGGGATACTGATGATAACTATTATTATCTGCTTTGCCATAATACTTTGTGCCAGTTGTTCAACTAAAAATGTTTTAGAGTATGATATGAATCTAGGGTATGATTTCAACAGTGTAACAAACAAGAATTTTGTTTTTAATATTTATCATTCGAATACCGAAAACCATCACTGGGAGAAAATTACGTCTTTCACGTGTAAGCCAGAGCAGGGGCACTATAATGATGTGAAACTGATATTCAGAAATAATAAAATAGGAATAGAATTATGGGATAACACACGCGAAGTTTTGGAAGACGGAAATGCTGTAATGTACGATGGTACTGCTCTGGAAAAAACAGAATTTGATGTGGATGGTTACAAAGGCTCACAGAACGGTATGTTTGTCTTTGCAGTTGAAAATAAGGAAGGCGAGCAGCCAGTACGACTTTATCCCATTTCAAATAGTGAAATTACCTCATTTTTCGGAGATTTAGAAAACGATTTTGACATGAATGAGCCATATGATACGGATGGTAAGAATCTGGATAATATTCTTATTACTGTTACAATCTGATGATTGTTACAATTAAGAATCGAAATTGCTAAACTATTAAATTTAAAGAACTTTATTCTGATTGTCCTTAACCTGTTGAAATGACAGTGGAAGAGGGCAATCTTTTTTTTGATAAAAAATATTAGTATTGACAGGACGCCATGAATGTATTATTGTATTAAACAAATAATACAATAATACATTGCAAAAAAGGGGGTTGCACTTATGGAGAAGAATTTGCAGGAAAACGTGCCGATATACATGCAGATTATGAATAAGGTTAGGGAGGCTATTGCCTCTGGTGAACTGGCACCAGGAATGCGTGTTGCATCAGTGAGGGAACTGGCAGGAGAATTTGAAGTTAATCCTAACACTATGCAGAGAGCGCTTAATGAACTGGAGAGGGAAGGTCTTTTAGTCTCTGAGCGTACAAGCGGCAGATTTGTTACGAACGATACAAAGCGTATAAGCGAGCTTAAGATAAGAATGGCGTCAGAGACGGCAGACAGATTCAGAAAAGAGATGACAGTACTTGGATACAGTGAGAGTGAAATGATAGATTTTTTTCTGAAAAGGGGTAAAGCAGTATCAGAAAAAGTCTTTGATCATGAAAGGATTGGCTGATTATGGACAACAAACTTAAACTGATTGAGCAACCTATAGTTGAAATACAGAATCTTACAAAGGATTTTGACTCCATACGAGCACTGGACGATGTGAATTTGGAAATCCCGGAGGGACACATTATCGGTCTTCTTGGGCCTAATGGGAGCGGAAAAACAACCTTTCTGAAAATTCTGGCCGGTTTTTATGCAGAATATTGTGGAGAGGTTCTTATTGACGGGATGAAGCCGGGCGCCGAAACCAAGGCCTGGGTAGCATATCTTCCCGATAAGAGTGGCCTCCCACTGAATTTAAGTGTACAAGATATTGTAAAAATATATCGGATTTTTTTTGATGATTTTGATGAAAAAAAGTGCTTGCGACTATTAGAAACTTTTAATATTAAAATGCAGCAGACACCGAAGGAAATGTCAAAGGGTATGATTGACAAACTGCAGATTTGCCTCGTGATGTCAAGAAACGCAAGGCTTTATCTTCTAGATGAGCCAATTGGCGGTGTAGATGTTGAAGCAAGAGAACATATTCTGAAATTAATTATCGAGAATTTCAATCCAAAAGGGACAATACTTATTGTAACTCACTTAATTCATGACATTGAGAGGCTTTTTGATTCTGTCATTGTTCTGAAGAAAGGGAAGATTGAAAAATATTCTGATTCTGACCGCTTGAGAAGTGAATACGGCATGTCACTTGAAGAGGCTTTAAAGGAGATTTTTAGAGATGAAGAAGCGACGGGAAACCTGGAATGCGACAAAGCTTAATTTAATACTATCAAAAGAGGATTTTACAGCTATGATTGGAATGCTGGCTGTAGGAATTGCAGGATGTTCCATGCTCAGCGCAGCATTCCCATTTTTTCTGGTAGGCTTAATCTGTGCACAAATAGGCATCTTCTTTCTCACCAAGACACTAAAAAAGATATTTGTGGAAAGTGCACATGGGAACACGGGAATATTAGTAAGTACACTTCCTGTTAACGAAAGCAGCTTGCGAAGAGGAAGATATGCAGCAGGTACGTTAACCTTACTTTGTGCCGTTTCAGGGCTTATTCTTGCAGCATGTGGAAGTTATTTAGGTCTGTTTGGATTCAGTATGGATAATCTTATACATTTATTGAATATTTTGTACTTTGAAATTTCACCTGAATTTACTAATATACCGGTCGTGGCATTGCTGCCTGTGGAATTAGTATTTATATTGTTACTATCTCTATGTATTTCCGCTGGGTACGAATATGCAGCTGCTGGTGCGTACAACAGAAGTTACTCGAATTCATTGAAAGGGAATGACTCACAATTCAATATACCATGGATTGTCTGTATTGGTGCAATTTTACTTCCAAGGATAATCTTTCTGTTAAGTGATAATATTCCTCCAATTGTTATTCATCTTGTGCGAATTGCAGCTTTAGGAGTTTTGACAGTGGTGTTTATCAGCCGTTCATCCAAAAGGGGTAAAAAAATACAAAAACATAAGGAGAAACAGATATTCGATGACAGTATGAAATTAAACAAAATACAGACATACACAAGGCTGGTAGGCGGGAACGGAAAATTGTTAGAGTGGAAAACAGTGATGTCGATGACTCCTATAATTCTTCTATTGTTTCTAAATCCGGAATGGAATAGTATGGCAATAGTTTTCCTTATTGCGTCCATGCTATGTACGATGACAAATTTGGTACAAGAGTGGAATACAAATATTTTGCTCGATGAAAATGCCACTTTTTTCTATGGTCTTCCAATTAGAAATGAGGATCGGGTAAGAATCCACATGAAAATAGGATTTAAATGTATTGCAACACTCCCGATTATTTTCACTGTTCTGGCGTCAGTCGCAGCGATTTCTCACAAATGCCGTGCTGCAATAGGTGAGATAATATCAAAACTGATAGGTATGCCTGACAGCGGAATAATGACTGTAATTCTTATTTTTATATGGATTTTGATTATCATGGCATTGGCACTTATATTCAGTGGATGGTCTTTTTTTAACAGTATATTTGCAAGCAGATGGAGAGATCCGCTGACTCATAAGACCAGTCGTTTTGCAGGTGGATTATGTCTTGGAACTGAAGCAGTAATACATATAGCAGCCCTTGCTGTTGTACTGCCGTTCAACCATATTAATCCAATTATTGGAAGTGTTATTATTCTGATTATCTGTATTGCTGAGGGATATTTAGCATACAGACTTTCGATTCGCGAGCTTAGAGACATGTACAGTGCATGATCAACGTAAAAAATCTTATATGAAATGAAACTTTTTCATTAGCCGGAATGTCCAACAATTTCACAGTGGAAAAATATGAAAAGGAGCTATCAAAATGAGTGGATTTGACAAAGACAGAATTTACACCAGCAAAAGTCTTCATAAGGAACTGAATGCCGAGCGTGCTCGCCAGGGGAAAAGTCAAATCCCAGTAATTAATCCATGTAAGGGTGGAAGTGCAAATTCTCTTGCACGAAAGGACAAGTCCTGGAGTAGCGTTCCTGATTTTTTTGTGAAATTGTTTAAACAGAGAGGAAGTAGATGAAATGAAAAAAATACTGTTTGGAAATAGTTTAATGCTTTTAGCCCTTATCATTATGGCGATGTGTATTCTGGAGGTAGTAGCAGCCTTTGGTTTTTATATTGCGATATTCATTGCAATAATTGGATTTATAATGTGCATTATGGGCTTTTTCTTTGATGATGATATTAACAAAGGTAATAAAATGTAGCGGTTAAGTATTTCTATTATGGTAAAACAGATGTTTATTAGAGATGTTTTTATTGATTGGGAAAGAATAAGTGAATACAGCTATCTTCGAAATATCGATGCCTTTCGTGGTATAAAGGATATACATTTTCATAAGCCGGTAACCTTTTTTGTCGGAGAAAACGGAAGTGGAAAATCAACCTTGCTGGAAGCAATGGCGATTGCAGATGGGTTTAATCCAGAGGGAGGAACACGGAATTATTCTTTCTCTACATATGATTCCCATTCTGAAATGCATGAAGCGATTCGTTTATCACGTTCAGCAAAGGCTAGATGGGGATACTTTCTCCGCGCAGAAAGCTTTTATAATGTTGCAACTAAGGAAGAAGAATATTCAAAAGGTCCTTGTGGACAACCAATGGAGTTGCACAAAAAATCTCATGGTGAAAGTTTCCTGGCTATGGTTCAGAACACTTTCGAAGGACAGGGATTATATTTCCTGGATGAGCCGGAAGCTGCATTATCACCGCAGCGTCAGTTGACCCTGCTTTTGGAAATTGACCGATGTCGAAAAGATGGCGCGCAGTTCTTTATAGCAACACATTCGCCAATTTTATTAGGACTTCCGGATGCTGAAATTCTTACGTTTGATGATGGACAAATACATCCATGTGAATATGAAGAAACAGAAAGCTTCCGAATTACAGAATTATTCATTAGGGATAGAGAGTATTTACTGGAAAAACTTTTGAAAGATTAAACCTTTTTTAAATACTAATGTGATAGAATATAGGCAAAGGTTAGGGGGATATTGTTATGGAATATAATTATGAAAAAGAAAAACAGGAAGCAATAGATGCCGGTAATAAAGCACTAAGAAGCCTTAGAAAAGCACAAGAAAATTTAGACAGTGCAAAAGGCTGGGGCATTTTTGATATGCTCGGCGGTGGATTCCTTTCAACTATGGTTAAACACTCGAAGGTGGATCAGGCGAAAGAAAATATGGAGCAGGCAAAGTATGACTTAAGAAATTTCAGCAAAGAACTCAATGATGTGAATATAGCCTGTAATCTGAATATTGAGACAGGAGATTTTCTTTCATTTGCAGACTGGTTCTTTGATGGTTTTATAGTGGACTGGATGATGCAGGACAGAATTAATCAGGCTTCTCAGCAGGTTGAAGAAGCAATACGAAGAGTTGAAGACATACTTAGACAACTATAATTTAGAGGAGAGTGTTATTATGATTACAGTTTTAGCTTACAGAAAATGCAGTACTAGTTTAAAAGCTTTGAAGTGGTTAGATAATTCCGGCGTAGAGTATATTGAGCGCCCGATTAAAGAAGAAAACCCATCATACGATGAACTGAAGGAATGGTATGAGACCAGTGGTCTGCCTCTAAAGAAATTCTTTAATACAAGTGGTAAGCTATATAAAGAAATGCAGCTGAAGGATAAACTGCC
>JAQYNQ010000133.1 GCA_028727785.1 Eubacteriaceae bacterium | reverse complement strand
AATAATGACTACCGGCTCAGCCGGTAGTTTTATTATGCCCCTATAAGGGGCCTCTACCTGCAGGCGTCTCAAGACGCGTCGAAAGATTCTCCAACCGCACGTCCTCTCCCGGGAAACCTAAAGGTTTATCCTGCTCCCAGTTTACTTCCTAACTTTTTCTCCAGTGAATGGATCAATATATTCTTTCAGACTTATTTGATCATTCGCTATATCTTCTTGGAGCTGTGTTCTTACGTACTCAGCAATTTTCTTTTCATTTTTTCCAACAGTATCTACATAGTAGCCGCGACACCAAAAGTGACGATTTCCATATTTATATTTTAGGTTTGCATGCCGGTCGAAAATCATTAGCGAACTTTTGCCTTTCAAATATCCTACAACATCAGAAACACTGTATTTGGGCGGTATTTTAACAAGCATGTGGATATGATCCGGACAACATTCTGCCTCAATGATTTCAATGCCTTTTCGCTCGCAAAGCATTCTTAGGATTTTTCCAATGTCCCGCTTTATTTTACCGTAAATAACCTGTCTTCTGTACTTCGGTGCGAAAACTATATGGTACTTACAATTCCATGTTGTATGTGATAAACTATTGTTGTCTTTCATGACATAACCTCCTTTGTTACATTGTGCGGTTGGGGAACCACACTAATTGTACCATGGGAGGTTTTTTGCTTGAAGCTAAAGCTCCTCAATCTCACCGGCATAGCCGGTGGTTTCTTGTTCCTCACGCTACCGCGCTCGGAACCGCCGCTAAAGCACCAGCAAAAGGGGCTGTCGCACTAACGCGACTGCCCCCTTTCTTTTATCTAATTATCTAATTGTCGTTTTTGTTCTTAGTTGTAAAGTAGAAAACTAATCCGAGAACAATCCAGATTATCAGACATACTCTTGACTGAACAGCCAGATATGAAGGCATTCCCGGAACAACCAGAAGAACTACAAAGATTATTGCAAATAACGCTCCAACAAGAGACAAAACCTTCAGAAGCGGCTTATTATCTTCCGGATGCTGTTTCAAAGTTCTGTATGTAGCAAGAGATGTGTAACCGTATCCGATCGCAGCACCTATTGATGACATATCTACAACCCAGCAGAGAACTTCTCTTCCAAACCATGGAGCAGTCAGAGAGATAATCATTACAAAGATGATTGCATTCTTTGGAGTCTTAGTCTTCTCGTCAATCTTAGCAAACCACTGAGGTAAAGCACCTTCCCTGGCCATTGAGTACAGCAGTCTGCTTGTTGCCATGTAGAAACCGATTATTCCCGAAAGTACGGCACAGATAAGTGCAGTTCCAAGGAAAACAAGACCCGCCTTACCCATCATTATTTCAGCAGCTTCCCCGGCCGGCCAGTCATATCCTGCCTCCAGCATCTGATTCCAAGGCATTACAGATGCGGTAATAGTGTTAATGGCAACGTATACAAAACCGCCAAACAGAATGGCAATTATCATGATTCCGTTAGCTTTCTTTGGTGAAAAGTTGAACTCCTCTGCCGCCTGTGGTATTGAATCAAAACCTACAAAGGCCCATGGTGCAACTGCAACTACTGCAATAATAGCTGCCATTGAGCTCTTTCCTTCAGGATATACAGGCTCCAGGTTTGAAACACTTGTGTGCGGACTGAAAACAGCGGCACCTACAAGTACAAATACTGAAACCACAAGAGCAATAGCAATTACAGTCTGCATCCATCCTGCAACACTGATGCCTTTTATGGATAGTGCGGCAAATAAGATAAGTGCCACAGATGCAAGTATTACTTCACCAAGATATACGTCCCATCCCGCAACAGTATAAAGGTAGCCAACCTCCAGAACACCTCCAAGAAGTTTTCTGCTTACCAGACCCAGTGCTGTTGCATTTAATGGTACTATTGCAAGATAAGATAATCCCAGAAACCATCCGCAGACATATGCATGTTTTTTTCCATATGTATTCTTTGTGAAAGTATATTCTCCTCCGGCAACAGGATATTTCTGAACCATGTAACCATAGTTCATTGCGATAATAATCATGACCAGTGCACCAATTGCCATACCAATGGCTGTTCCCAAAGTACCGGCTTTAGGAAGAAAAGTTGTTCCCGGCATAACGAATGCACCCCACCCAATGATGCTTCCAAGAGCCAGTGACCATACATTCAGCGGGTTAAGCTTTCGCTCAAGTGTAACATTTTTGTCACTCATATTTTTCTCCTTTCTCTTAAATATATGTTCATATGAAAACCCTCTATCTGAGATGCTTTTCAATTAAATCGATAAATGTGTCCACATACTCCTCTTTTCCAAAGATTGCACGTGCGGACTGTTTTCCTCCTCCACCCTTTCCATTATAGATTGAAGCGTTTTCTTTCACCAGCTTTCCACAGTCAAAACTGTCAGAGAACATAAGTACAGTATTACTTGGATTATGAACCAGGAATACAATTGTCGGAATTGCTCCCTGCAGTGCCTTGCCTATATCAAGAATATCGTTAATTGACAATATATCGTATTTTCTAACATATGCAGGACATATTTCTTTCTTTATTTCTTCTGCTTCTTTTTTTACTACAGCTTTAGTAAGATGATAAAGCCTGTTCTTGGTGTCCTTTACCTTTTCCTGTTGTGCTTCGTATTTGTCCATCAGATCAGAGAATCCTGCTGAAAGTCTGTTCTCTAAAGTAGTCAGCACGTCAAATCTCTGCTGATACTGTCTGAACGCTCTCTCACCTGCTTCAAAGTATATCCTGAACATGCCCTTATTAGTTTCAACCTTGTAGATTTTCACCATTCCAACCTGTCCTGCAGTTGCAGGATGTGTCCCGCAGCATGCCACACAGTCCGCCGGATTATCAACACTTCCCACACATACTATAGTAATGTCCTTGTCGAATGCAAGTGCTTTTCGCAGAGGAAGATTCTCTGCTTCTTCTCTTGTATCAAAATGTCTGGTAATCACGGGAAGATTCTGCCAGATAACCATATTGGTTCTAAGTTCAACTTCCTTTGCCATTTCCCATGTTATTTTGTCAAACTCAGGTTTTTCTTCAAGGCTGATGTCTATAGTCATATAATCATCACCCATATGGAATCCTCTGTTCACTCCGCCATATAACTCGTAAAAGATGCCCGACATGATATGTTCGCCGCAATGTCTCTGCATATTATCAAAACGATGAGCCCAGTCAATTGATATTTCAACCGAATCGCCTATTTGCAATTTATTCAGACATTCTTCGTCACCCTCTACCCTGTGAACAATAAAATCATTTTCCTCGAAAACATCTACCACTTTTAAGCTGTCCATCATGCCCACGTCACAGCTCTGTCCTCCTCCTGTGGGGAAAAAAACAGTCTGATCCAGTGTGACAAAGGTCTTGCCATCTTTTCTTTCAACAGCCGTAACAGTAGCAGCTGCTTCTTTCATATATACATCTTCTCTGAAAAGGCGTCTTGTTTTCATTGCCGTTAAATCTCCTTGATTTTTAAGAAATTATACTAAATTATAGCATATTATTAATTAGAATAAAAATGTTAAACGGAGTTAATATGAAAAAAAAACTGCTTATTATCATCATTCTTGTTATCT
Source organism: Eubacteriaceae bacterium (assembly GCA_028727785.1). Taxonomy (GTDB): domain Bacteria; phylum Bacillota; class Clostridia; order Peptostreptococcales; family Anaerovoracaceae; genus Senimuribacter. The sequence continues at coordinate 20,670 of JAQYNQ010000133.1, read as the reverse complement.
TTGTGTGGGTTCTGCCCGGATATAGAGAAAGCCTGGACATTATCACCAGCTTCACCCCTTCTATCACTATGGTAGTTGACCCGGGCCACGGAGGTCAGGACAGCGGTGCCTGTGCCGGGGACGGAACTAAAGAAAAGGATATTAACCTTTCTATTGCAAAACTTTTTGCCGAAGAGGCCTCCAGATACAAAGTAAATGTTATTCTGACCAGAGAAGACGATAATGGATTATATGAAAACCAGGATGCAGACAATACAAAATGGACAAAAACAGGTGATATGAAATCTCGCAGAGCAACTATGGATGATGCTCAGCCGCAACTTGTAGTCAGTATTCACATGAACAGTTTCTATGCTGATGAGTCTGTACATGGTGCCCAGGTTTTCTACCCTACCAATGGGGATCCGGAAACAGCATCAAAAAATGAGGAACTTGCAAAAACTGTCAGAGAAACACTTCTGGCAGAACTACCCGATGCTGGCGAAAGGATAATTCTGCCAAAGAAAGACATGTTTATTTTTCGAGATGCTTCTTATGAGGGAATTCTCATAGAATGCGGTTTCCTGTCTAATGAGGAAGATCTTTCAAATTTGCAAAAGCCCTCATACCGGAAAAAATTTGCGGCAGCTTTGATGAAAGGCATTGCAAAACACTATGACCTGGAAGGTCAGGAATGTGCTGATTAATCTTCATCCTCCTCCACATCTTCCACTTCCACGCTTAAGTCAATTATTTCGGCATCCTCCATGTCAATGTAACGTGGAAGGGTGTCCTTAGTATCCCATTTTTCCGGAATGATAATATTACCGTCCACAGATGACTGGATAGCGTTTATGACATACAGAATCCGCCCTGTTTTACGATCAATAAATTCTAACCTTATATGCTGGAACTCATTATCCTCTCTTACCATTAGCGTATCTGCACCCATTTCTTCTACTTCATTGATAAGGCATTCAAAAAGGCAGCCAATTACAAGCTGATATTTTTCGTATTCTAAGAAACTCTTCAGTGTCCTTTTTCTAAACAGACCCGGAAACATAACATAACTACTCTCTATTTCATTTATCTGCTTTACAACAGGTGTATGGTATATTTCTCCGTTAGCATCCAGAACTTCACCCATTATATAGATGTTGTTTCCGGTGTGTTCAGTTTCATCTGCAGGCACTTTGGGCTCAGAACCGAAAAACTGCGGCAGACAGTTTCCCATGAAGCAGTCTGCTGCCATCCAGCTTGAGTCCGAGAGCACCAGACTGTACAGAATCATGCGGTCCTCTAGTGAAACTGCATAAAGCTTGTACGTGTCAGAATCTTCGTCCATCTTGTCATTAAAGTAGTCGTAGCACCATCTGTATATTGCTTCCAGTGCACTATTGATATTGTCATCATCACAGGGTAAATCTTCTAAATCATCTATAGTAAACAGTCTTGGAGAAATTTCTTTCCCTGTATCATCATAAGAAATCTTATACAGATATGGTGAGTGCACAACGCTGCCGTCTTCTCTAATCATTTCTCCAACGAATGCAATTTTCTTCTTTTTAAATTCCAGTATCCTTCCCATAGCTATCCCTCTACTGTCAGTGTCTGTTTATGTACAAAAAGAGCTGCCTGTAATCAAGCAGCTCCTTAAATAATACTAATTGATTATTCTTCTTCCATTGGCTTTAAGTCAGGTGAGAACTTTAATTCGCAGCCTGTAGCCGCCTGGATATCTTCTTTAGTGTAGTCTGGGTGTAATTCAGTTACTACGATACCGTCATCAGTAACTTCCATAACTCCCATTTCAGTGATGATCTTGCTAACGCATCTTTCAGCTGTAAGTGGAAGAGTACATTTCTTAAGGATTTTGTGTGCACCCTTCTGAGTGTGAAGCATTACGATAATAACTTCTGGGCAACCTGCGCACAGGTCCATAGCACCACCCATACCTGCAACCTTCTTGCCAGGTACGATCCAGTTAGCCAGGTCTCCATTTTCAGCAACCTGCATAGCTCCAAGAACTGTAGCTCTTACATGTCCACCTCTTACAAGACCGAATGATTCAGCTGTATCGAAGTACTTTACTCTTGGAACTGCACTTACGTATGTACCCCCTGAGTTGATGATATCTACGTCAACATCTTCTTCATTTTCAACTACAGCGTCGATTCCTGCAAATCCGTTTTCTGAATGGAATGTTACCATTACATCATCAGGAATGTAGTCAGCTACCATTGTAGGAAGGCCGATTCCTAAGTTAGCGAATTCACCATCTTTAAATTCTTTCGCACATCTCTTTGCGATTCTTACTTTTAAATCTGCCATTTCTTTTCTCCTTCCACAATAGTATCTACAAGTACGCCTGCAACTGCAAAGTAATCAGGATCGATTTCGCCGATTTCAACAATCTTTTCAGGTGCGATGATTGTGTGGTCAGCAGCTCCTGCCATTACATAGTTAAAGTTCTTAGTTGCCTTAGCACAGTAGTAGTTACCGAACTTATCTGCAACTGAAGGTCTGATGAATGCATAGTCAGCGTGAAGAGGCATTTCGAACAGATACTTCTTTCCTTCGATTTCTACAACCTTCTTCTTTCTTCCTAATTCATCTAATTCAGTTTCCATAGGAGTACCTACACCTGTTGGAGTAAGAATACCGCCAAGACCATAAGCTGCAGCTCTGATCTTTTCAGCAAGAGTTCCCTGTGGAACAAGAGTATATCTTAGTGTACCCTCAGCAATCTGTTCATTGATAAGAGGGTTAACTCCGATGTGTGATGCGATAAGGTGGTCAACCATGTGGTTTTCCAGAAGCTTACCGATACCTCTTGGAGTCTTACCGCCAAACTGTGCTGGCTGACCAGTGTGAAGACCACCGTCGTTACCGATTACAGTAAGATGTTTAACTCCTTTTCTTACAAGAGCGTCCATAAGTACTTCAGGTGAACCTGTAGCAAGGAATCCGCCGACCATTATGGTCATTCCGTCCTGAACGCCAGCTACTGCTTCGTCAGCAGTCATAATTTTGTTAATCATTGTTCCAATCACCTTTCTATAAAAATTATACTAAACGAATTTAATTCATCTTCTATGATACACCAAACAATTTTATTTCGCAATACAAATCCTAACAAAAAACATAAGAAAACGCTAAATACCAATGGGCATAGAAAACGGATACACCTTGCCGGCATATCCGTTTCCACATTTTATTTGGTTATGTAGTGTTGATTTCAGGTTAAGAATTATTATCGCTCGTCAATATTTGCTTTCTTTTCCCATCCACGCTTCTGAACTTCCTGCATTACGTAGGACATAACGTGTTCAGCATACTTTCCTGGGCCAAATCCTGCATCGTAACCTAATTCCTGAGCAAGTTCATGTGAAATTCTTGGTCCACCGCAAGTCAGGATAACCTTGTCACGAAGGCCTTCAGCTTCTACCAGCTCAACCATCTTAGTCAGGTTCATAATGTGGATATCTTTCTGAGTAACTGTCTGTGATACCAGGATAGCATCAGCGTTTACTTCCTTAGCCTTAGCAATCAGCTGTTCACAAGGAACCTGTGAACCCATATTGTAAGCTACAACGTTCTTGAATCTTTCAAGACCGAAGTGTCCGTGGAATCCCTTCATCTGGATGATAGCGTCGATACCTACTGTATGAGCATCGGATTCAATGGAAGCACCTACAACAACGATATCTCTACCGATGTTTTCGCCAATCCATTCACCACATTCTACACGGTCCATTACAGTACCTTCTACTTTTGGAACCTTGATTGCAGTGTAGTCGATTGTAGCTGAAGCAGAACCATAGATATTGAAGAAAGTATATCCTTCTGTTAATTCGCAGTAGTAGCAAACGTTTGGTTCTTCTAATCCTAATTTTTTAGCATACTGCTTAGCGCATTCTTCAGCTTCTTCACCATATGGAACGGGCAGTGTGAATGCGATCTGAACTTTACCGTCATTCAGTGCGTCGCCGTAAGGCTTTACGCATGTTAAATCAACCTGAGTTGTTGCTGTTTTACATTCTGACATCTGTGTGCTCCTCCTTACTCATGATCCAGGAATAGTGGAATGAATGGGTTAAAGTAGTTTTCGCCTTTAACGCATACGCCTTCTAGTCCGTGTCCGCCATCAAACGGTCTCTTTACGCCGCCGAAGATACCTTTTTCAATTGTTGAGAACAGACCTTCCTGTTCAACCTGTGCAAGAAGATCGTCTGCCTTCTGAAGAACTTCCTGAGCACGGCTCTGGATGATTCCGCCTTCTTTGAATTCAACTTCATCACCGATGTGTCTGCAGTTGTTGAAGATGTACTTAGCGTTTTCGATTGAAAGATATCTATCCTGCATTAAAGGTGTATGGATAGCTTCTGTAAGCATACCTGTAAGCAGTAATGACTGGTTAGTCCAAACTGTTACTAAGTTGAACAGGGCATCCTGAATGTGTCCTCTAAAGATGTTACCTGTCATGAACTTTGTAGGTGGCATGTACTTTAATCTAGCCTTAGGGAAGATTTCTCTAGCCATCTGAGCCTGAGCCAGTTCAAGAAGGAAACCGTCTTCTGTTGCAGGGTCCATTTCGAATGCGTGACCTAATCCCATCTGTTCTTCAGGAATGTTTGCAAGAACTGCGAACTGTTCGTTAATGAACTGGGAAGCTGTTACTGTGTGAGCAGCTTCAATAGCATCATCAGTTGTCAGGTAGTTGTCTTCACCGGAGTTGAAGATGATTCCGCAGTATCCTATGATAACTCTGGACATGTACTGGTCTACCAGAGTTCTCTGCATATTGATATCTCTGAACAGGATTCCGTAAATAGCGTCGTTAAGCATAACGTCCAGTCTTTCCAGAGCTCCCATTGCTGCGATTTCAGGCATACACATACCGGATGAGTAGTTACATAATCTGATGTATCTGCCAACTTCTTCACCAACTTCGTCAAGAGCTTTTCTCATGATTCTGAAGTTTTCCTGAGTTGCATATGTACCACCGAATCCTTCAGTTGTAGGACCATAAGGTACATAGTCAAGAAGTGACTGCGCAGTAGTTCTGATTACAGCGATAATGTCTGCACCCTGTCTAACTGCAGCCTGTGCCTGGATAACGTCTTCGTAAATGTTACCTGTAGCAACGATTACGTAGATGTAAGGTTCCGGACCTTCGCCAATTGTATCTAAGTATTCTTTACGCTTTGCCTTCTGTGCGTCAATCTTTGCAAATGTTTCTGCAATTACAGGTTTTAGAGCTTCAGCAGCTTCTTCCTGTGAGCAAGTTTCAAGCTGAGTGATGTCCAGCTTTCCTTCTGCCATTTCTTCTGCAATAGTCTGAGGAGTCTTTCCTGTCTGTATCATTGCATTACCGATCCAGTAAGCAACTCCTGTAGGAAGTGCTCCTTTTTCTTTTAGCTGGTCTACTACTACGTTTGGAAGTGGGTTGTCAACGTCGTCAACGCCGTCAACCCCTAAGAGTCTCAAGATTGTTCTTTCAGTTGACACTGTAGTATGTCTCTCGATGAATTCCTGCATATCATGAGCGATGTTTGCAGCATGAGTACGTGCACTGTCAACAATCTTTGGATCAAGATTTAGTTTGCTTTTCATCTTTTTTCTCCTCATTTAATATACTTCTTCGCTCCTTCAATAATCACTTTGTCTATTCCTAGCATTGTGGCTATATTAAGAGCATCTTTAGGGACTTGTGTTTCGTTTTCCACTCTACATAGTCTGTAGTCCATGTATTTGGAAATAATGTTAATTCTGTCTTTACGGCTGGCATACTGTAACTCTCTTCCCAAAAGAACAAAATCACAATCTGCAAGACCACGAACCTGCATATTTACTACGCCTTCGCGTTCCGTAACTGTTTCAAAATGGGTTGTAATAAGTGAAATATACGGTCTTTCAATAAGGTAGTCCACCAGACTCTTTGTTAGAGCGGTGCCTTCCGTCGGGTTCGTGCCTGATGCTATTTCATCTACAAGAATCAGGCTTCTCTCCTGCCCCTTATCCAGTATTTCCTTCAGTTCTTCCATCTCTGAGCCAAAGCTTGACAATCCTCTTTCAACAGACTGAGAGTCACCAATCAGAATCTGCATATAGCTGGACAGACCAATTCTGGCCCTTTCTGCGGGAACGAAGAAACCATATTGAGCAAGGATTGCCACCTGACCGGCAAGCTTCAAAGAAATTGTCTTGCCGCCCATATTAGCCCCCGTAATAACGGTTACTCCATCTTTCAGGCTCAGAGAAACGGGACAGTATTCCTTGCCCTTCCTTGTTACAACCTCTTCAACTGCAAGGTTCCTTCCATTTTCAAATTCCACAACATGTTCATGGACAATTTCAGGCCTTGCAAGATTTCTCTTAATAGAAAATGCAGCCTTCGCCAAAGCAAAGTCTAATGCTCCAATTTTTTTGCAGTTTTCCAGCAAAACGTCTTCATACTCAGAAATTTTAAGTGACAGAACCTTTCGGACTTTCTCTTCCTCATCTTCTATTTCGCCGTTGAGACGTTCTGTTTCGCCGATATAGGCATATGCTTCCTCACTCGGTTTAAGCTGGAAAGTAACGCTCATATAATCCTGGTCAACGACCTCCAGATCATCTATAGTACCTATTACTTCAAAGCTTGGATGTGATTTGGCTACGACAATGTCGAATTTCGGAGTCAGCTGTATGCCATACTCTCTTCTTATCTCATCTCTTCTCTTTTTCTGTGCTTTCCTGATAAGCCGCTCATATTCTCTCTTCTTGGCTCTTAAATCACGAAGCACTTCACTGAACTCATCGTAGATATAAAATGTGTTTAGTCGATCCCCACTAGGGTCCAGTTCGTCGAGTAAGCTTTCTGTATCATCCAGATGATATGTGGCCGGAACATTACTTTCATTACCCTCTGTGCATTTTATAATCTGTCGCATCTGCAGAAGCAATGCCTTGACTTCATATAACTCAACAACTGACAGGGTATCTTTGCTGCTGCTTTCAATGGTAAGAGTCGTATCTTTAACATCCATAAAGATTTCCTGAAGCTTATCCACCATACGCGGATTCTTCTTTACAAACTCTATCATTGCATCAGCTCTGTCAAACTCTTCCGTAAGATCAGCTTCCTGACCCGGATGATAGGCTTTAAGATCTTTCAGCACCTTTCTGCCAAAGGGTGTGTTAAGATTAATATTCTGCATAACATAGTCAAGACCGGTCTCGCGCCTGGTCTTAACATTGGCCAATCGCCAGTTGCTCTTTATTATCATTTCTACATCCTCACATCGATAACCGGAATATCAGGAACTGCTTTCTGCATTTCCTTCAGCAAAACTGCATTATCAAATGTGTATCCAGCCGGAGCCCATGGATTCACAGTAATTGCTGCTATTTCGATATTCTTAAGTACGCTGCAGGAAAAACCTCTTTTCCGCAGATTTTTCCAATCCATCGGGTTAACAAAGATCTTAGTTGGATCCTTGAAAATAAATTCTACCTGCTTCAGTTTCTTAAGATTCAATTCTTTAACCACGCTGGTTGTAAACGCCCCTGGAATATACACATACTTAGTGTTCTCCTCGATTGCATGATCAATCATTCTTGAATTTCCAAGACCTGTAAGTAAATCAAGCTTTTTTACTTTTCCGCTTTCGCTTACAAGCATTATTTTGTTGTCGTGGTTGTTTTTTTCTATAGCATCCCTATAGATGCTATTCTCCATTTCATTGGTCTTATACAGGTTTACCACATGTGCGGTTTCTTCAATAACCTTATCCATCTTTCTGGATATTACTGCACCTGTAGCAAGAATTATCGCATCAGATGTATCCGGCGATGCAATGGACTTTCTGTCAATAGCACCATCAATAAGTACTAATTCGCATCCAAGTTCGAGCATTTCACCACACAGTTTCTTCTGCTCAGCATTAATAACAGGTCCTGCAACCTGAACATAACCTGCATCCATAACTCTGCATATCAGAAGTGTTCCAATTGCCGTGGAGTACGATGTTTTTCTTACTACCTCCAGACCAGCATCTGCCAGTTCGTACAGCTGTGCAGGAACAGCTACCAGAGTTCCCTCGTCCAGATACACTCTCGGCTTTTCAGTTCCTGTTACAAGGTCTTCCATTTCGCCGTCTCTCCCGGTTGAGGTTATACCCAATGCAATTCCATCATCCATAGCTTCTTCTATCAGATAGTTCAAAGCCGTAGTCTTGCCTGCATTCTTTGCCATTCCTACTATGGATAAAGTCTTGTATTTAGTTGTTAACTCGCATAACAATCCCATTCTAGTCTGAAACTTCCTTATAAAAAAATTGTATTCGTCTTAATTAGTCACTAAAGGGAGACGCCTGTCTCCCTTTAGGTTAAACTTACAAATTAGTGTTTGTTTCTTTCGTGTCTTGCCAGGTTAGCAGGTTCCATTGACTTAATCTGCAGGCCTTCACCAAGAGCAGATACACCCTGGTACTTGTAAGTCTTCTTGCCTGTGCAGTAATCGCAAGTGCACTTAAGGTCTGGAAGACGAGGCTGAGTGTATGTAGTGATAACGCCTTCGTAGTTTCTCAGGATAACCTTATCAGGTGTTTCTGAGATGATGTACTGAGGCATTACAGGAGTCTTTCCGCCACCACCAGGAGCGTCAACTACAAATGTAGGAACAGCATATCCTGAAGTGTGTCCTCTTAATCCTTCGATGATTTCAATTCCCTTAGCAACTGAAGTTCTGAAGTGTTCGATACCTACTGATAAGTCACAGATGTAGATGTAGTAAGGTCTTACTCTGTTCTTAACTAGTTCATGAACCAGGTCTCTCATGATGTGCTTACAGTCGTTTACACCTCTTAGTAATACTGACTGGTTTCCTAGAGGGATACCTGCATCAGCTAGCTTTCTAAGAGCTTCTCTTGCTTCAGGAGTAACTTCCTTAGGATGGTTGAAGTGTGTGTTTAACCATACTGGGTGGTACTTCTTAAGCATATTTACAAGATCATCAGTGATTCTCTGTGGCATTACAACCGGAGTTCTTGATCCAATTCTAACGATTTCAACGTGAGGAATCTTTCTTAATTCGCTGATGATGTATTCTAATGTTTCATCTTCTACGCAAAGTGCGTCTCCTCCGGATAGTAGAACATCTCTAACTACTGGAGTTCTTCTGATGTAATCCAGACATGCATCGATGTCTTCTCTTGATCTAGCTCCGTCTGTTTCTCCTGCAAGTCTTCTTCTTGTGCAGTGACGGCAGTACATTGAGCACTGGTCAGTGATTAAGAATAAAACTCTGTCTGGATATCTGTGTGTTAATCCAGGAGCTGGGGAGTCAGCATCTTCGTGAAGAGGGTCTGCATCGTCTGCTTCTGATCTGTGCATTTCAGCCAGTGTAGGAACAGCCTGCATTCTAACAGGACATCTAGGATCATCCGGATCCATTAATGAAGCATAGTAAGGTGTGATACCTACTCTGAAACCACCGATTACCTTTTCGATATCTTCTCTTTCCTGTTCTGTCAGATTGATAACCTGAGCGATATCTTCAACAGTTGAAAGTCTGTGGTTTACCTGCCAATGCCAATCGTTCCATTCTTCTTCAGTAACATCCTTGAATAGAGGAATATCTTTCCAATTTCTTGCCATTTTATATCTCCTTATAAAATATGGTATTAAAATTTATTTCCGCGTACTATGCGTACATTTCTTCGAATAGTTTTCTTAATCCTTCGTGTTCTCTTAAGCACTGTAATGTAACAGCAGCGTGTCCCTTAGTGTATCCGTTACCAATAATCATGTTAACGTCTTTACCAACACCTTCAGCACCAAGAGCAGCCTTTGTGAATGAAGTTGCCATTGAGAAGAAGTATACAGTACCGTCATCTTTACATGAAAGGATTGAAGCCATTTCTGTGTTTTCGATTGATACACAGTTGATAACTACGTCGAATAATTCTCCGTTAGTTAATTCCATAGCCTTGTTATACATTCCAACTGCATCAGTTGCATCCATGTGGAAGTATTCGTTTGCAAGATCTAATGATCTAGCTCTGTCTTCTGATTTCTGTGAACCGGCAGCGCAAACAACTAAACCGTTAACGCCAACTCTCTTCTTTGCTTCATACAAGCACAGAAGACCTGATTTTCCGCCTCCGCCGATAACCAGAACTTTCTGGTTCAGCTGGCAAAGCTTAGCAGCCTGTGCAGGAGCACCGGCAACGTCTAATGCTGAAAGTGCTGTCTTTTCAGGCATATCATCAGGAATGATTCCGTAGATACCTGACTGGAATAAGATAGCCTTACCCTTAATATCAACCTGGTCGATTGCAGGTCTCATTTCGATGATTTCATCAATTCTTAATGGAGTAAGTGAAAGTGATACTAATGTAGCAATCTTATCACCAACCTTTAAATCTCCTACATAGTTTGGTCCGATTTCTTCTACAGTACCCAGAAGCATACCGCCGGAACCTGTCCATGGATTCTTGTGTTTGCCGGCATTAGCAACGATTTCCTTCATCTTGTCGCCGATCTTATCCATTTCTTCCTGAGTTGTAACTTCTGAAGGTTTCTTGTTAAGTACTCTCTTTACGATTTCTGTGAATGAAGCTGAGTCAATGTTTAATGTCTTAACATCGATTAAAACTTCGTTGTCGTAAATTTCCATAGTGTTATCGATTTTGTCTGCGGGCTGTGGTAACACTCCCTCAGGTGAAATAACTCTATGAGTTCCGTAAGGACATCCTTTTTTCATAACATTAATCCTCCTAAAAAATAAATCTACCTAAATTATAGATTATAAAACAATTAAAATCTATAAAGGTCTCATCCCATTATCCCATTATATTCGACATCGCAAGTTCGAACCGTTTTCGGTTCATAGACATATTTTTGCGAACCATAAATGGTTCGCAAAAATATTTTTTAGAGATTTCTGTAACCGGTATCTTGCCGAATACTTTCCTTCAATTATGCATACAGGTTAGCAAATAATTCCTTGATTTCTTTGCTTTCTCTTAGTATTTCAAGAGCAACCTTAGCGTGTCCTTTAGTATATCCGTTACCCATCATCATGGTAACATCTTTGCCAACACCTTCTGCGCCAAGAGCAGCCTTTGTAAATGAAGTTGCCATTGAGAAGAAATATACTAATCCGTCATCCTTACATGCCAGAATTGAAGCCATCTCAGTGTTAGGAATATTTACAACATTCACAACTACATCTGCCAATTCACCGTCTGTAAGTTCACTGATTTTTCTGTACATTTCAACAGCATTAGTAGCGTCTGCAACCAGATACTCGTGTGCACAGTTTACGCTCTTAGCTCTGTCGATTGATGACTGGAAACCATCAACGCAGATTACCTTGCCGTTAACTCCAACCTGTCTCTTTGCTTCGTAGCAGCAAAGAATTCCGGACTTTCCGCCGCCTCCCAGGATTACTACAGTCTGTCCTGGGTGGCAGATCTTTGCAGTCTGAGCAGGAGCTCCTGCAACGTCTAATACGGAAAGTGCAAGGTTTTCAGGAATGTCGTCAGGAAGAATTCCGTAAATTCCGCTCTGGAACAGAATCGCCTGTCCCTTGATATCAACCTGGTCAATGTCAGGTCTGATTTCAAGAATCTCATCAATCTTTAAAGGTGTAAGTGAAAGAGAAACTAATGTAGCAATCTTATCTCCAACCTTTAAATCGCCTTTAAAGTTAGGACCTATTTCTTTAACTGTACCGATAAGCATTCCGCCTGAACCAGTCCAAGGATTCTTGTGCTTACCGGTTCTTTCAACGATACCCATAATTGTTTCCTTAATTTTTTCGATATCGCCTTCTGAACGTCTTTCAATTTCTGTAAATGAAGCTGAGTCAATGTTTAAAGTCTGAACGTCAATTAAAACTTCATTATCGTAAATTTCCATAGTGTTATCAATAATTTCTGCCGGCTGAGGAAGAACTCCTTTTGGGCTGATTACTCTGTGTGATCCGTAAATATCACCTTTCTTAAATTCCATGTTACCTACCTCCATTAAGTGTAAAAAATATGCTCCTTTTAAATACAATAAAATTCTACGCAATGAGCACTTTACAGTCAACTAGCCTGTACACAAAATTCACAAAAAAACAATCTTCTTCGACACGTGAACCATTTTATGTTCATGCAAAAAATAGTCGAACCATTTTCGGTTCGACTATTTTTTAATCCCCTTCAGACTCTTTTACAGGCCGTATTTCTTTTTCTTTCTTACAAGCTGGGTCTGGCTTATTCCAATAGCTTTGGCAACCTTTCGTGTAGAGCCGTACTGTTCACACGCATGCTTTATTAAAGTCTTCTCAAAGTTATTTACCATTTTTTCCAGATCAATTTCCGCCTCTCGTTCCCCGGGTTCTCCTGTGAAATCATTCTCATCAAAAACATCTACATGGAGTTCATGCATAACATCAAGCAGTGAAATCTTCTCACCTTTTGCAGTAATCATCAGTCTCTGTATTACCGTCTCAAGCTGTCTGATATTACCTGGCCACTCACACTGTTTAAGGTATTCTACCGCATCTCCGTCAATTTTCCTGTTAATTTCATATTTCTGATTGTATTTGTTCATAAAGAAGCTGATCAGCGCTGGAATATCACCCGTTCTTTCGCTGAGATTAGGAACCTTGATTTTAACTACATTCAACTGGTAGTACAAATCTCTCCTGAATCTGTCGTTTTCCACGGCATCTTCTAGAGTACCGTCCGTAGCACAGAGAATTCTCACATCAGTCTTTATAAGTTTTGATCCTCCTACGCGATAGAATTCGCCGTCCTGTACCACGCGAAGGAGCTTAGCTTGAATTTCAGGCGGCAGGTGGCTTATTTCGTTAAGATATATGCAGCCTTTGTCAGCCAGCTCAAAATATCCTTTTTTACCGAGAATCCCGTTTTCGTCATCTTTCTCTACTCCAAAGAATTCGGATTCAATTACATTTGGGGATATTGATGCACAGTTTATCTTCAAAAGCGGCTGCATTTTTCGATTGCTGTTTTTGTGAATACTCGACGCAACGGTACCCTTTCCAACGCCTGAATCCCCTGTAATAAGAACATTACAGTCATATTTGGCAACCTTGAATATTTCATCGAGAACTCTTGCCATAGCTCTGCTTTCGCACACAAAGTCAGTCATAGATATTCTTCGCTGTCCCGAAGCCTCAATTATACGGCTCTCTCTCGTGAACGGATATGCAGGATCATCATTTATTTTAGGGTCAGATGTTATGGCTTCTTCTATGTATGGCATCAGGCCCTTTACAATGGCAATATCAAACTCATCATATGCTTCAAGATATCCGTCGGCACATTTGATATCCAGCTGTTTGGAAATAGATTCCGTAATATACAGTGCAATATTATAATTGTTTATCAGGTTGGCAAATACAACGGTTCCTCCGCTCTTTGTCGCCAGAATATTTATTGTTTCAGCTCCGGGTATATCCGCACAGTTTACAGACAAGTCGAAATAAGTCACCGATTCAAGCTTTTTCAGGCATTCCAGCGGTTTCAGGATATCTACATAATATACCTGCGAAAAAACCATTTTCGTCAGGTCATCTATGCTTTTTCCCTGTAAAACGTAATCTGTCTTCTTGTCAAGCAGGCATACGATTTCAGCGTCATCTCTTGCAACTCTTTTTATAGCGTATCCAAAGAGAAGATTTGACAGCAGGTTATTCCCTACAACAAGAAATTTTTTCTTTCCAACAGCTTCCGTTGAAATTCTGTACAAGGTTCCGGACTCATTCAGAGTATACAGCAGCATATTTGTCGGCACCTCTGAGGGTTTGGATACAAGTGGAATTTCATCATACAGTATAGCATATCCCTCAACTTCAATTTGGCCAAATGCCCGGTCTATGGAAATGACTTTTTCTATATGCATCGGAACAGACGCCAGGCTGGCATTGCATATTACCTCATCTCCAGGCTTAAAATGCTTCTTATTACGGAACGACTTCCCTATTTCATCAACGACACCATAGAAAAGGCCTCCGGTATCTGTAACAGGGTTATGAAGCTTGCCTCTTCTTATTACAATATCCAGAATTTTCTGTTTGATTTTCTGTTCATTATAGTTTGCTTCCAGGCAAATCTGTTTGAAACTTGTTCCTTCTATATGTACAGTTTTAACATTTACACGTATCTCTTCAGGGTTCAGTCTTCTACTGTTATCAAGTCTCCAGGCCGATGTCGGCAAAACGTACTGAGGTTCTAATACCCTGTTGATACCGTAGTTTTGTGTCATTTTCGTTTCACACCTTTCTGTGTGAACCTATTTCGGTTCACACTATTTTACTTCAATAATACAACCTCTTCAGATATTTTGCAAATATTATTTACACCCATTTCGATTATGTGTATACTGAAGTCAAAGTTGTTAGTCGAACGATAGATTATTAATAAAAGGAGAATAAGACCAATGGAAGAGAAAATCACATCATTAATCAGAGTTAGAATGTCCGCTAAAGATGCTCACTACGGTGGAGAACTGGTAGACGGAGCACACATGGTTCACCTTTTCGGAGACGTTGCTACTGAATTATTAATCAAGTTAGACGGAGACGAAGGTTTATTCTGTGCTTACGACAACGTAGAATTTTTAGCTCCAACATTCGCTGGTGATTACATTGAAGCTTACGGAGAAATCACAAAGATCGGAAACACTTCAAGACAGATGAAGTTTGAAGCAAGAAAGGTTATCGTTTCAAGAAAAGATATCAACGCTTCAGCTGCTGACTTCTTAGAAGAACCAATCGTTGTTGCAAGAGCTACAGGAACTTGCGTTACACCAAAAGAATTCAAGAGAAAATAGTGTTTATACATACTCCAAAAAGTAAAGAGGGCCTGATTCAAAGTGAATCAGGCCCTCTTTACTTTTATAATATTAACGCGTAAGTAAATAATCTATTTCTTCTCTTGTAAGCTTTCTGTAATGTCCTTCCGCCAGACGTCCCAGGTGTATATCTCCGATGGCAATTCGCTGAAGCTGCTCAACCTTATTGCCCACAGCCTTGAACATCTTTCTGACCTGGCGATTTTTTCCCTCATGAATTGTAATATCGACCAGAGTAGCCTTCTGCATACCCTTTACAATTCTAACCTTTGCAGGAGAAGTAACAAAACCTCCGATATTCACCCCGTTTTCCAGGCGTCTGCACTTTTCATCGGAAAGTACACCTGAAACAAGAGCACGATAAGTTTTTGGCATTTCATGCTTTGGATGAGTGAGTCTGTATGCAAAATCACCATCATTGGTCATAATCAACATTCCCGACGTGTTGCAATCAAGTCTTCCGACAGGAAAGATTCTTGCATCCACATCAGCCACCAGATCCATAACCGTATCTCTTGCCTTATCGTCACTTACCGTTGTTACAAAGCCGACAGGCTTGTTCAGAAGAATATATACCTTCTTTTCACTAGCCTCAATCCTTCTGCCGTTAACTTCCACAACATCGCCTTCCACAACGTCGTAGCCCGGTTCACGTAACACAAGTCCGTTGACTCTTACGTTTCCGTTAGAAATCAGTTCATCTGCCTTTCTTCTGCTGGCCAGTCCCGCACTGGCAATATATTTGTTAATTCTCATTCATTTATCCTCTTTTTATCAATAGTTGTCATAATTCTAGCACATCCCGAAGACTCCCGTCAATCCGGCAGCCGCAACCCGTTCACTAATTTTTCTTTTGTCAGTAGTGTACAGGCCTTTCATCTTCATAAACTCAAAAAACCGGTCTCCCGCACAGGTCACCATTCCCGGGTGTTCCTCCTGATATTTTATCAAAGCCCCCAGAACTGTAGTCTCAGGCATTTCCATAAGCTCTTCCTCGCCAACATATTTAACCGCATTGTATCCGGCAAGAGTTCCTGTAGCAATTGCTTCTGTATGGCCCACAAATGTTCCTGCCTTTTCACCGGCACAAAAAAGATTTTCCGGTCCCGACACCCGGAGCCTGCCGTCTCTTTCCGTGCAGGCCATATACCTTATGGAATTTCCCTTGCCTCCGGCATAAGGATCTGCATAGATTGCATTCTCAAAACCGGGAACGGTTCTCAGTTCATCCAGAGGAAAATACGTAGTCATCATTTTAGCAGAACCCGTATCTATCAAAACCAGATTCCGCGCAAACTCAGGCAATGCATACTGTCGGCAAACTTTACTTGCCAGTTTCTTCTCATTTACAAGATTCTCCGGCAGCGGGACAACTGCAAAACCCTTTTCATTGAGCTGTTTCTGAAGTCCTCCTCCCAAAGTCTCTTTATCCAGCTTGCAGGAGCCGCTGAACGCTCCCAATGTGCCATCGGCTCTGGTTCCACAATAGTCATGACCGCCTGCTTTTTCGGAAATGCTTACTCTAGGCCCAAAAGCAGGGCATCGCAGAATGCACATAGAACATCCGCGCCCGTAATCAGCACAGTTTCCCATAGGGCCGGTAGTTCCTGTCGTTTCAATAAAAGCATCCCCGTAAACCTCCTCGCCATCTGCAGAGACAACAGCTTTTATATGGTCCGAATCTGTTTTGATAACCCCGGTCGCCCGAAACCGGAATCGCATCTGAACACCCATTTTTTCAAGTAACCTTCTGACACAGGGTTCCACTTTTTTTACATTGTAGAAGCTGGCATGTCTGTGCCCCGGAAAATCTACATTGACGTGTGTCGCACAGTCGTCGGTTATCTGAAACATCTCTGAAGCGCCCATGGCTATGCACTCCTCCGCCAGAGTGAACCTGCCGTTGTTTCGCATTATTCCGCCTGCGTTGCCCAGTCCCAGCAACATGTCAGTCCTCTCAAGCAGAATAACCTCCGCACCCTGTTTTCGGGCCTCAAGAGCTGCACTGCACCCTGCCCAGCCTCCGCCTATCACCACAACAGACATATAAACAAACCTCCCATTTACCCATAATACCTTTCGATATTATACGCTCGGGAGGTTCGTACTATTACATATTCACTATTCCATCATGGCAATCTGCATCATAATAGCGCATTCCATTCTTTTTTTGAACAGTTCACATCCATATTGGTAAACTCCTTTTACTGAGCCCGTTGCATGATATGCATTAGCTGCACATCCGCCGCTGCAGTATAGTCTCGCCCAGCAGTCTCTGCATTCTTCTCTTGAGTAAACATTGCACGACTTGAATTCGTCGCGAATTTCTTCCTTTGTTATACCGTTCCAGATGTCGCCCATTTTGTATTTTTCATCGCCGACAAACTGGTGACACGGGTACAGGTCGCCCCATGGGGTTACTGCAAAGTATTCTGTTCCGGAGCCGCAGCCTGAAATTCTCTTATAAATGCACGGGCCGTGGTTCAGGTCAATCATATAGTGATAGAAAGTAAATCCTTTGCCAGCTTTCTTTCTCTCAATCATTTCCCTTGCAAGAATTTCATACTGTTCGAACAGCTTTGGCAGGTCTTCTTCTGTCAGTGCAAAAGGATCGTCAGGCGGGCACACAACCGGTTCCATAGACAGTTCTGTGAATCCCAGGTCTGCCATATGGAAAATGTCCTCAGTGAAATCCACATTGTTGTGAGTAAAAGTTCCACGCATGTAATATCCCTTCCCGCCTCTGGCTTCAACCATCTGCTTAAACTTAGGAATAATCATATCGTAACTTCCTCTGCCGTCAATTGTTTTACGCAGTCTGTCATGAACTTCCTTACGTCCGTCCAGGCTGAGAACGACGTTGTGCATTTCCCTGTTTGCAAATTCAATAACATCATCGCTGATTCCCACACCGTTTGTCGTCAGTGTGAATCTGAAGTTCTTGTTGTGTTCCTTTTCAATGCTTCTCGCATAGTTTACAAGATCCTTTACAACCTGCCAGTTCATCAGCGGTTCGCCGCCAAAGAAGTCAACTTCAAGATTTCTTCTGTCACCTGAGTTCTCAACAAGGAAATCCAAGGCTCTCTTTCCGGTATCAAAACTCATAAGACCTCTTTCGCCATTGAAATTACCCTGGCTGGCGAAGCAGTAGGTGCAGTTCAGGTTGCATGTGTGAGCCACATGAAGGCACAAAGCCTTCACTTCTGTATGTCTGTTCTTAAGGTCAAAGGCATTAGGCTCATATATATCGTCGGTAAATAGTTTTCTCTGTTTTTTCAGTTCTTCAATATCGTCAATAACCTCTTCAAGTTCTTCGCGGTTCACATCCTGTTCATCGGCGTACTTGTCCAGCATCTTCTTTATGATGGTTTCTTTTTCCTCATCACAAAAAAGTTGGATGATGTCATAAGCAACATCATCCACTACATGCACTGAACCACTATAAACATCTATAACGATATTGAAACCGTTAAGTTTGTACTGATGTATCATTAGTTCTTCTTTTCGCACTCCTGGTTAGCAACTCCGCAGGATGTCTTGCATGCTGACTGGCATGAAGTCTGGCATTCGCCGCATCCGCCGTCTTTCATGCTGTTTTCTAGATTTCTTGTTTCGATAGTCTGAATTCTTTTCATATCTATTTCACCTTTCCTTATTTCATATTATGTTTGTAAACACCTTTATATTTTACTGAAAAAAGGTGTTCTTGTCAAGGAACGAACTTGCAAGTCCGCACGGTTTCGCCCATCTGACCGGTATGCGTACAGGCACCGCAGATGCCCTCTCCACAGCACATGTTTCCCCTGTTAGGTCTGACACATGGGCGTGCTGCCGCCTCCTCAATTCTGTCTGCATAGAAAGGCGACGTCAGGGCTATCACATTGCATCCTCCCTCAGCCAGCCTCTTTTTATCAAAACCATCTGAGATGAACTCTCTGAACTCAACTTTATTCAGTGGAATGTTTCCAAAATAGTCTTTTACAAAATCCAGTGAAATCTTATTTATATCAATGTAAAAATAACATTTCTCGGGATTGATCAATCCACTGTCCATAATATTCCTTAGCGGCGCTATTGCAATGCCTTTAGTATATACGAGAGTCTCATCAGTTTCTTTTCGCAGAATATTAAGGCCTGACAATGCGCTGTAATATATACCCCTCAGATCCATAGGTTCTTTATTTTCTATCAGATTCCTGCTTTTCGGCCCGCAGTTATATATGCCTAAATGTATTTCCTTATTCTCAGGATCAGATTTCAGAACCGATACAGGCATGCCGAACCAGTCACTGTCGCCGGACCTTTTTGCGAATACAAAACTGCCGGGTTTTGATGCCTTCTGACACAAACCTTTTGATGCGTCAAGGACAAAAACCTTGAATGACTCGCTGTAGGTTTTGATGTCTTTTATAGGGAGGGCCTCTTTTTTCCTTCCCACAACCCTTTTTCTACCGTTCTGAAGAAACAGAGAATATATGCATACTCCCTGCCAGTCACATTCATTGCAGTTTCCTCCGGAAAGCCTTTTGCACACTATACAGTTTCCGTTTTCCGCCAGGATGCATGGGCAACCTTCCCGGCCCGCGTCGACACATGTTTTATTCATCTCTACACCCCTTTATGTTAAAGCCGTAATCCATTAAGGAATAGGCGTCATTAAACCAGTTTCCGTCAGAAAGCAGAACGCATATGAGAAGCGTTCCGTTTCGCTCTGATGATGCAACCAGTGTTCTTCCCGATTTTCTGGTATAGCCGATTTTTATCCCATTGCCACCTTCGTACTGATATATTGTTTTATTTTTGTTGTAATAGTTCTTGTATTGTCTGGTCCTTACAATGTCAGCAAAATCATCGTTCTCCATAGCATGTCTTGCAATATTTGCAAGGTCTCTGGCTGTAGTATAATGGTTTTCACTGAATAATCCTGTCGGATTTTCGAAGTGGGTTCCGGTACATCCGATTTTTTCTGCCTTTTCATTCATTCGCTGAACGAAATATTCCGTTTTTCCTCCCATCTGAGAAGCTAATGCAGTTGCTCCGTCATTGCCTGATACCAGCATGATGCCGTACAGCAGATTTTCAATTGTCTTCATCTGTCCTGTTTTCAGGAACAGACTGGAGCCTTCCACACCCTCAGCATTTGACGGAACAGTAATCTTCTCTTTAAGGCTTATGTTCTGTTCTCTGCAGATATCCAGCACCACCATGGCCGTCATGATTTTGGTGGTGCTTGCAGGGTAACCCTTTTCATCTGCTGCTTTTTCATAGAGGCATTCGCCGGTTTTGCCGTCTATGAGAATGGCCTGCTTTGCACTGACTGTGGGTATAGCCGGGATTTCCGTCGCTGTGGGTTTTGATACTGTATCATTTTGGTAAAACCATACGAGAACTCCCAGCCCGAAAGCTGCAAGCAGACTGATAATTAATAATATCTTTTTCATGCTAAAACTCCCTTACAGAATATATTCCTCATTGCAAAGTTTTAGTACTGTGTTTTAGTACTGTGTCTTGCTATCAGTTTCGGAACAGAAAAAAGTCACATTATGTCAAATATTCAGAGTTTATTCATCGGCAATGGAGCGCAGCTCACGGTCTCAACTCTGTTTCTCGGAAAGTATCAGCGTTATTTAGGGGATTTTTCGGATGCAAAAGTTTATGCTAATTAATGTGCCGGAAGAATGATATAGAAATATAAAATAACCACAAAGTTTGCATAATCCTTTGTGGTTATCTACAATTTTATTTACTTCTACATTCTTCCATACTTTTCAGTCAGTGATTTGAGCTGTTCTGCCACTCCTTTCAGAGCATTTTCTTCCGCTCTCCAGGACC
>JAQYNQ010000132.1 GCA_028727785.1 Eubacteriaceae bacterium | reverse complement strand
AGCGCCGTTTGTTGTCAGCAGCCCGTTTCACGGTCTGCGTGTAGTTCCTTGTAAACTGACCTAAAGTACTCTCTCAACAATGCCACAGGGAGTAGCACTGAGAAGTTGCTTCTAACTAAATATTGTTCGTATCATCCTTTTTATATGCAAATTGTCTGTTTTTAGATAACACGATCTGATGATTGCTATTACGCTGTCGTCATTTCCTCTCATATGCATTGCATCATTATACAAGGGTTGAAGCAGGTAGTACATTTCAGGTACATCAATGCCTTTTTGTTCCGCATATTGAAATTTGTTGATTGCTTTATGCGTGCTGATAAACTCTGCGCGATCATCTAGCTCCAATTGTGAAAAAATAGACTCTTCGAGTTTAATTCGCAGTCCGGCGATTACCATGATGGGATTATAAGACTCATCAGCCAAATAATTACACGTTATTTCATCATAAAGTTTTATCCTAAAGGTTTCACTACTATCAGAAAATGTTTCTGTAATTTTTGCAGCTAATTCCGGTGAGATGTTATGATTTTCGTCGGTGTAGTGAAGATAGTATTGACCAAGCTCATCTAATTCTGATTGTGACAAGGTTTTGCTATCACGCAAGCGAAGCATTTTGACAATATCAGATTCTAGCTCAATAGGAGCATGTGAGGAAATATAGTGTATTTTCTTTTTGCTAAAGTAATAATTCGAAAATACTGCTGGATCTAAATGGGTGAAAATAATAGGGAATAGTACCTTGTTGTTTTTCTTACAGTTTTTAATAAGCTCTGTCAAGTAGTATTGGATGGCCAGCATATTACTTCCGTCTAAATAGTCGAAGACTTCATCAATAATCAAAATACCGACTTCTTTAGAGAAATACTTTTCAAACTTCGCAAGATTAACAACAAAGGATAGAATATCTCTTTCACCATTGGACATCGCTTCAGCCCGATCAAATGTTACAACCAATTTATTCTGTATTTCGTGTGTTCGGATATTTCGACCAGTGGTATCAAATGCCGCCAAACGTTCGTCAATAATAGTACGGGTTTCTTTGTAGTCTAAATATGCAAAGACCCTTTTCAAAATATCTCGATCTCCCGCATCATAATGTTGGCTTATTACTCGACATATTTGGATTGCGGTAAAAATGATATCAATTGGCTGCCAGTTGGCAGGTTTGTTTTTCATAGCCGTAACGCAGTCAAACAATCTTGCAACATTCTCATTCTGACGAAGAGACTCAATTTCAGACAACAAGATACAACCCTTAATTTCTTGTGCTGTACCAGTTTCAGGGCAACGATTCAAGAACTCCGTAAAACTTGCTTGGATTCTTACTTGCTCGATGCATTTTTTTATGACATCTTTGATTTCAAGTAGTTTCCTGACATTTGAACAATCGGACAACATAGGTGAAATGTTAAGGAAAAGCTTGCTTCGATTTCCAAATTGCCGGACAAAGTCTCGATATGCATAATTTAATTCGTGAATATGGGGAATTCTGTCATATACCACGATATCTTCGACTCGCAGATCTGCACTTCTGGTAGTACCTTGGCCAATGCGCCTTGTAGTGCTTTTAGCGTATAGTGGATTTTTAATAACAAAAACATACATATAGTCCGAGATGCCGCTGGCTGTATCGGTGGATATATAGGTTCCTGCATGGTCTCCGTATAATTCAATCTCTAATTTAGGATGATTTCTTGCGTCCTGATTGAAAATATCTTTGGTATTTACTTTCATTTTTCCGGATTCCGCATATTTGAATGCTGTTGCAATGGTACTCTTTCCAAAGCCGTTAGGGGCAACTACTATATTAGGTTGATTGGCAACAAAGTTGGAGAAGGTTATCTCGAAAACTTGCTTTCCTTTGATGTTCTCGACTTTTATTCTCTTAATTATGTTCATAATTACTCCCTTTTCCGTTGTTATTTCATTTGCATAACTTATGAGGATTTGAGGTTTTTTCAGATATCACCTGAACAACGCTGGATAACATGATTATATCATGGACTAGAGAATACGGATACAAAAAAACACTATTATATCCCAAAAAGAATAACGATTACCCAAAATAAAACGATTACCCATAACAATAACGATATGAGGTTATCGGTTGCTGAACTCTGGCAGCTACAGGGACAGTAATAATAAAAAACATCTTCTTTCTCGTTGGGTGGAAAGAAGACGGCAAAAAGTTTTGAAAACATTGGAATTTTGGGAGATTAATCGAAGGAATGAAAATCTCCCTTTTCAACCACTGTATCAATGATTGAAAAGGGAGATGGTCCGGGCTACGGGACTTGAACTCATGAACTCCTGGTATAACTACTTTCAAACAACTGTCCTGCTCTTTTCATCTGCTAGGACAAATCCAGCATGCAATCCAGATAGATTGCTTCCCGGACATGGATTTGGTACTCCGGCTTGGTCATATAATACAGCAAAAATTCCAGAATCATTGCACTTCCCAACCCGCGGCCTTCGATTTTAAAATTAGAAAAGCCCATGGGGAGGTATCTGTTCTGAATGTCCTGGGTGCCGATAAAGCCCGGATTGGTCATGGCTTTGGAGAACCGATAGCCCTCGTTACCGCCGGGAGCGGTGCAATGGTGGTCTTCGCAGCTTTCTCCCAGATTCTTGCGGCTGACATTCTCATAGCAGTTTTTTCTCTCGATGCAGCCGAACCAGCAGCATTCGTTGCAGAGAAATTCCACCTTGTCCTTCTGGGTATTTGTCAGGGTGTTCAGTTTGTCAAAGACCTTGTTCAGCCGAAAATCCGGCACAACATATCGAAAATCCTCCCGGTTCACTTCGTCCAGGAACTGCTGGTAATCGGTCAGCACCTTTGTGGTGGAAGATACAAAATAGAGGTTGGGGTAATGACCTTTCAGATACTCCAGCAGCAAATCAGAATGGACAATGACGCCGTTCCCGCCCGTCTCATTGAACAGGGCGCAGAGGCGGTTGCATTGTTTGTCCGAAAGATGTTCCTCCCGAAGCAGGGAATTGCTGAAGGTCAGGCGGGCGGAAATGCCGTATTCCTGCATCAATGCCAGAACTTCTTGGGAAAATTGTCTCCAAACCCCACACGCCCGACCCCCCAGATGCAATCGGCCGGTGCGCCGTAGATGGCGCCA
>JAQYNQ010000131.1 GCA_028727785.1 Eubacteriaceae bacterium | reverse complement strand
ATTCTTGCAACATGGATTCTCGGCATTATCTGCCAGCTTATCGGTCTTTACGTTCCTACTCCCGACGCAGGTTATTATTCGCTTATTCCAACGTTTGCAATGACCGACTTCACAAAGCTCGGTGAAACCTTTGGTCAGTGCTTTAATGTTGACTTAAGCAGTGTTGGAATTCTTAATTTTATAATCGTAATTTTCTCATTCTTGTTTGTTGATATGTTTGATACACTTGGAACTCTTATCGGTGTGGCAAACAAGGCTGATATGCTTGACAAAGATGGAAATCTTCCAAGAATCAAGGGAGCTCTTCTTGCTGACTCAGTAGCAACTTCTGTAGGTGCTGTACTTGGTACTTCAACTACAACTACTTTCGTAGAAAGTTCCGCAGGTGTTGCTGAAGGCGGAAGAACAGGTCTGTCATCAATTGTTACAGGAGTTCTGTTCCTGGCATCACTGTTCCTGGCACCTGTGTTCACAACAATCCCTAGCTTTGCCACAGCACCTGCACTGATTTTCGTAGGATTCCTTATGATCAGCGCAGTTGTGGAAATCAACTTCAGCAATATGACTGAATCCATTCCTGCATATCTTTGTCTGCTGTCAATGCCTCTTACATACAGCATTTCAGAAGGTATCGCAGTTGGAATCATCTCTTATGTTGTAATCAACCTGTTTGCAGGAAAGGGCAAGAACGTATCTCCGCTTATGTACGTTCTGGCTGTATTATTCGTGCTAAAATACATTCTTCTTTAGTAAGAACAACAATTAACACTAATCAACGAAGGTGCTTTCAAATGAAGGCACCTTTTTTTCATTATATTGATTTCATTTCATATTATATGGATGAGGTGATTCATTTGGCAGAAATAAGAGACATTATTGTCAGCGGTTACGCCTATCCGTCAATCAATCCGGCTGTTCTTGACAGCTGGCTTCCCGACCTTACCATTCTTAACACCTTCAGCTACGGCATTTCACCCGAATAAAGCTATAGAGCAGTTTCTACAGTTCTGCACAGGCCTCTGCCAGCCATCTTCTCAGGTTTTCATCCAGCATAGGGCTTAGCTTGTCGTACACCTGCCAGTGGTAGTCATTAATCCATGCAAGCTCATCTTCTGTGAGCATTTCTTTAAGGATTGCCTCCCTTTCAAAAGGACAGAAGGTGATGCTTTCAAATCCAAGCATCCCATCAGGCTTTCTTATGCAAAGCACCTCATTTTCCAGTCTGATGCCATATTCACCCTCAAGATAATATCCCGGTTCATTGCTGGTAATCATGCCCTCGTAAAATCCATATTTTGACCCCCTCGGGCTAATGGACTGTGGCCCTTCATGAACACTCAGCAGATGGCCGACTCCATGACCTGTGCCGTGGTTATAGTTCATCTTCCTTTCCAGTAACGGTTTTCTGGCCAGTTTGTCAATTTCTGCCCCCATGGTTCCCGGAGCAAACTCAGCCCGCGCAACGGCAATATGTGCCTTCAGGACAGTAGTATAGTCTTCCTTCATTCTGTCAGTCAAAACCCCCAGAGCTATGGTTCTTGTAATGTCTGTCGTACCCTCTTTATAATGAGCTCCGGAGTCTACCAGAAGAAAACCTTCCGCCTTAAGCTCCCTGTCTGTTTCAGGAGTTGCACAGTAATGAACGATGGCTCCGTTTGGTCCGTAACCGCTGATAGTATCAAAACTCAGATCCATGAAGCCTTCCTGCCTGCGGCGGCAGACTTCCAGATAATCAGACGCTGCAATTTCAGTCATTCCTGTATCGATTCCAACTCCCATTCCCGGTATTCCCAGCATAGAAGTAAACTTCATAGTTGTTTTCAGCCAGTGGATAAACTCAACCATCGCTGCACCGTCTTTAAGATGAGCAATTCTTGTTGACTCTACCTCTTTATCATTTTTCAGAGCCTTCATTATTTCAGAAGGATTAATGGCATTAAAAACTTCCACATTGGAGGAAACTGATTTCACAATGGCATAGCTTGCCAGATCCTCATTAACCATTATTGTGCCACGAGGAAGTTTTGATAAATCCTCAAACACCTGACTGTATGGCCGAATCATGACTTCTTCAGGAATATCTCCCGTAAAATTCTCATTCATCAGATACAGGAATGTGAAGTCCATGCTAATCAGCGCATAAGCATAAAAAACAGGTGTGTGCTTAACATCTGAGCCGCGAAGATTAAACAGCCATGCAATATCCTCCAGGCTTGTGATTAAATGATAATCAATCTCATTATCTTTCATGTAGTTTCTGATTCTTCTTAGCTTCTGTTCTGAGGATTCTCCTGTTACCTCCATCTGAAGACTGTATATTTCCGATGGTGTAATCTGCGGACGATTCTCCCATACTTCGTTAACCAGATCTATATTCCACCTGATATTAAAGTTTCCTTCCAGGTCACGACCAACTGCGCAGTTGATTACCCGGCCGTCAAAACCCACTACCATGTCCTGTCCGACTACTTCCTTCAGGTGCTCGTCAAGAGTCGGAACCCCTGGCTCCCCGTACTTCATTAATTTGATACCGCTACCTTCAAGCTGCATAGCCGCCTGAATAAAATATCTGCCATCTGTCCACAGCCATGCGTCATCCATCCCCACAAGGAGATCCCCTGCAGAGCCTGTGAAGCCTGATAAGAATTCGCGGCAATGGAAGAATTCATGCACATATTCAGATCCATGATAGTCTGTTGTTGGAACAATGTAAAAATCGACTCCCTGTTCCTTCATTTTTTCTCTTAGCTTCAAAATCTCTTGTCTCATAATCCACCTACCTGAATAAATATTTTGGCAATTTTCCGTCAATTATATAGCTGACCACACCAATCAGAATACCACTGGCAATGCCTGAAAAAACCAGCACGGGGAAGTACACAAACATTTTTAGATTGGATACAAGCAGTGCTGCAACAATTAGCTGTCCCAAGTTGTGAGAGAAACCTCCTGCCATGCTGACGCCAATCATGCTGAACAGCCCGGTCTTCTTAAGCGCCCACATTGTCACTATGCTCAGAAGTCCTCCGGCTGCCGAATACATCACGCCAAAGAGTCCTCCAAAGAGAAGTCCTGTAATGACAATTCGAATAGCGTTTATTGCAAAAGCATACCTGAAATTCATTTCATATAAGGCAATGATAATTACCAGGTTTGCCAGACCCAGCTTGACTCCCGGTATTCCCACAGAGAAAGGTATCAAAACCTCCACGTACGAAAAAATCAGTGCCAGACATACGAACATTGCTGAAGTTGCAATGAATTTACTGTTTCTATTAGTTGGAGACTGCATCGAACTGTGCCTCCCCTCTTACTATTTCTACCATAACCTTGTTTGGAAGGCAGACAATACTCTGACTGGTATTGCTGATTTCACCTGTTTTCACACATATCTGATTCTTGCAGGTAGAATCCGACATTTGCACATGACCGTCTTTTATGGTAATCTTATTTATAGATTTGTCCTGTTTGATTTCAATGGTCTGATTCTTGTTCAGGCTGTATACGCCATAGGTTTTACCGTCTACAGATACTTGAACCACCGATCCGTCCTCTGCACCGTTAAGTGACATGACTGTGACTGCAATGCCCAGTGCAACCAGAATGAGAAACAGAACAATATCAGCTTTTTTTATAACTTTTAACATGAAAGCTCCTTTTCAACTGAGAGTTCTATAACGAGGTATATATGAAAAAACGATTGACTATTTTTTTATCCCTGGTTTTAATCACGGGACTAATTATATCACAGACCGGCTGCAGTAGTAAGCCTATTTCAAAAACAAGTTATTATATGGATACAATCTGTAAAATAACCATTTACGATATGGATGACATGTCTGAAAAAAATGCTGAAAATGCTATTGACGACGCTTTCAGCCTGTGTGCCGACTTAGAAAATCTCATAAGCATGACAAAGGAGTCTTCAGATATTTACAGAATAAACCACAGCGGCGGTAAACCTGTGGAATGCTCTCCTGAAACTGTCGAAGTTGTAAAAATGGGAATAGAATATGGTGACCTGAGCGGAGGACTTTTTGATATTACTATCGGCAAGGTTTCAGACCTTTGGGATTTTCACAGCGAGGATGCTGAAGTTCCGGGGAAAAAAGCTATTGCAGATGCTCTTAAGGATGTAGACTACACAGGAATCAGTATCTCCGGTAACACGGTTACAATGATTAACCCGGACTCTGAAATCAATCTTGGTGGTATAGGAAAAGGTTTTATCGCTGACAAGGCGGCTGCCAGACTGAAGGAAATGGGAGTAAGCAACGCCATCGTCAACTTCGGCGGTAATATTGTGGCCATTGGCGACAATTTAGGTAAACCTTTCCGAATCGGTGTAGAAGAACCTTTTTCCTGGCAGAATGAGATTATCGGCTCTGTAGATGTAAAGGATGCCGTTGTAGTTACATCCGGTATATACGAACGCTATATCGAGGCTGACGGCAAAAAGTATCACCATATTCTCGATGTTAACACCGGATATCCGGTTGAAACTGATGTTGCGGGAGTCTCTCTTGTTGGCGAAATCGGCAACTCGGGAAAATGTGATGCCTTATCTACAATCTGCCTGATTCTCGGCGTTGAAGACGGCATTAAACTCATAGAAAAAACCGCCGGCGTCGAAGCAGTCTTCATCGGAATCGACGGAGAGATTCACACAACCAGCGGAATGGAATTTAACGAGGTGTAATGCAATCACTTATGTTCTGTTACATCCACATATGTGGCAGTATCATTGTTCTCACTATATGATCAATTAGCTGCGCATTGCACCCTCCATTGTTATCATCAGAAGTGATGATAAGGTTTTCCCCCAGGATGTAGCCCTCGCTGTTATATGTATGAAGCTTTTGCATCTGATTAATACAGTAATCCAGACTCTGCAGCATTCCCCAATGCTCCCAGATTATCCTGAATGCGTCCGGACAGTTAATCTTAAAATCAGGATAGATTTTCTTGCCGTCAGAAGTCGGAACAGGAAACTTTTCCTCATATGAAAATGGAATCCCATAGGAAGTTAAAGTATTTGCAATAATAACTTCTGATTTTGATCTTACAAGTATCCCCGATATTGTTTCGTGTTTGTGTGTATCCGGTCTGTACAAAAATAAATTCTGAGTAGCCGCGGGTATCCCTTCAAGAATCTTATCATGTGCTCTCTTGTACGACTGTGACAGATTTCCAACTATATCCGAATAATCATTGGGCTTGTACTTTTCCATCAGCTTCCTCAGCAAAACAACATTTTTCTCGGCACTGTCTGCAACAATTTTATTGGCCTGCTTCTTCAGCAATGCTTGCAGAACGTCACTATTCTCGTCCAACCGGATATTCACCCCGTTGACATATTGATAATAGTGCATTCCGTTCTCTCTGTTACGTGTTTTCAATTTTCCTTCA
>JAQYNQ010000130.1 GCA_028727785.1 Eubacteriaceae bacterium | reverse complement strand
AGCCTTCCAAGCTGATGGCGTGAGTTCGATTCTCATCATCCGCTCCATTAATCTTTTGTGTGGTCTCATAGCTCAGCTGGATAGAGCAACGGCCTTCTAAGCCGTGTGTCCGGGGTTCGAATCCCTGTGGGATCACCATTTCGACCCATTAGCTCAGTCGGCAGAGCACTTGACTTTTAATCAAGGTGTCCGGAGTTCGAATCTCCGATGGGTCACCATATGTGATGTATATTTCGGGGTGTAGCGCAGTTTGGTAGCGCAACTGGTTTGGGACCAGTGGGCCGCGGGTTCAAATCCTGCCACCCCGACCATTTTTTCTTTTTGCGGAGAGGTGTCCGAGTGGTTTAAGGAGCTGGTCTTGAAAACCAGTGATTCCGAAAGGGACCGTGGGTTCGAATCCCACCCTCTCCGCCATTTATTCTTTGATAAAATTTGAATAGGAAATATTAAGTGCACAACCCGGAAGGTTGTGTTTTTTTGTTTTTTTTGGTATAATTAAGTCATTAAATCAGTGGAGGAAAAAATGGCACAGTTATATTATAGATACAGTACAATGAACGCCGGAAAATCAACAGAATTGATTAAGGTTGCTTATAATTATGAGGAGAGAGGCAAGCATGTTCTGACGCTTGTTCCTGCTATTGATAACCGTTATGGCAGTGGTGTTATTACTTCAAGAATCGGATTGCAGCGTGATGCAATGGCAATTGATGATGATACCAATATTCTGGAACTTTTTTTAAGAGAAAATGAAAAGAGAACGATTGATTGTGTTCTTGTTGATGAATGCCAGTTTTTGAAGAAACATCATGTTCAGGAACTTGCTGAAATTGTAGATAGTCTGGATGTTCCTGTTTTGACCTATGGGCTTAAAAATGACTTTAGAAATGAAATGTTTGAAGGTTCGTATTATATGCTTATTTATGCAGACAAAATTGAGGAAATCAAGACAATCTGCTGGTGTGGACGAAAGGCCACTATGGTAGCAAGAATAGTAGACGGAAAGTTTGTTAAGCAGGGAGAGCAGATTGTTATCGGCGGAACAGATATGTATATTTCTCTTTGTCGCAAACACTATAATGATGGAAGAATCGGACCGGATAAGTAAGGAGAATTGACTGTGAAAAAAATCAGCAATAGACTTATTTCTTTAGTTATTATATCTGTTTTGATGATGACTATTACTCTATCGTCAGCGTTTGTTGAGCCGGTTTTTGCCGTTTCTGCACCTGCGGCTAAGGGTACAGTTTCATCATATGATGGTGCATATGTAAGGAAATCTTACAGCGCGTCATCTTCCAAAATCAGACTCCTGGGAGAGGGAAGCACTTTTAAAATCAACTATGAAAAGTTTGTTACAAAGACAAGTACTGCTCTAAAGAACATATGGTATTATACACCGGATTATAAAGGATATGTGAGGGCAGATCTCGTTAAGAGAACATATAATACTGCTGTAGAGGGCAAAATAAACGCAAACGGTGTTAACATCAGAAAGGGAGCCGGAACAGGTTTTACAAAGTCTTACAGCTGGAATAAAGGGAAAAAAGTAAACGTGATTATGGCTGCATACAGTAGTGGTGGAGCCAAGTGGTATAAAATTAAATATGGCACCAGATATTATTATGTCTCTGCAATGTATGTTACATTGACTGAAGGTGCAGCTACGGAAACGGTGCCGCCTTCAACTCCTTCTATACCGGACAGTATAACTGCTCCGGCAGGAAAGGGTGTTATTTTCGATGATGGAGGAGCATATGTAAGAAAATCTTACAGTACAGCATCAGCTAAGATTAAACTTTTATCAAAAGGTGATTCATTTAAGATTAATTTTGAAAAGTTTGTTTCTGGCACCGGCACATCATTAAAAGACAGATGGTACTATACACCGGATTACAGTGGTTTTGTCAGATGTGATCTTGTTACCAGAACTTACGGCACTGCAAAAAAGGGAACTGTAAATGTTACAAGTGCCAGTGTAAGAAAAGGTGCCGGACCATCCTTTACTAAAGTTTATACATGGAATAAGGGAAAAACAGTAAATGTGGTCATGGAGGCGTATAGCAGTACAGGAACTAAGTGGTATAAGATTAAGGATGGTACATCATATTATTACATATATGCAAAATATATTACATTAGATAGCGGTACTTCAGATTCTGGGCAGACAACTGAGCCGGAAACTGTTATAGACACCGGTATTACTACGGCAGATGTCAATTACAGAATCGGACCGGGAACTGTTTTTGAAAAGCAGGGCACTCTTGCAAAAGGAACTAAAGTAGACATATATAAAAAAGAAAAAGATACAAATGGTGTAATCTGGTATAAGATTAAAGTAAGCAACTCATACTACTATGTAATTTCGAAGTATGTACGCCTGGAGAACGGAGGATCTTCTGAGGCTCCATCAGATCCTGAGTATCCGATTAAAGGCTGGGTCAATGATAACGATGTAAATGTAAGAACCGGAGCGGGTACATCATATGCTATTAAGACAAGCTTCAGCTATGGAAAAGAGGTCAGCATAGTGGGAACCCAAAAAGATACATCGGGTAATATGTGGTATGCTATCAGCTATTCCGGAGGAACATATTACATCAGTGCTGAATATGTATCAACAACTGAGCTGGATAATGTTACAGAATCTCCGAATGTTTCCTCAGAAGAATTTAAGGCCATGCTGTCTCAGTTCCCTGATTCTTACAAAGCCGGATTGACTGCGTTACATGAAGCACATCCTTCATGGCGATTTTCTGCAAAAAAAGTGGGAATCAGCTGGAGCAGTGCACTGTCTAAGCAGTGCAGCAATTATAAAGCCAATTTAACAACATTTGGCGGTGCATACAGAAAAGTTGCTAAAGGCACTTATGATTTTGATAATCACAAGTTCATAGGCCTAGACGGACCATACTGGGTAGCTGCTTCAGACAAAGCGGTTGCTTATTATATGGATCCAAGAAACTGGCTGACAGAATCCGGAATATTTATGTTTGAGAGCATGTGCTATGATGAGAACACTCAGAAGGAGAGCGTTGTGAAATCAATTCTTTCAAAGAGTGCTGTACCTTCATCAAAATCATCTGTATATATGCAGGCCGGAAAAACATATAACATTAATCCGATCTATCTGGCTTCAAAGACATATTTGGAACTGGGAAAATCTGATTATATGATTAATGGCAAATACAATGGCTGCTATAATGTGTTTAATATTGGTGCAGTAGACAGTCCTGATGGCAGTGCGGCACGAAAAGGTCTGGATTACGCAAAAAGCATGGGCTGGACAACATTAGAGAAAGCTATATTGGGCGGAGCAAAATATATTGCCGGAAACTTTATCGGAAATAACCAGTATACACAGTATTATGAACGTTTTAATGTTTTGAACGGCTACAGCAGTATTGGAACTCATCAGTATGCTACAGCAATTCACAATGCAGCAACACTCAGCAGTGTTACTCAGAGTAATTATAGAGACTACAATATGCTGACAACAGGTTTCTCTTTTGAAATACCTGTATACGATAGTATGCCTGATAATACATGTAAGGCGCCATCTGAACTTAAGAGCAACAACAATTATCTGGACAGCCTTAAGGTTACCGTAAATGGTAAAATTGTGGCCTTTACTGAAAGCTTCAGCCGATTTAAACAGTCTTATGTTTTGTCTTCTACAGTGGGCAGCAGCGTGGAACAGGTTACTGTAACAGCAAAAACAAATGATGATACTGCAACAGTGACTGTAAAAGGCAATACTGAGCTTAACACAGGTACTAATCTGATAAGTGTAACTGTTAAGTCTTCATCTTTACTGTACAGAACATATAAAATAAGCATCACGAAGGAATAAAGATGATAAGAAAACTTTTAGCAATTTCATTAATTATTTCAGTCTGCATATGCACAAATTCCATTGCATATGCTGCTGAAGTTTTTGATAAAACATCAGATATTTCAAATGAATTATTAACGTCCTCTGACAATCCGGAAGAGGACGTTATTGATGAATCTGAACTCAATTCTGAATCAGAATCTGAGCCTGAACCTGAACCTGAACTTGATCCTGATTCGACTCCCGTTCCCCTGGAAAAACCGGAGATTACTAGGCATATTGTAACCAAAGGCTACTATATGCAGCTGGAATGGACACCGGTGGAGCATGCATCAGCCTATGTTGTTGAAATGAAAGATCCGGTATAAGGGGTATGGAAAAAAGTAAAAACCTATGATGCCGGTATTACCAGACGCTCAACGACTGCAAAGAAGGATGAGGGCAGCTATACTTTTAGAGTGAGTGCAATAGCTGAGGATTCCACATTATTTACAGACAGTGTTTCCGATGAGAAGACCGTTTACTATCTTGGAACGACAGATGTGAAAACTGCAACGGTTTACGGAAGAGTAAGGATAGACTGGAGTCCTGTGGAAAATGCTACCGGGTATCTGTTATACACAAGAGAATCGGAAAATAGTGAATGGACATACATCAAAACCATATATGGAGTAAACTCTACGTCATATTACTATGATGGTGCTCCTGAAGGTGAATACTATTACTGTGTGAGGGCAATTAACGGGTCTAAGGTAGGAGTAGACAGATGCTCTGCTGCCTACGGTAACTCAGCATCTGTTTTTAAAATAGAGGCTCCTTCAAATCTCAGTACAGTTATGCTTTCATCCGGAGACAGAGCCATCAGCTGGGACGTATGCGCAAGCGTTGATGGTTACGAGCTTCAATATGATACCAACAGACTGTTTATGGAAAAAAAGAGAGTTCTTCTCAGCTCCCAGAAATCAAAATATACAGTAAGGGAAATTCCGGCCGGCAAATCTTTTTTTACGCGTATCAGGAGCTATAAAACTGTAAATGGGGTCAAGCGATACTCTAGATGGGTACATTGTGATAAAAGTGGCTCCTCCGGCTACACTACTTATGAAAGAATAGAGTATGGAGCCGGTGCATACGATCTGCGCACTAGGTCAGGACAGAGCATGTACTATTATGATACTGTTCAGGGAGGATGTACGGATGGGGTGTATGCTTATTATACAATGAATCGCAGAACGGTGGATAACTGTAAAATAGTGAAAATGAGATTAAGTGACTATAAAATTGTTATGGTCTCCGAAGTACTTCCCATTGACCATGGTAACGGAATCACTTATAACCCTGATACAAATCAGCTAATAGTAAACAACTGCACAAAGAACCCTAAAAGACTTACTGTTGTCAATCCTAATACACTTAAAGTTATCAGAACAGTTGACATTTCAATTCCTTCGACCATGACAGGGTCATCACGCAGTGAATCAACCGGCATTACAGGCTTCAGTTCCATTACATATAACCGGAAAAAAGGAAAGTATGTGGTTCTGACAAAAGGAAAAAGTGGATTTTTATTCTTAGATAAGAATTTCAATGTGCTGGAGTATATGCCGCTGGATTATAAAAATACGGGAAAGCTATGGCAATGCATTGATTCTACAGATGAATATCTGATGATTGCACATAGCCCAAGCAGTGCTGCACAAAATATTATCGCCGTTTATGACTGGCAGGGAAGATTTGTTACAAACATAAATCTGCTTAATCAGTATGAACTGGAGAATATTTATCATGTAGGGACCCAATTCTATGCAACATATTATGTAACAGATTATTCTTCAGGCCAGTTAAACCGTA
>JAQYNQ010000129.1 GCA_028727785.1 Eubacteriaceae bacterium | reverse complement strand
GATGCACTTTACTTTTACATCTACTTCAATGTTATTTTTAACCATATATCATTCTCCACTGTCCTGTTAAATCTAACGCAAAAAAGATTATTTTTAATATTGTATCACACTTCATTCAGAAATTCATTACCAAACGTAAGCGCCTAATTTGAGGGTGGATTGTAAATCATCAGTAGAGGCCTCATAATTTGATATAGAAGATGCGAGCGTTTTACTCCATTTTAAAATGCGAGTGCTAGCATTTTACTCTAACTACATGTGAGGTTATCTAATGAGAAATACACGATCACTTACTCCAGAGCAGCGCTTTGAACTTGTTATGGAATGCCGCAGCAGCGGCCTTACTGACTATCAGTGGTGCAAGGAACATGACATTCATCCCGCTACCTTTTACAACTGGATTGCCAGATTCCGAAAGCAGGGTTATCCTAACATACCTGAACCAACGGGAAGAACTTCAAAGCATAAGGCTGTTAAGCAGGAAGTTGTTAAACTTGAAATACTTCCTGATACACCTGCTGAGTCTGTTCCGTTTTCTTCAAACAGATCGGACACTGCATCATTTTTTTATGAAGGTACCGGTAATTACCCCGAACCCGTTATGGAAATCTGTTCAAACGGTTCCATCATCCGTATTACCAATCACATAAATCCACAGCTGCTAAGCGTTGTATTAAGCCAGCTTGGAGGGACAAAATGATTGGAGATATATCACTTGCGACCAACATATATATCATCACGGGATTTACAGACATGAGGAAATCAATAGATGGTCTCTATGCCTTAGTCATGGATAAACTCCATGAAGAACCTGACAGGTTTTCCATATATCTTTTTTGTGGAAGACGTTCCGATCGGATAAAAATTCTCCTGAGAGAATCAGACGGCTATGTACTCCTTTACAAACGTCTGAACGCGGATGTTCAAGGAAGATTTCGCTGGCCCAGAAATACATCCGAGGTTAAATCTATTACCTGGCAGCAGCTTGACTGGCTAATGTCAGGGCTTGAGATTGAACAGCCCAAGGCCTTGAAAATACCGCAGAATCTGTGATTTAAGATGCTAAAAATATTGCAATTTCAAGCACTTTTCTCTTTTTTTGTTCTGCAAAATATGGTAGAATATATGTAAGAGAAAAGGAGTTTTAGCAACATGTCACAATCAGTAAATGATGTCCAGTTCAGAGAACTTAAGGACATGATAAAACAACTGAATACGACAATCCAGCGATTAAATCAGACTATCGATCTTCAGAACAAGTTGCTTTCTGAGAAGGATAATGCCCTGGCTGAAATGAAAGCCGAGCTGACTCTTCTTAGAAAGAAGCTTTATGGTGCTTCCAAAGAACGCACCGTAATTGAGAATCCTGATCAGCTGAACTTCTTTAACGAGTTTGAAAATGAACCTGAACCTATTCCTGAAATCATAGAACCGGAATACATAGAGGTAACATACAAGAAGCCAAGGAAGAAGAAACCCTCATTATCAGAACAGTTCAAGGACATACCGATTAAACAATTCATTGTCAATACACTAAGTGATGAAGAAAAGGAATGTCCTGTATGTTCTACACTTATGCAGCCAATAGGTACTGAAGTTATTCGCCGCGAAGTAGTACATGTGAAACCTGAAATGTATATGATTGAATATGTTGCTACTACATATGGCTGTCCTGTATGCAAGGACACGGAAGACCCTCAGTTTATCAAGGATGACAGGGCTCCAAAGGCTCTGATTGAAGGAAGTTATGTTTCACTATCTCTTGCAGCGTGGGCTTTCTATCAGAAGTTTACCATGTCGGTTCCATTCTATCGTCTTGAAAAAAGCTTTGAAGAGCTTGGTGCGAAGATTGGACGAACTTCAATGGCAAGCTGGGCTATTGCGTGCAATGAAATGTACTTTAAGCCTATGACTGACTACTTCCATCGTAAGCTTCTGGAAAGAAGCTTCATCATGATGGATGAAACGCCCATTTAGGTTTTAGATGAACCGGGCAAACGACCTGAAAGCAAGTCATATGTATGGCTTATGCGTTCAGGTGAAGATGGACTTCCTCCAATAGTCCATTACAGCTATTCCCCAAGCAGAGCCGGAGATACAGCGATTAAATTGCTTGATGGCATAGCACCAGGCACATATCTCATGTGTGACGGTTATTCAGGCTACAACAGGCTGACTGATATCAGACGTTGTACCTGTTATGCTCACATCAGAAGATATCTGTATGAAGCTATTCCAAGTGGCCGGGGCAATGACCTGACCCATCCTGCAGTACAGGGCGTAATGTACTGTAATAAATTATTTGAGTATGAACGCAAATACGCAGAGAAGGGTCTTTCCCCAAAGCAGCGTCATGCTCGCAGACTCAAAGATGAGAAGCCTGTAATCGAGGCTTTCTTGGCGTGGGCAGATTCACAGCCTGTTACCGGAAGCGGCAGACTATCTAAAGCTATCACATATATCAGAAACAGACGAAATGCCATGTTCACATTCCTTGAGGATGGAAGGTGCAGTCTTTCCAATAATCCAAGCGAGAATTCCATTCGCCCCGTAACGGTCGGAAGGAAGAACTGGTTATTCAGTAAGTCTGTTGAAGGCGCCGAAGCCAGCATGGGAATCTATACCATCGTGGAAATGGCAAAGATTTACGGCCTAAGTCAGTACAAATATCTTGAGTATCTGCTTACAAATCGTCCATCAGCCGATATGACTGATGAGGAACTTGATATATTAGCACCTTGGAATGAGGATGTGAAGAAAGCATGCAGCAAATGCGAGAATCCAGATATGGAGTAAAATGCTCGCATTTACTTTATACCTAACACCCTCAGATTAGGCGCTTACGGTTTACCGTTAATGTTTACCGTATACGGGCGGCAAGTTGGCTTTGATAAAAAGAAAAGGAAGACGTGAAATCTTCCTTTTCCCATGTGTTCTTTAATTGTGAATACTAACCTATTTTGTTGTGATAGACTTTACTGTTGACCATTTGCCATAGTATACTTCGCCTGTCGTAGCATCTGTATAGATGGCTCTAACTTTTACATAGTACTTAGTCTTGGATTTTAGATTCTTAATTGTAGCAGTATTAGTAGTGTACTTATTATCTCCGTATGGAGTTACCCTCTTAGTCGCATAAGTCGAGAAGTTACTCT
>JAQYNQ010000128.1 GCA_028727785.1 Eubacteriaceae bacterium | reverse complement strand
GTTTGGCAGAGATAAGAATCATCAACAACGCTTTTAAAATAAGCCTCTTTTTTAAAACAGATGCATTTAGACGGCCCAACTACATATCCTCCAGTGCAGACTGAATTTACACAGAATTTACATAACTCCTCTTTTAGACTTTACACAAACTTTATAAAATAACACTGGATTTCAGGGTCGAAAAGTTCGAAGACCTGATTCCATAGGATAGACAATAAATCAAAGGTTACAATAAGGACATAACGGAGGGAATGTAAATGGATTTTTTTGGGTTACTGACAATGATTGGTGGACTTGCGCTGTTTCTGTACGGCATGCACACCATGGGAAACGCATTATCAAAGCTTGCCGGGGGCAGGCTGGAGCAGATTCTTGAAAAGGCAACAAATAATCCGCTGAAGGCTGTTCTGCTTGGGGCAGGCGTGACTGCCGTAATACAGTCATCATCAGCGACAACCGTAATGGTTGTGGGTTTTGTTAACTCAGGAATTATGAGACTGTCTCAGGCTGTGGGCATCATTATGGGTGCAAACGTGGGAACAACAATAACATCATGGATACTCAGCCTGACAGGTATAGAAGGCGGCAGCTTCGTGATACAGCTGATGAAACCGTCCTCATTCTCGCCTGTGCTGGCTTTGATCGGCATCGTACTGATCATGTTCAACAAAAATGAAAGAAAAAAAGACATCGGTACAATTCTGATTGGTTTTGCTGTTCTAATGTTCGGCATGGAAACAATGAGCGGTGCCGTTAAGCCTCTGGCTGACGTGCCGCAGTTCACATCACTGTTTACCGCCTTCGAAAATCCGATTCTTGGCATGCTTGTCGGAGCTGTTCTGACCGCTATAATTCAGAGCTCATCGGCATCTGTAGGTATCCTGCAGGCAATGTGCGCAACAGGTGGAGTTTCAATCGGGGCAGCCATTCCGGTAATTATGGGACAGAACATCGGAACCTGCGTTACCGCCCTTATATCTGGCGTGGGTGCAAGTAAAAATGCAAGAAGAGCATCCCTGGTTCACCTGTATTTCAACATAATCGGAACACTTCTGTTTATGGGAAT
The DNA here is from genome assembly GCA_028727785.1 of Eubacteriaceae bacterium. GTDB lineage: Bacteria > Bacillota > Clostridia > Peptostreptococcales > Anaerovoracaceae > Senimuribacter. Next base: position 3,643 of record JAQYNQ010000128.1, on the reverse strand, counting down.
TTTCTATGGGGCCAATGCTCTCATTGACTTCGCTTTCATGTCCGACGCGGCAAACGGTGCAATTATCGCAGTTATTCACAGTGTGTTCAACGTGTCTGCCACTGTCGTTCTTCTGCCCGCATCCAAGCTCATAGAGAAGCTGGCATACCTTACAATTCCTGAAACTGAGGACGAAGGTCAGGAAGAAGAACACAAGGTTCTTGACGAACGTTTTCTGGAAAGACCTGCCTTCGCCGTTGCCCAGTGCAAAACCGTTGCCTGCGATATGGCCCAGGCTGCTGAAGAGGCTATGAAGCTGATCGCATTCAATCAGAATGCCTATGACGCAAACTCGGTTCAGAGGGTTATGGAAATAGAAGACAGACTGGACGTTATGCAGGACGAATTGTCCACATATCTGACTAAGATTTCAATTAAGCCGCTGTCGGAAAAAGACAGCAGAGCTGTAAGCAAATTCGGAAGATGTACCATAGATTTTGAAAGAATTTCCGACTACGCAAAGGGAATAGTTTATTCGCAGAAAAAACTTTTTGTTGAAGACAGACAGCCTTCTGAGTCAGGGGCAGAGGATATCCGGACAATCTTCGGTGCAACAATGGAAGTTGTGGAAGACACAGTGCAATGCTTTGTTCATGGTGACATGGAAGCGGCTCTAAGGGTTGACCCGCTTGTTGATGTAGTTCACGAAATGAAGAAAGAGCTGAGACACAGACACAATGTGCGCGTTGCAGCAGGGGAGTGTTCTGTTGAAATCGGTGTTACAATTACAGATATTATTACTTCACTGGAGCGTATTGCCAAGCACTGCTCTAACATTGCCGAAGAGTATATTGCTTCAGAAACAGACACTTACGCACTTCACGAATACGCGAGAAGCATGAAGGAAGGCAACGAATTCTACAAGGAGCTTTATGCTGAATACAAAGAAAGATTTGCATTGAAACCACAGGCTTAGAAGAAGTATAATCGTTATACAGGCAATTGTTGAAAGGACGTTTGAAATGGCATTAATTTATATCGTTGAAGACGACAAAAACATACAGGAAATTGAGAGCTACGCACTGAGCAGCGCCGGTTACGACGTAAGGTGCTTTGATGACGGAGCGGGTTTTAGTGCCGCCATGAAGAGCATTCTTCCTGACCTGATTCTTCTGGACATAATGCTGCCGGGGGAAGATGGTCTGTCTATTCTGAAAAGGCTGAGAAGTAGTAATGACACCCGGGATCTGCCGGTGATTATGGTAACGGCTAAGTCCACTGAAATTGATACGGTAAAGGGCCTGGACCAGGGTGCCGACGACTACATAACCAAGCCTTTCGGTGTCATGGAGCTCATGTCCAGGGTGAAGGCTCTGCTCAGACGTGTGAAGAAGGACGAGGGCGAGGATGTGCTTCGCTACAAGGAAATTCTCCTGGACCAGGAACGCCGCCTGTGCATGGTGGACGGTGAAGGCGTGGAGCTGACTTTCAAGGAGTACGAGCTTCTTAAGCTGTTTATGAATAACACGGGAATCGTGCTGACTAGGGACTCCATCATGGCTTCTGTCTGGGGTTACGATTTTACCGGAGAAAGTCGCACCGTTGACATGCATATCAAAACTCTCAGAAGGAAGCTTGGTGCTTCCGGCTCTCTGATTGTGACAGTGAGAAATGTGGGGTACAAGCTGGAATAGAGCGAGTCGCCATGGGCGCGCGGAAACCACGGCAAGGAGCGAGTAAGATTGAAGAAGAAGATAAATGTAAGGTTTTTTGAAATTGCTGTCTTTTCCATTATTATTACTACGCTGGTAATGACAGCAGTTTTTTATACACAACTGAAGAAGCAGGTTTTTTCGGATCTGCAAATCGTGGCTGATATTCTTATTGAGGAGGATTCTCTGGACAAGAAGGTGGATAACCTCAGAATTACAGTAATCAATGAGGACGGAAGCGTAGTCTACGACTCTGATGTGGAGGCCTCTAGACTTCCCAGCCATCTGAACAGACCGGAGGTCATCAGTGCCATTGAGACAGGCGTGGGAGAAGGTGTCAGAAGATCGGACACACTGGCTGCAAGTGTTTTTTACTATGCTGTGCGTATGGAGAACGGACAGATTCTTCGTGTGGGGAAAGAAGCCCACAGCGTTATCTCTGTTCTCATTGCGGCATTGCCTATAATTGTGGGTACTGCGCTTTTGCTGGCTTTGATATGCATGGTTCTTTCGCATTATCTTACTAAGGCAATTATCAGGCCGATTGACAAGATGGCAGGGGACCTGGATCACATTAAGGAGTCGGAGGTTTATCCGGAGATGATTCCTTTTGCTAGAAAAATCCGTGCTCAGCATGAGGAAATTCTGTCGGCTGCAAACACTCGCCAGGAATTCACAGCCAACGTGACCCATGAGCTGAAGACTCCTCTTGCTGCAATTTCAGGTTATGCGGAGCTTATGGAAGCGGGCATGGCAAACGACAGCGACATTAAGCGTTTTTCCGGGGAAATCAGAAAGTCTGCTGCTCGGCTGCTGACTCTTATTAATGATATTATCAAGCTGTCTCAGCTGGATGCGGGCAATGCCAGTGAGGTTCTGGAGATTGTAAATATTGCGGAAATCGCATCGGACAGTGTGGAAATGCTGTCTCTAGGCGCATCAAAAAACCAGATCACTGTTCGCTATGAAGGTGTGCAGGATGCAGGTGTCCGCATCGGAAAGGAACTGGCTCAGGAGCTGACCTTTAATCTGATTGAGAATGCTATAAGGTACAATCGTGTAGGCGGTTCGGTGACTGTAAGTGTTCTTCGTGAAAACGGTAAAATACTGTTCAGTGTGGAGGACACGGGAATCGGCATTCCGGCCGAGCACCAGAAGCGAATCTTTGAGCGTTTTTACCGCGTCGATAAAAGCCGTTCTAAGGAGCTGGGCGGAACCGGACTTGGTCTTGCCATTGTAAAGCACATCTGCAGCCTGACTGACGGACAGCTCTCACTTGAAAGTGAGGACGGAAAGGGCACAAAGGTAAGCATTACATGGGATGTGGAAGAATAGAAAAGTTTGTTTGTATTTTTTCATAAAATGTGATAAAATGTTACAAACAATTAAACACGGGGGAGCTTGTGAAGCAGGCTGAGAGGAAGTCATCAACTTCGACCCTTTTACCTGATGCGGATAATGCCGCCGTAGGAAGTCATATGTGATTTTTATTTCGGAGATACCCGCAAGAGGGGTCTCCGATTTTTTGTATGCTTTTGTATGCTTTTGTATGCTGTAGAAAATGCTGAATTGAAGGAGCTGTCGAGTGTACCGGGAATGCCGCGCCATGTTGGGTGCTATTTCAGAGGAGAACATGGCGCCTTGATAAGCCACGCGCCATGATTGATGCTATTTCAAGGACAAACATGGCGCCTGAACCGAGCGCGCGCCATGATTGATGTAATTTCGAGTGCAAACATGGCGCCCCGCCGAAGAGCGCGCCATGATTGATGTAATTTCAGAGGCAAACATGGCGCCTGACCTGAACCGCGCGCCATGATTGATGTAATTTCAGAGGCAAACATGGCGCTTGAGCGAAGAGCGCGCCATGATTGATGTAATTTCAAGGGCAAACATGGCGCTTGAACGAAGAGCGCGCCATGGGTGATGTAATTTTGAGTGCAAACGTGGCG
>JAQYNQ010000127.1 GCA_028727785.1 Eubacteriaceae bacterium | reverse complement strand
CCATGTTGGACGTCATTTCAAGAGCAAACATGGCGCCTCACCGAACCGCGCGCCATGTTCCATGCGATTTCAGAGCCAAACATGGCGCCTGACCCAATCCGCGCGCCATGTTTGATGCTATTTCAAGAGCAAACATGGCACGTGACGACAATGGCGCCTGACGACATCAGAGACTAAATTTCCAAATTATAAAAGGGCATAATCACAGCCCTCTTTTTTCAATAAACAATATACTTATCAATTATTTTCTGTACCGTACCATCCGCTATAAGCTCTTCAAGTGCTGTATTTACAGCTTCCATAAGAGTCCGGTTGTCTTTTGCCACACCTATTGCATATTCTTCCTCCACAAATCTACTTTCCAGAATCTTCAGTCCCTTATTTGCTTTAACAAATTCCTGTGCAGGACCGTTGTCAATTACAACTGCATCAATCTTGCCCTCTAACAAAGCCCGTACAGCTGCTTCACCGCTGGCGTAAGCAGCTACATGTTCTTCACCGTAGCCACCATTCGCAGGTACATCAGAACAGTAAATATAGCCTGTGGTTTCTTTTTGAGTACCGATCAGCTTATCATTTGCAAGGTCCTCAATTGAATTAATATCAGAATCATCAGGAACAATTACAACCTGAATACCCTTTGCATATGAGACCGTGAAGTCTACATCCATCTTTCTCTCCTCATTTACTGTCAGACCCGCCATGGCAATATCTGATTTGCCTTTCTTGACAGAAGTTATTACTGAAGCAAAATCCATATCATCAACAACTAGTTTAAGATCAAGTTTTTCTGCTATTGCCCGAGCAATTTCAATGTCGATACCCTGAAATTCTCCGTTATCATCTGTCATTTCATATGGTGGAAAGGCTGCATTTGTTGCAAGATGCAGAACTCCATCTTCTATTACACCATCATCTTTGCTGCCACAGCCGGAAAATGAGAAACTCATCATTACCGCCAAAAGTATAACCGCAAGACTCTTTATTATGTTTTCCATTTCGTTTCTTCCTTTTCCTTTTTTTATTATGCTACCATTATTTCGAAGAAAAATATACACCTTTGTGGATTAAATGCACTCAAAAAAGAGCTGTCATTTTTTTGACAGCTCCCTATATCTGTAAGAATTAGCAAGGTAGCACATTGGCCTTTGAAAGGCGCTTTTTAATCATCGGCCCAAATACCATAGCAATAACAATTTTAATAACATCTCCCGGAATAAACGGAATTACGCAAGCTGACAGAGCAGCTGCAACATCGGATTTCATCAAAAAGCAGAACCATGCTGTTCCTATAGCATACAAAACTGCTGTTGCAGCTATATTTCCCACAAACTGAACTATTCTGTTACTGTTTTTTTCAATAATCAGCCCGGCTATTACAGCCATTGGAATAAATCCCACAATGTATCCGCCTGTTGGTCCTAGGAACTTGGCAAGTCCTCCTGTAAAACCCGAAAATACAGGTAATCCTATTGCACCAAGTGCAATGTACAGAATCAGACTAACAGTACCCATTTTCCATCCGAGAATGTAAAGTGCAATGAAAATTGCCAGATTTGTCAGTGAAATAGGTACCGGCCCAATTGGAATGGACATTGGTGCCAGTATACATATAACTGCGGTCATTACTGCTGTGGCAGTAAGCATGTTAATTCTCTTTGTTGTTTGTTTTCCTTCATTTCTCTCACTCAAAATCCATACCTCCTGATATTTCAATTAATTCTGTGTTAGCCTTATACTGATTTCACCGGAAAACAAGCTTTCCCTCGTTCCATCTTCATATTCAACAAGCAGTCTGCACTCCCTGTCAACATCCAGAACCAAGGCTTCTCTTGTTCCCTTAGGCGTAATTACATTCACATTCTTTCCAATAACAAAACTTCTTCTGCGGTATTCTTCTGCATAATCCGAATCGCCATTAACGTTGTGGTAGTATTTCATGAAATGATTGATAAATTGCCCTGCCAGTCGGTTCTTTGCATCATTTTCAGACTTGGAGAATACTGCCCCTGCAATATTCTTTATTTCATCAGGGAAACCGCCTTCAGGTTCAAATACATTAATCCCCACACCTAGCACAGCGTATTCCAGCATACCATCCTCCAGGTTGAAGGATGCTTCGGTTAAAATACCGCAGACTTTTTTCTCTTGAACAAATACATCATTCACCCATTTAATCTCAGCCTTTTCTCCGGAAACTGACTCTATGGCCTCACACACTGCAACTGCGGCCATTGTCGTCAGCTTAACCGCCTGCTGCGGATCATATCTTTCCGGACGCAGAACTATGCTGATATATATCCCTGTCTTAGCAGGAGAATGAAATGATCTCCCCATTCTTCCTCTTCCTGCAGTCTGATTGCCTGCAACAACAGTGTATCCATCCTCTGCACCTGCAGCAGCCTTCTCTCTTGCAACTGTATTAGTTGAATTCACGGACTGATACACTTCCAGCGGCATATCACTCCAGTCTTTTTTCAGATATTTTTTTATTCCTTGAGTGGATAAAATATCACTCTCCACGGAAAGACTATATCCCTTATTTCTTACAGCCGAAATATTATACCCTTCATTTCTCAGAGTCTGTACCGATTTCCACACTGCGGTTCTTGAAATGCCAAGGATTTCAGCTATATACTCTCCGGATAGGAATAGTCCTTTATTGTTCTCAAAGAGCATAAGAAGCTGTTCTTTTGTTCCCTTTTTCTCCATATTGTTAACCTCCAACATTTTTTATGTTAACATATCTCGTCTCATAATGTCAACCTGATTTGCAAAATAAGTTAACATTATTGCTTTCTCACCCAAGAAAAAACCGGATTGATTTTTTCACTCCGGTATCTTGCAAACATCTATCCATTCTTTATATCCTGAGTATTTTTCCAGGTCTTCCATGGTCATCTCGATTGCGCTGTTAGCGCTTCCGCAGGCGGGAAAAACGGTCTCAAACCTTTTCAGTGATTCATCCAGATAAACCACAACTCCTTCATTTACGGCAAAAGGACAGACCCCACCTACTCCGTGTCCAATCAAAGGCTCAACTTCCTCAAAAGAAAGCATCTTTGCCTTTGTTCCAAACTGTGCCTTGTACTTTGAATTGTTTATTTTTGTATCGCCTGCTGTCACAATGAGTACCACATGGTCACCCACATGAAAGGACAGGGTCTTAGCAATCCTGTTCTCCTCACATCCAACTGCCTGAGCTGCCAGTGCAACTGTAGCACTTGAACTGTCAAACTCGAGAATTCTATCCTCAATGCCTCTTCTTCTAAAGTACTCTCTTACTTTTTCTATTGCCATGATTCATATCACTTCCTCTTTGCCATATTACTAACAGAGCAGTGGTCCAATTAATGGCCACTGCTCCGGGTTAGTCATTATTAATTATTATTTTACTACTTTGAATGTTCTTGTTGTCAGGTTGCCTGCCTTATCCCAGATTTTCAGTGTGTGTGTTCTTGCTTTGGAGACCATCTTTCCTGATGAAATAGGGTTTCCATTTAAAGTAGCCTTCTTAATACCCCATTTGTCGGAGAATGTAATCTTAACACTGCCCTTGTATGTCTTATTGTTTACAATGTTTGTCTTAGGCTTATAAGTGTCTATTACGTATGTAACAACCTCTTCCTGTCCTGATAACAGCTTTGCTTTAACTGTATACTTGCCGTTTGTCTCAGGTCTGAAGCTGTTGGCACCCCATTCTTTGCCGTTTACCTTAAGAGAAGTGATAACATTCTGTGACTTTGCTCTTAAAGTAAAATACTTGTTGTAGTACTTACCGTTTATTACATTGTATTCTCCGTTCTTGAATGCCAGGTCTTCAAGGCTGACAATGCTTTCGTCAAACACAACATAGATTCTCTCTGGAGTTTCCTGCATCATATTGACTACAACAGAGTTTTCCTTTTCAGGATTCAGTTTTGCATTTGTATCTGCAATCTGGAACGGCAGATTAATTGTCATTGTGTATGCTTCTAAGTCCCCCTCATCTTCAACCATATACTCCATATCTTCTGTATCCGGAAGAAGAACGATTTTCTGCTTATCGTAAGAGATAAATTCATCTGACATTTCTGCTTTTGACATCGGCTGTTCCATTGTTATTTTCGCTTTTCCGGTCAAATTATCGTTGATAGTCATTTCCTGTGTAATGTCACAGCCTGCAAGAAGCAATAATGCAGCTGTGCATGTCGCAATTACTGCTAAAGATTTGATCTTTTTCATTTTCGTTTCCTCTCTTTTCCAATAGACATACATATCTTGTTGGAGTAATTATACCATGATGCTTAACTAAAAGAAACAGTTATTTTACAGAGATTTACATTTACAATTTTTCCTTCTGATTCTCTTCGACTACTGAACCTTTTCTGCCGATCGTAAAATGTGCCAGTACAGTTAATACTGCACACATAAAAAGCTGGGTATAATAACTTAAGCCTCTGCATAATACCATTCCGGGTAACAGCAGTGTGGTTCCGAACACCGGTGCAAAAATTGTAAGAAAAAGTTTCTCGGTAATTCCCATTCCCCCGGGAAGAGGAAGCATATCTACAGAAATTGAAATAACAGCCTGCAGAATTACGATGGTCAGTGCCGAAAAGCCCTCCAGTCCAAAAGACTTATAGACGAAGTATGTTGATAGAAAAAGGGCAAACCTCTGTGCAAAGGTGATTAATAATACGTGAATCACCACATGATAATGGCTTTTAAAATACACTGCTGTTTCGCCATATTTTTTTATTCCGGCTTCAAGGCGTTTGTGACGTCTCTCTTTATAGCGAACGACTCTGGTCTTCTCCAGAAACGAAAGACCACTATTTAGAATATTTCCTGCAAAGGTTGTATTATATACCATTATCAGCATAAAGCTGACACACACTACGTTTAAAAAGATTCCAAGATAGAATACAGGCACTATTCCATCCAGATAGTCATGAATAAATCCCTGACCAAATATGAGAATAGCAATCCCCGCAATTACCAGTACCGCCTTATATGTAATTGTAACAATCATCAGAACGAGAGTAGAAATAGGAATAGGGATGTTTTCTCGTCTCATATACAATATCTGTGCCGGCTGCCCTCCGGAAGCTGATGGAGTAATACAGCTGAAAAAGAAACCTACAGAGGAAAACAGGAAGCATGTCCATTTTCTCACACGGATATTCAGGGTTCCCATCATATAGCGAATAATTATGGACTCTCCCCACACAAATAAAAGCACACAGATTACTGCAGGGAGCAGATAGATCTTTTGTACCCTCTTTATTATCTCTATTATTTCATTAATATTCTCACCATGAAATACTCCATACATTGTTGCAGCAAAAACAGCAACAAGAAACAGTATTTCCATCCCCAGTTTCTTCTTGTTTTCCATTAGTCACTTTATCTCCGGCAATATCATATCTCAAATGTTCATTGAGATTATCTAATGAAAATTATAGCACATTATTCCCCATATAAAATCTTACAAATTCATAAGAATTCCATAACACAAACAGAATCTGTCAAAAAGAGGACCCGAAAATCGGATCCTCTCTTTAACCTTCAGTGCTCTTTTTTTCGATCTGGTACCCACACGATAATTTAGAGTACCTAATCAACTATAGACATTTAATCTTAACCGGTTTGCTGAACGTACTTCTTATACCGTTTGAGCTCAAAGCTCTTACCTTATAGTAATATGTCTTGCCCTTAACAGCACTCTTATTTGTAATATATGTGCCCTTAATAGTTGCAAGTTTTTCATAGGTACCGCTCTGTCCGGAAGTTGATCTGTAAACTTCGTACTTGACTGCACCTTTTACAGCACTCCACTTCAGAACCGGTTTACCTGTGGTTGCATTATTTCTAACAGTCACTACAGGACGTCCGCATCTTGCTCTTAATGAATATACTTTACTCATTGCGGCGTCGCCGGTCTTAGTTACTGTAGACTTAACCTTGTAATAGTAAGTTTTACCCTTCACTGCGCCTGTATCCTTAAAAGATCCACCGCTTGTGGTAGTAAGCTTGGTGTATGTTCCGTATTCACTTGCTGATCTGTAAACTGTGTACTTGACACCTTCAGCCGGATTCCATTCGAGAATAGGACATCCACTTGTCATTCCTACATAAGCATTAATCTTTGTAACAAGAGACCTTGAGCTTGCATATGCTGTTGACTCGTATGTTGCGCCGTCAGAACCCTTCTTCTTTGAGTAAATGCGGAACTTGTAGCTGTAAGGATTATCAAGTCCTCTCACATTGTATGAAGTACGGGTTGTTGTTCCCACATACGACCACTTGTTTCCGTCAGATGATTTGTAAATCATATACTGATCTGCCTGCTGGGCAGCAGTCCAGCTTAAGTTTATTTTATTAGCCTGATAGTACGCAATTACATCCTTTGGAGCATCAGGAAGGATAGTAAAGTGTAAAGTCTTGCTTCCCTCACAGTTTCCTCTCCAGTCATTAATGTTTACGTATTTTCCGATCTTAACAGCTGTTAAAGTTACGGATGCCTTACCTACTTCAACATTATCAGAATATGCAGCTTTATAATCCTTGCCTGCTCCGGCAACAAGAATGCTTCCATCTGGAGCTGTTACAGTAACTGCAGGCTTCTTAGCGTTTCCTGTATAAGTAGAAGCTTTGTAGCTCAGCTTATACTTACAGTCTTCCATTTTAATGCGTTCATGTCCGCAGACAGAACAGATCCACTTTCCATCCTGTTCTACGTATTCATGTCCACCTGCGTCATTATATCTCTGTACTTTTACTGCACCGGATGAGGCAGTATATGTTACCGTAGTATCTGTAACGCAATCCTTTTCGGTTCTTACAGCTGTAACCTCCTGCTTAGCTCCGGTTTTACCGTAGTAACGGAATTCTTCACCAACAGGAACCCATCCGGTCTGCTTTACTCCTTTGATCAGATAGTATGTATAACCTGCTGCACTCTTAACTTCTCCTGTATAGTCTTTAATATCTTTTCCACAGCGATTGCAGACAACAACGTTTGATTTAGGTTTATAAACAAGCTCATGACCATACTTGGAGCACTCAGTTTCAATAGTTACAGAGTCAATTAAACCGCCTTCAAGGTCATACATGTTAATTGTCATCTTGTTTTCGTCTGATGATGCAGTCAGGTAAGTTGCTGAATAATCAACTGAAACATACTTGAAGATTTCATCGTAATCAAACTTGTCCTGAGTTGTAATCGGATATACCTTGCCGCCTGTTGATCCACAGATGTAGTAAATTGTTCCGCCATCTTCAACTTGTTTGTCATCTTTCAGGGAATTGGTTCTTGCAAAGCTGTGGTCATGACCTGAGAATACCACATCGATTCCGGCTTCCTCAATTGCATCCGGCATTACATCATATACAGGATCGTTACCGCCTGACTTGTTTGTGTAGTATGGCGGCTGATGTGAACATAGGATTTTCCATGTTGCATCAGACTTGGCAGCGTCTTCAACCAGCCATTCTGCAGCTTTTTTAATCTGTGCTCCTGTAGTTGCAAAGTTTACTGTCGCAATATATACATTTCCGTATTCTACAGAGTAGTATGCACCTTCTGCAGTATTCGGATTGTTGTACATTGCAGAGGCTACAACTGTATCCGGATCACCGTAGTATTCATGGTTACCCATGATGCTGATTAGATTCGTATCAGCAAGCTTTTTCGCTCCCAGTATCTGACCAACCGAATTCCAGTCGTCAAAATCTGTTCCCTGGTCAATTGCGTCGCCTGTCTGGATACCAAAGTTATATGTTTTTCCTGTTGCATTAAGCTTGTCAACTATTGCCTCAAGATTTGTCTTATCTGGATTCTGGATATCACCGATTACAAAGAACTCAGTATCAGTTCTTCCTTCTGCATCTGTCTTAAATGTAGCTTTATCAGTGAATGCTTCTTCTGTACCGATTATGTAATCGTATTCTGTATCAGGTGTCAGACCTGAAATAAGGGCACTGTTAATGTTTGCTATCTTATTTCCGCCTGTAACAAATGTTGTGAGTTTTGATTCAGCTTTGACAACTGTCCACTCTTCTGTTCCTGCAGGAGCATATCTGATTGTCTGCTCTCCTTCAGCCAGAGGATTGCTCAGCCATGTAATGTTCTTCTCTGTGGCAGAATCACTGACCGCATTGAATCTTATGGTCTGAGGTACTCCGGTTGCATCACACTGTGCATCGTATGTCAAAACTTTTTTCTGGAAGGATAACATTCCGGCGTCATCCTTTGCATAAACAGAATATGCACCGGCTGCTTCATTGAACTTATTTGTCACCAGTCTGCCGGATTCGTCAGTTGTTCCGATTAACTCGTCACTTGCTGCAGTGTATACTGATACTCCTGCTGCTGCTTTTCCGTCCGGTGTTACTACTTCGATTATTCCGTCAGCTCCACCAACAATTATAGGTTCAGCTGAGATGTTATAACCGGCAGTTACCGGCACCTGAATTTCTTCAGTTGAATATGTGTCATATTCTCCTGAAGCTGTCTCAAAACGTCCGTTTTTAACAATATATGTGAAGAAATCGCCATCCTTCAGTGTGGATGGAACATCTACAGTCAATGTTGCAATTACATTTCCATCATCAGCTGAAGCAGCTTCTTTTCTTTCAGCTTTGATAGTTATGCTCTTTGTCATATTGCTGTAGTTTACTGTTCCGTCGAAATTATCTGAGAATTTGACATCGTAATTCTTGAACAGATTGCCAAGTTTGATAACAGTTGTGCTGCTTGTTACAGTATTGCCTGAGGCCTTAACCTGAAGATTTACCTTACCGCCTAAAACAGCTGAATCTTCTTCCATTACAACACTTACAGATGTCTTCTCCTCTGTTTCTCCTGAATTAACAGTAAAGTATCTTGTTTCTGATGTTTCATTACCGAACCCATCTCTTAGGGAAACTGTAACGGAATGCTTGCCTTCAGACAGCTTGACTCCATATAAATGAGCCATCTGTCCGCTTTCGTCGTATTTAAACTGATATCTGTCATTGTTTACAACATTTTCACCGTCGATAAACATTCTGACAGTTTTGCCGTCTACACCTGTTGTGTTTTTGTTTTCAACATCGCTTACAATTGCGTCGATGTTTACAATATTTTTGTCGACAACTGTATTTCTGTCAATTTCAGTGTTATTTACAGTAATAGAATTGATAATCGGATTGTCTACGTCGGCATCATTTGTTCCGTAAACAAACTGGAAGTTGTCGAAGTATAGTGCGTTTGCAGAGTTTGTACCCATGTGAGTACCATATACGTACATCAGACGAAGTGCCATTCCTGCCTGCAGACTGTATGGCGGCTGTATCTGTGTAAGGTCTGCTTCAAGGTATTTCCAGCCTTCCCAGTAAATGCCCGGAAGTGGATGTACAGTATCGATGAGCGGTTCACCCGGTGCCTTGAATTGTTTTGGTTCAAGAGTAAAGTCATATGGAAGGTTATTTCCGTTTCCATCTTTGATATAACCCCTCAGCCAAAGTCCGGCCTGTGTTCCGTCTCCTTCCCATTCAATACCTACACCTTCAGGAGCATATACCCAAACTCCGATTGCTGTAGGAGTTCCGGGAACAACAAAGGCTTCAGTAGTTCCGATACATGCACCTTCAGTTACTGCTCCGCAGTTGATAAAGTCATAATTAAGCTTCATCGCCTTAGCTCCGAATCTTACAGGTTCATCATCGTCGATGCTGATAATTTCCACAGATTCGCTGCCGCCACGGCCATAGTTTGAATGATACAGGATTCCCGGATTTTCTGCTGTTCCTACATAGTAGTCTTCTGCAGTTACCGGATTTCCGTCTGAATCCGTTGTATCTTCAAAATCCCATACTATAGTTGGAAGCTTACCTACAATTACAGTTATTTCACCGGATACTGATTCATCATATATTGATTTACAAGTAACCGTTCCGTTAACACTGTTACCCTCTGATGATTTAAAAATATTTCCTGTAAATTTACCCATTGATTTGTCAGAAACTGACCAGATAAAGTCACCGTCATTATAATGCATATCTCTTTCTTTGTTTCTGACTACAAGTCCAAGAGTTGATTCTTCATCAAATCCCAAACTTATTTCTTCGTTTGCAAAGTATATTTTGTCAGGAACTGCAACTTCTATGGAAGTCTGTCCGACTACTTTGTCACCCTGCACCATATTAACTGTTACAACACCTGTTTTATCATTTGCCTTGAACTCACCTGTTGCAGCGTCAATGGTTCCCATCTCGCTGCTGTCATCTGCCAGTGCATACTGTGTATCAGCCGGAATATCTACAGGGAATCCTGCTGTATCTACGCCCCTTGCCTCAAACTTAATGCTTGAGTTTGGAGTGTATACTTCATTGTTAGGAGTAATCTGAACGTGATCAAAAACTCCTGTAACTTTTTCTTTTGATACAATCAGAACACTGGAACTTACCTCTCGTTCTGCACCATCGTTAGGTGTATTACGAACAGTAAGCTTGTCTGTTCCTTCAGGACGGGCTGCCCATGTTGATGATCCGCCGCCATCCAGAGCAAGAGCATATTCACATCCTGCTGCTGCAAACATTTCTGCCATTTCCCTGTATGTGCGTCCACAAGATATCGGAGGTCTCTTTCCGTATGTAACAAAAGTTACAATGGTACCGTCCGGCTTATAGCCGATTGCCGTACGGCTGTATTTCAGATTGCCGTACTCAGTGCTTTCCTCTACAACCTGTCCGTCTCTGACGAGAACCATATCCCCGCCGACAGCCATAGATAAATCACTAAGGTCTTCAGAATTTCTGATTACAGGCTTCCCATCCTTTGTAATACCGAAATAATAGCGTCCGTTTGCGCCGTGCTTTACCTGACCTTCCATAACGAGTGCGCCCATAGGCTCACCTGTTGCCATGTTGAAGAAGTCTGCATTAATTGCAGCCACTACAGTTTCACCCGGGTGATTCTTCTCGTATGCTGCAGCCTGACTTGTTGTTCTGGTAAGTGACCACTTGTCAGCGTTATCCCGGCCATACCCGGCAACAACTTTAATGTTTTCATCAGGCCTGATCTCCCCGATATAGTCGATTTTCTGATCAGAACCATCTGAAACGTTAGTTATTACTTCGTGCTCTGTTACACTTGAAGTAATGTTAGTAATCGTATCCTTTATAAGAGCATCGTTTTCAGCAAAACCATTCCACTGGTTTACGGCAGCACTTGCCGGTACAGCTGAAACGAACATCATGCACAGTGCAGTTACAACTGCAATCATGGCTCTTGCCGGATTCTTTTTGCATTGATAGTCTGTGTTTCTCATGCTTTACCTCTCTAAATGCTAATAATAACTTATCCGATAGGTTTATGGACATCGTCATTCTATCATATTTTATACAAAAAGTCTCCATGATAGTTCTCATTCTTATATATTATTTTACATTTTGTTTGTATGCTTCAAAAAACTACCCATCCATTTCTTCAAGCCATCTGTAAACTTTTTCTTTCAGCTGCTTCTTTCACAATTCTCATGACATATGCTCCTTACCGACAGATCGTCTATAAACTGTCAAACACAGACTTCAGTGCCGTAATCATTTCTTCAACAACAATCGGTTTAGCTATAAATCCATTCATGCCGCATTCAGCTGCTTTCCTGCGATCCTCACTGAACACATTTGCAGTCATGGCAATAACAGGTATGGAAGCAAGCCGGGAATTATCCAGGCTTCGTATTCTCTTCGACGCTTCATATCCGTCCATAACCGGCATCTGAATATCCATGAGAACAAGGTCATAGTCACCCGGCTCTGAAGATTCAATTCTTTCAAGAGCCTGCAGACCGTCATCTGCCGTATCTATGATAAAGCCGTGCTCCCTGAGTATTTCCTTAGTTATCTCCTTATTGAGTTCGTTGTCTTCAACAAGAAGGATATGCTTACCGCTAAAGCCGTTATCTGCATTAACATAAAGATAATTCTGATCCTTTATACGTACAGTATGCACGCTTTCAGGCTGAATTCGCAGTGAAAGACGAACTATGAATTCTGTGCCTTTGTCAGGTTCTGTAACAACTTCAATGGTTCCTCCCATCATATCGATGATATTCTTCGAGATTGCCATTCCCAGACCTGTTCCCTGAATCTTGCTGACAGTTGAATTACGTTCTCTTTCAAAAGGCTCGAAAATCTTTTTTGCAAATTCGGGACTCATGCCGATGCCGTTGTCCTTTACCCTTATTTCATAGCTTCCCATACCCTCAATGTTATTATGTATCTGCTTAATCCGAACAGATATGATCCCCCCTGCAGGAGTAAACTTAATAGCATTTGAAATCAGATTTAAAAGAATCTGATTAAGCCTTGTCCTGTCACAGTATACATTTTCATCTGTAACGTCTATTGCATCCATGAACAGCTTAAGCTGCTTGGCGCTGATCTGTCCACTTACAATAGTTTTGATATCATGAAGCATATCCGAAAGATTTGCCTCTGTCTCCTCCAGGACAATTTTTCCGCTTTCTATTCTGCTCATATCCAGAATATCATTTATCAGACTGAGAAGATGATTGCCTGATGACAGGATTTTGGACAGATAATCCTTAACTTTTTCACGGTCATCCACATTGGCAAGTCCCAATGTGGCAAAACCGATAACCGCCTTCATAGGAGTACGGATGTCATGGGACATATTTGAAAGGAATGTGCTCTTTGCCTTGCTCGCAGCTTTTGCCAGCTTGAGTGCGTCTTCCGCCGCAGCCACTGCAGATTCCAGTTCTTCTTTGATATGAATATCTTTCGTTCGGTCCGACATCACCAGTATGTATTTCTTCTCATCCATTATTTCACTGCAGAATGCCACAACGTGAAACCAGCGCACTTCGCCTGTCTTCCAGAGAACATACTTTCTGTCCCATTCTCTCTGTTCTCCTGGGAGAATGTCAGGCAGCTGCTCCCAGATCAGAACTGTGTCAGACTGTTCAACAAACGCATCGATTTCATGGATGCTGCGTCGTACCTGATTCTGTGAAATTCCGGTAATCTTTTCAATGTTCGGGCTCACATAATCGACTCTTAATTTATGGGAATCCAGCATCAGGAACACATCGTCCATATTTATGGAAACCTTGTTGAACATTTCGTCGCGATACAGAATTTCCATATCCTTTTCCTGCAAACGAAGCCTGTTTCTTCTTATAATATACAGCAGAAGCAGACCGCCGATAATCATCATTATAACGGCTGCAATTACCATGGTTATGGACTGAAGCCTGTTCATACTTGAATTTACAGTTTTAGCGGGAACCACACTGATAATACTCCAGTCATCTATTCCCACAGGTTCATATATCATATAGCAGTCCGTGTCCGATAGGGTAATGAGACCTGCTCCTGACATGCTGTTTTTTAAGTCGGCACACAAATCATCAATTTCTTCTCCGGTCATAGAGGAATGCTTGCTCAGAGCGGAAACGAAATTATATACGTTCCGGTCATCCTGCTGTGCATTATCCACCACAACTCTTCCGTCTGAATGAACAACAAAACTGCTTGCTTCTCCGTTAAATGAATCTGTTTTCAGTTCATTGATAAGTGCTCCATTGCTGTAGCCCACGCCTATTGCCTCATATTTGAATCCCTTGTAGGTTGCTTTTTTTGCGGGTGCAGCAAAAATTATCACCTGAGGATGTCCGGGAATGGCTGAGCGTATAACTATATCCTTCTTTTCAAGAATAAGACTATACATTTCGGTCTTGAAATCCATATTGCCTTTTTCTCCGCTGACAGAAACATACTTGCCGTCTCGGGAAATAAAATAGAAGTCTGTAAATCCGGCATCTTCTTTAGCCTTTATAAAGTGATTTTCAATGCGACTCTCATCATCCTCATATTCAAGATAATCAGACCACAGATGAATATTCCCATAGTTGCTTTCTATAAGATTATGTAGAGAGACATTGGCCTGATGGAAAACCTCCGTCAGATGAGAGACACTCTCCGAGTATATTGTTTTCGATACAAATCTGTAATACGCCCCTCCTAAAAGAACAAGGAGTACTACTATTATTACCGATATTATGGCACCTTTTGCCCTTTCCTTCATTAGAATATCTCCTTCAGCTAACCTCCGGTTAATGTTTCCGTCTTTCTACTTAAGCGTAATGTATGCCTCAGGTGCTGCAATATTTCCGCCATTTTTTATATATTCAAGCCACTGTTCAGATACTCTTAGCTCATAGCCTCGGAATTTGTATTCCTCATCAGCAAGGAACGGATCCATAAAGCCCTGAGTGTTAAGACATGTAACCTTTAACTTTTCATTATCATCCAGTTCTTTTCCATCTTTCAAAACCTTCGTCAGAACAAATCCGTCATCAGACGCTTCAACCTCAATGGAAACCCCGCTTACTGCCGGCAGCATTCCCTGGTTGAAAGGCCTGAATCCACCATCTATTCCCTCTACGGAAGCTTTGATGTAGTTCTTAAGCTGTGCGCCCGTCATCTGGCTGTCCCATGCAAGGAGAGTATTGGGCATAATCATGGATGAAACCATTTCCTCGGAATAGTCGGCTTTGATAACGGTTTCTGTGAAGCTGTATGCAGGGGCAATGAGAACATCGCTACCGTATAAGTCGCGCAGAGAACCTGCCATTGCCGAGGAAGACTCTCTTCCACCCTCTGGCTTAAACCTGTTCGAATATGTCTCGTCAATTGTCAGTATCTTCTCTGGTTCGGTAACAGATGTGTCCTCAAGCTGTCTGTTGAATTCGGTGTAAGCCTGCTGGGCATCGTACTCTCCTGTTATCATCTTATGAACCACATCCAGAGAAGTTGCGAAAAAGTCATTTGAGGCAATGCGGATATACATCTGATTCTGCTCTATATTCTTTTTCAGATTGTCCAGTGCAGGTGACATCTCAAGATTCACGTTCTGACTGTACGTAATAACATGCTGTCCTTCAGCAAGGCTGTTCTGACCTCCGTCTGACACCATTACTTCCAGAACCTTCATTACATCTTTCATATGCGATTCATCACTTTCAGCATCTTTATTTACAGCAACCTGAAATGCAGGATATGTAAGCATCCACTCTTCTCCATCCTGACAGAAGTATGGAAGAAATACCGCTTCTATGCCCATATCGTTAAATGCAACGGTGTTAGATCCTCCCGAACGAATAATTGCCGCCTTTCCTTCCATAAACATGTTTATCGTAGGATCGTAGTCCAGGTTGATATCCTCTGGCTGAATGTTGACATCTTTAATAAAGTTTTCCATTCGTTGGAACACACCGGGCCATATCTCGCGGTCAAGTCCTGTTACCTCAAGATTTGCAGGATCCTCATACTTGCTTCTCCATAAACGTCCCTCCATTGAGTTTATCTCTGAAATTGAGAGACCCTGAAGTATTTCCATGCATGTGTAGTCGTAGGCAAAGTCAGCGACAAAACCTCGTATTCCCTGCTGTTCAAATTTTTTGCATGCTGAAACAAGGCTGTCGTAGTCCGTAGGCAGCGGAATATTGTACTTGTCAAACAGTTCCTTGTTTGCTACCAGTCCGTCTGCTTCGCCACAGAGCGGAATCCAGTTAATGGTATCGTCAGTATTGGTAAAGTTCCCTATGTACGAGTCATATACGGCGCCTGCTTCTTCTGTAGTGGAAAGATCCAAAAGACTGTCTTTCAGATCATTGGCATCGTGAAGCGAGAATCTTCTGCAGGTTATAATATCAGGAAGCTGGCCGTTTTCTTTTAAGAATTTGTAATAGTCCAGATCGTTGTTTCCAACGATAAATTCCACATCTACATCAGGAAGCTGCTCCTGAATATATGGTGCATAACTGTCAAGCAGCACGGAACTCCACATGTAAACGGTTACTGACTCCCTGTCGCTGCTTTCACCGGAGCCTGCGCAGCCTGTAATCAGGCCTGCTGTCATTACAGTTATAAGCAGTATACTGATTAGTCGTTTAATATCTTTGATTCTTTTCATTATTGATGTTTCCTTTCATCAGCGCAAGGTTTATACTGCTCTTCCCAATATATATAGATTTAATTGTCCCCCCTTGAATAGCTGTATGCATTCTTAAGCAGGTAAAATGCATATTAATAATAAATAATAAATAATAAATATTATACTTCATACGCTTTAGTCTTACAATATTAAGCTGTAGCTCTTCTTGCTTTAAATGCATCGTTTATTGTAATAAATGAAGCTGTCAGAAGAAGAATTATTCCTATTATCGTGTTCCACATTACATGTTCGTGAAGTATTATTACTGCAAGTACCGGTGCTATAGCAGGTTTTACAAAAAAAGTCAGAGAACCTGTTGTCGCATCGGAATTTTTGATTGCTATGAAATATGTAAGATATCCAATGCCTGTTACAACAATGCCTATATATGCCAGCAGAAGCGGACTTTCTGTCATTCCACTGAATACAGGTCTTCCGCTCAGAGCGGTTATCGACAGCAATACTATTGAACCCATAACAAAACTTACACAAGTCTGAGTGAAGGTTCCGATTCTTGTCAGGCTCTTTTTTCCCATAACTGTGTATGCGCCGAATGTTATGGATGCTCCCAGTACAAGAAGCAATCCTATCAGGCTGTTTCCCTCCTGAATATCCCATGGTCTCATCATAAATACGCACGCTATCAGCCCCAGCACCACAGAACAGTACTTGTGTCTGTCCATATGTTCATTTGTAAATGTTGCAGCAATGGCCATGGTAAAAATCGGATTCAGACACATGATAGACGCCGCTGTTGAAGCATTGCACCTCTCAATTCCAAGCTGAAACAGAAGCATGCTGACCGGAATACACATAAAGCCGACAAGGAACAGCCAGCCATAATCCTTCATGCTGAGTTTCTCTCCCTTATCTCTGAAATTCTCGTTATACTCTTTTATTGCCATAGGTGCCAGCACCGCACCACCTATCAGGAATCGAAGGCCTGTAAGCTGCAGCGAGTCAAAAGTGCTTCCACCCATCTTCAGTGCAATTTCCATAGTTCCGAACAAAAATGCTGTTGTTATTATACATGCAATTACTTTTTTCAATTTCTGCCACCTCTTTTCATCAATCGAGTCTATAGTACCACAAAGTTTAAAGAACATTCAAGCGGCAGATTCCTGTATATGCATGTTTAATCTTTTTTCATTTGTCACTGTCCCCTGTCTCAAGATTTCTCAAAGCATCAGTGTTGTTAGAAATAATCATCCCAACTATCTTGCATGATTTCATGTCAGGACAGTCACCTGATTCATTTCACTCCATGCTTTTTATGTTCCTCCTCATCATTTCCACGGCCGCTTTCTTCCAAGCCATCCATTTTTCTCCCAATACTCTTTTTCTACAGGCGAAGACCCCCAGCCGTTTTTCTGCATCATTCTCATCATGTTAAAGATAACTTTCGTCTTGATTCCAACATGTATTTTTTCTCTCCTACCTAGCTTTTCAGCAATTTTGCTTGTATCCCTCTCTATTTTTTCTTTTCTCGATGATTTGATTCCATCCCAGCTCATTGCCTGAACAGCAATTCCATATTTTATAATAGATGGAACGCCTAAGTAGAACAAAGCGTCTTCTACATCTTTCATTGCTGACTTCGAAGAAGAGCCTGCAGAAGTTGATACGATAACTGCACGCTTGCTAAACATACAGTTTCTTGGCCTGTGTGACATCCAGAAGTCAAAGGTCAGATCAATAAATGCCTTCAGTGGTGCTGATACATGCAAACAATATGTCGGCGTTGTTACAATCAAAACATCGGCTTCTTCAACAGCGTCAAGAATAACCTTTTTTTCCTCATAATATGGACAAGCTTTTTCATCTTCAATACATTTGTAACATCCAACACAAAAGTGATTCATATCCCTCGGGAAGAAAAATTCTCTAATCTCATTACTACCGGAAATCTTATCCGCAATCAGCCGACCGATATGATAGGTGCTTCCCTTATGATTCTGTCCATTTAACATTACAATTTTCATTATTTTTCTCCCAAATTATTTACCTACCCCGGTTCATATTGAACAAAGTTTTGTGTGTCCCCAATGTCATAACCGGCTTTCCAGCCAAGGTATTATGTAAATATAACTTATCTGCTTATGGTCCAACATAGTTTCCTCCAACGAAAAACCTGGCTATTACATCTAAAAGGAACAGTCCAATAAGTATGTAGCTGATCAAATCAAACATGATCGGTCTGTTGCTTTTCAGCGATACAAAAAATCTGTCTAGGGCAGGCCATACTCCGTATAATACAGCTATCCCAATAATACCAAAACGTACGCTTGATTTCAATGCAATACGCCCCTGGAAGCTCAGTCCGTCATTTGTGTAATCCCAAAGCCAGGACCCTGTTACTATTTCCATAAGATAACTTGTTAACAGCTCCACAGCTGTGCACAAAAGAATAATAGAAACAAAACATACTAAAGGAGTAATATTAATCCTTCTGTAAATGTTACTATGGAAATGCATTAAAGTTCCGATATCAAAATGTAGGAATTTAAGCATTTTCAGGTAACATTTTTTTATATAATTGTGTCACTGAACGAAGAAGGATTTTGTTGTGAGAGGTGACATAAAAGATAAAATTGAATTCTTAGGAAAGGAGAATCTAGATTTGTGCAATAAAACTGAACTAGCTCGGCGATTTGACTGTGATCCACGAACCATTGACAGATATATTAAGATTTCCAAAGGC
>JAQYNQ010000126.1 GCA_028727785.1 Eubacteriaceae bacterium | reverse complement strand
CTTAAGCTGATAGTGTGCTTCTTTCCGTCGTATGTTCCGGAATATCCCTTAACTGTCGGTGTATATGATGCCTGATTGATAGTCAAGGTCAGTGTCTTGCTTCCGGAATAGTTTCCTTTGAATACTACTTTGTAAGTGTATGTACCTGCATTCACTCTTCCTGTCGGAACCGTAACATCATAATCCGTGCCCTTAACCAGCTTATTGCCGGCTGCGTCTACCACTGAAACTGCAGGACTCTTAACCTTACCGTTGTATGTTGTGGATGAATACGAAAGCTTAGTTGCCTTATCGCTTACAAACATTGGAAGTTTGAAATAAACCGTTATATTGTAGTCGTCACTAAAGCCACTGCTTTTATCTTGTATAATATCATCCGCTTTGATCCCGTTCAGCTTAATTGCATCTCTGTATTCAATGTACCTTTCTGAGTCTACGCCGTAATAATTCTTCAGGTGGTTGTAATCTGTAAATTCATAGATTTTCTGATTATCGCCTGTAATGCTAAGGGAAACTTTTGCCCAGTATTCCTTAAACGGCTCAATATTGCCGGTTACTTTTGTTTCCTCACTTCCATCTTTTGTCACCAGCTCCACATTGCTTACATCGATTCCAGCTGTAGATGATGTTGCTCTTACACTGTCAGCCGGCTTATCAAGAGCATAGTTCTGCATTGAAGTTGAAATATCCTTAATCTCATATTCCTCAGGGTAGTGATATGAACGGAACGTAAATGAACCGTCTCTATTGTCTATGCATTCTGCCCATTTATAAACAAAAGAAGAATTGAATGATGAAAAACCTACAGTACTAAAAACCGTGTACGGTTCCTTTTCTTCCTTCTCTTTATCGCCTACAAGAGGAGACAGTGTGTTACCGCAGGCTGTTTCCTTCGGATGAACTGTAAATGACACTCTGTATTTGTAACCGTATCTTATAGGGGAATCACTAACACAGTACCTGTCTTCGTAAAATTCTGACCAGTTCGCACCGTTATCAGAAGTACATTCCCATTTAAAATCAGTCACATCGAGTTTTTCTACTTCATCATAAATGTATCCGTCCTTGCTGCATGCCCAGCATTCCACATTGTCGAGTGAAACCGGCATCTGTGTCAACATCGGATACTTCAGACCATACATTCTAATCGCCGGGATTACTTCCACATTCCCGCATGTAAGTTTAACTGTGAAGAACATCCTCGCATTACCGGTTCTGACCTCTTTAGAATACGGTGCTGCTCCTTCATAGCTCACATCGATGCTCGATGTGTCGGCAAACTGATATCCGCTTGTAGCATCCAGCCAAACCTCGGCATAATATGTCTGTCCGGCTGCAAAGGGACCGTAGAATGGCTCCTCACACGCAGCGTTATCGTACCATAAGGTCACGCCTAACTGTTCATATCCTTGCCCCGACGGTAACGTGACGCTTTCATATGAGCTATCCACCGATTCCCCTGGTACAGGTACTTTGATGCCGGACGCTTCTACTTTACTTATTGTAGTTGTAGCAAACACTGTCATGCTCATAGCCGGCATCATTCCTGCAACCAGCATGAAGCTGAGCAGTATACTGAGCATCCGGTGAAGTTTCTTTCTCTCTCTCATAATATAATTCTCCTTTCCGTCACTCTCACAGAGTGTCAATTACCGCCGACAGGTAAGCTGCAGACACAGAGCTGTAAATAAAATTGTCAATCAGCCCGTCTTTTTTCGCCTGAAGCACCAGTGCGGCCAGCTTTTTCTCTGCATTCTCATCAACTATCAGAACAATTTTGCAATGAGGATGAATCTGTTTCAATTCATCTCTTATCTTAAGCCGTTCCTCCAGCTTCCACGGCGTATAACCTGTAACTTCCATTAAAAGAGCATAGGGTTCGCAAATGCTGCAGAGCTCTACTGTTTTGTCCGGACTTTCCGACTTGCGTACATCAAAGTCAGAATCCGCACTTCTCAATGTCTGTGCAATTGCATCAGCAAAGAGAAAATTCTGCATGTCAACAACAATTCGCCGCATATACTCACCTCACTTTCCTGAAAAAGGGCATAACAACACCCATATATAAGTCATTATAAGAATTTTCAAAAAAAGCGCATTCCCCAAATGGGTACTATTCTCAAATTTTTTTTAAAAAAAGCATAAAAAAACACCCGATTCTCATTGCATCGGGTGCTGTCATATATACTGTCAAATATCAAAATCCATTTACAATCAGCCTCTTGCTGACTACCATGGCGGTCAGCTTGGTTTTAGAAGGATATCCAGTCTTGGAGAGCATACTGCCGATATGTTTTTTTACGCAATCTGTAGATACTCCTAATTCATCTGCCATTTCCTTATAGGTCATGCCTTCCACCATAAGATGAAGGACCTTCACCTCTGCTTCAGTAAATTCCGAGCTTTTGATGTTTCCGATCCGTACATCCGGTGTCTTATCCGGGTAGACGGATTCTCCGTTCATGGTGCGTTCCACCACATTCATCAATTCCATCTGGCTGACATCTTTGAAATAGATGCTGTCAGCACCTACTTCTCTTGCACGGTTCAAATATCCCGCGTCCAGCATGGAAGTAACTATGATAACTTTTATTTTGGGGAATCGAGCTTTGATTTCTTTAGTGGCAACAAAACCGCTTTCGTCGTTTTCCGTACAAACATCCATCAGGACAAGATTTACCGGGTTAATGGCACAGAACTTTTCTGCATCACCGGCGGCAGGAAAAGAACCGGCAAGATGATAGCCTTCTGCCTGTGTAATGTATCCCTCCATTGTTTCCCGCATCATGCGCTGGTCTTCTATAATCAGAACATTAATCATTTCTTTTCCTCCAATCTTACCGGAACAGACACTGTCAGCTGAAATCTGGGCACTGTTTTCAGTTCCATAGTTCCGTCACTTTTTTTCACCAGAATGCGCAGAGACGTAAGTCCGCCCCCTTCTACGATTTCTTTCGCAGGCGCAGCTCCGCTGTTTGTAATGGATACAGTAGCTGTAATATGGTCCCATGTCAGGCGGACATACAATTCCTTTGCCCCGGCATGTCTCACCGCATTTGTCATGCACTCTCGTATTACAGAGATGAAAACATCCTTTGCTGCATCATCTTCCGGAAATGATCCGTCTATGGAAACTTTGATGCCTAGGCTGTAAGCTGCGTTCATCAGCTGGTCGACTGCATCCTGTTCTTCTGACAGCTCGTTTTCATGTTTCAGCAGGCGAACGGCGTTTTTCCATGGGGCCACATCCAGTTCTTCCATGGGTCTTCCCTGCTGCAGAAACTGTCTTGTCGCAATGACGCTTCTACCGATATCGTCATGCACCCGCATTTTCATGTTCAAAATCTCTTCCTCACGAATCAGTGAGATTATATTTGCAGAAAGACGGCGTATTCGCTGGGCGTCCTCTGCCAGCTTTTTATTGTCTTCCTCCAGTTCTTTTTGTCTGTTGTATAGTTCTGTAACATCTGAGGCGGTGACCTGAGTGTAGACATTTCCATCCTGCACGGTAATTTCCTCCTGCGCAAACTGCCATGCCCGACCGTCTCCGGATAAAAAAACATCTCCGTCCCGTTGGATTTCCTCCGCACGGCTCTCCAGCAGTTCATCAAATTCCGGTTTGCTCTGCAGGTCTGTGCCGGTTAGTGCGAAGAATACCCAATACATCTGGTAGTTACATAATGTCAAAGTTCCGTTCTTGTTAAAGAAACATACTCCGCTTGGTAAATGGTCGAAAGCTTCTTTCACGGAATGATTCAAAAACCGTTTCACTGCCTGTCACCCCCTGTCCAGACGAAGGGTGAGTTTCCATTCTCCGTCTTCATCCTGTACCACTTTCACTGTATCGGAAGCAAGGTCGTAAAAATCAGAACGTGAGTCGGTATCAACAGAGAATAAAATGTAATCATGCTTTTTGACTGCATGAACGAGCATGCTGCTTGTATCGTTGAAAGAGCGCTCTGCAACTTCCTCAAAAAAGTCGTACATTGCTATCACATTCAATGCCAGAATGGGTTCTGTCAGTTCTGATCTAAAGGCGCAGGTCACTCCGAAAGTTTCCAGGTTGTGTACAGATTCCCCGATAGACAGCTCCAGTTCCTTGGCTTCCAGCATAGAATCCTTATCATACAGAAACACAAGATTGCTTCGTCTTTTCAGATATGCACCGATTACCAGCATTTTCTTTAAAATATGTCTGCGTTCTTCATCCAAGTCGGACTTTTCCACCTGTTCAATCATTTCGTCCATAAGGAGAATCTGCTTCTCGGTGTCTCGCCGTATGATGTTATAAAGGCGATCCTGCTCTGCGATATGAGCCTCACGCTTCTTCACCGCATGTTCTTCTTCCAGCAGGTCTTTGTTATCCTGCAGGTTTTCCTTTGCTTCTTCAAGGTCCTTAAGCACACTAATCAGTGGGGACATGTCCTCGGTCCACACCACATGCCCGTCTTTGATTGTGGCACCGGATAGACGTATGCCGTTTTCCAGCATAACGGGCGACTGCTCTGTCTGTTGGAGAGTTTCCACGGGGATATCTTGTGCCGCTTTAGAGGACAGTACAACATGGTACTCCGGATCGGTAATCTGTGCTCCGACTGTGGATGCATCAAAGAGTTCCATATAGTGTGTGTTTGCCTGAATCAGCCCGCATTGGATACAGCTTTCCAGTACGGCCGTAAAAAGCAGACAGAAAACAACGGTCATATCTCCTGCCAAAATCCTCAGCCATGCCAGCGGGAACACACCGAGCATACGTAAAGCCCCGAGGATACCGTATGCTATTGCCGCCGTAACCGGAACAAAGGGCAGCATCAAAACCTTGCGGCTGTGAGGCACTCGACACTTGCTCAGCATGGTAACAAGGGCTATCAAAGTACATAGCAGCATCCATCCTGCTGCCATATAATACCCCATACCATAGCTGTAATCATTCATCCATACTTCCGCATCCTCCGGAAAAACGAACACCAGCTGATGAAGGTCGTTTGTCGCTACCAGCAGGATAAGAACTGCGGAGGGTATGCATAGAAGATTGGCCCAGTGAGGCACGCGAAAATGCTCGGTCTTTCCCAGCGACAAAGCTGCAAGCACCGCCAGAAACGGTATGAACAGCATTGGCAGATAGTACATGTACCACAGATGACGCAGTACCCACGGTGCCTGTGCAATCAAGTACTTTACAGACCTGACGGACACCCAAAAAACCATCAGTGCGGAAATTGCAGTGAGATAACGGCGTACCTGCGGCTGGATAATACGCCTGCGAACAGAAATACCCCATGCGACAAACAAACCTATATATATGATAGAGCGAATAAGATTTAACGTGAAGTCAAGCGGGTCTTCCACCTGATAGGCAATGATCCGCAGTGCGGCTGCCGTTATGACAGCGAAGGTTGCATAAAGGAAAGTCCTATGCTTTTTCAGATTAAGATTCTTCATTGCGGTTCACCTCGTATGATATATGCTGCAGTTCAATTCCGATTTATACTTCCATTATAATTCCCCTCTGCCGCTCCGACAACGCAAACCTTTTGGCATAATCTTGTCAACTCTACTCACTCTCGCCTGGTTCAAAGGAGCCCGCGTCCTCACATTTCATCCCCAGTTCATGCAAAAACCTCCTGTTTCATCCCCAGTTTCAGTGGTCTGAGATGACCGGAGATGGGTCTAAAATGATTTATGAGAAAGATCGAAAGCCTTGATATTACTGGGTTTATCGGTCAAAACCGTTGAAAATAAAAGAACCTAGGCATTTTCTACCTAGGTCTAAAAAATGGTGAAGGCGTTAGTCTATTCCTCCCTGTCCCCTTATTTTTCAAGGTTTTCCGCAGTTCTGC
>JAQYNQ010000125.1 GCA_028727785.1 Eubacteriaceae bacterium | reverse complement strand
TTGCAAATCCACACCTTATGACGAGAAAACCCGGGCCAGAATCAGCATTTGAAAAAATTCGTGCCTGTTTTTTGGGCTTTTTTTTCAGTTTCAAAAAATCGTGCCATGTATATATATTCAACGTCATGAGAGGCTCAATTCCCATAAAAATGAAGGCATATCACATTAGTGAAACTACTAATGTGACAGCCTACTTTTTTGACTTCTACTTTTTTTGCGTACACTATTTTCCCATAATTTTAACTTGTTCTCTATAGTCAATCAGGTTCTTCTTAAGAAGATTTGGTGTATCAAGTGAGTACGGGCACATTTCTCTGCAGTGTCCGCATTCGATGCATCCATCGATTTTTTCCATTTCTGCCTGGTAGTCTTTGCTCATATAGGAATCAACGGGTGCTCGTCTGATCATAAGAGACATGCGCGCACAGTCGTTTATTTTAATCCCTGCAGGACAAGGCATACAGTAACCGCATCCGCGGCAGAAATCTCCACATAATTCTTTGCGTTCGGCATCAATAAAATCCACCATTTCAGGTGTCATTTCCGGAGGATTCTTTTCACATTCAATAAACTGATTCATTTCCTCAAGTCTCTGAACTCCCCAGATTGGAAGAACGTTGTCGAACTGATTAAGATATGCATAAGCAGCATCCGCTCTGGTTATCAACCCTCCGCTCATAGCCTTCATAGCGATGAATCCCATGTCTTTTTCTTTACACATACGGACAAGTTCAACATCCTGCTCACCGCTTAAGTAGCAGAGTGGAAACTGGAGTGTTTCATACAAACCGCTTTCTATTGCCTCCTTTGCTACAGCAAGTCTGTGATTTGTAATTCCAATATGCTTTATTTTTCCCTGAGCCTTTGCTTCCAGCATGGCTTCATAAAGCCCTGTACCGTCTCCTGGCTTAGGACAGAAGGCAGGATTGTGAAACTGATAAAGATCGATATAATCTGTTTTCAAGTCGTTTAAACTTTTTTCAAGATGTGCCCAGAAATCATCTGTGCTGTTGCACATAGTCTTGCTTGCGATGTATACTTTATCTCTCAGCCCTCTGTCAACAAGGGTAGCACCCAGCTTCTCCTCGCTGTCTGTATAGAACCTGGCGGTATCATAAAAGGTAATTCCACTTACGTAGGCGGCCATGATAATTCTGTCCGCTTCTTCAAAGGATATTCTTTGAATAGGCAGTGCACCAAATCCATTTTTACTTGTTACAATTTCTGTCTTTCCCAGTCTGACTTTTCCCATAAAATTTACCTCCTGTAATTACATACAATCAGTTTATAATTTTATAAAAAATTAGTCAAGAAACTGTTGACATTATAGGCATCCAGTAGTATCTTATATGTAGTGATTAGCACTCGTGATAAATGAGTGCTAACAGGCGAGAAGGATGATTGCATAAGGAAGAGAGGTGAGATGATGGAATTAACAGATAGAAAGCTGAAAATTCTGCAGGCCATTATTACAGACTATGTAACTTCTGCTGAACCTGTTGGATCCAGAACACTCTCCAAGAAGTTTGACCTTGGAATAAGTCCGGCAACCATAAGAAATGAAATGAGTGACCTTGAAGAAATGGGTTATCTTACTCATCCTCATACATCAGCCGGAAGGGTTCCTTCAGATAAAGCCTACAGATTATATGTTAACAACATGATGGAAAAGCATGAGCTTTCCACCGCTGAAAAGAATATAATCGCCGAGAGGCTCAGAAGTAATGTTCAGGAGTTTGATGAGACAATCAAACATGCGGCAAAGCTACTTTCGGAAATCACAAATCTGACATCATTTGCGCTGACACCAAGTCAGAGCGAGGACACGGTAAAGTTTGTAAATCTTCTGCCTGTTGACGAGTCTACAGTGGTTCTGATGATTGCTTCAGAAAGCGGAAAAATCAGCAACACAGCCCTTCGAATAAGAGTACCTTATACAGAAGAAGGTCTTCAGCTGCTAGCAAAGACTATGACCTACACGTACAACGGAAAGAAAATTTCCGATGTGCTTACCAACAGGATGATAGCTCATTTTGAATCTGACATTGAGGCCATGAGCAGACTTGCAGAGGACATAATGCCAAACTTTATGAAGACTCTGGAAGATATGCTGAATGTGAATCTTTACATGGATGGGCTTACAAATATTTTCGATATTCCCGAATATAATGACCTGGAAAAGGCAAAGAATTTCCTTACCATGCTTGACAAGAAGGAGGATCTTACACGGAAGCTTCTTGAAAGAGAAGACGGAGTCATTGTTACAATCGGCGGCGAAAACGCAGATGATTCGATGAATGATTGTTCCCTTATTACGGCAACCTATCATATAGACGGTAAGATGGTCGGGAAAATCGGAGTTATCGGACCTACAAGAATGAAATATGATGAGATTACTTCCATAATGGAATATCTGACAGATAATCTTACTCAGGCATTCCAGCTGGAATATAAGGAAAAATAAAGGAGCGGTATTGTGAACGAAGAAATTAAACGAGATGGAATGAACTCAGGTGCGGAAACTGAAGAGACTGCACAGGAAGAAGCTGAAAAAGCTGAAGACAGATGTGAAAATGAATCAGCCGGTGAAGAAGAGACCGGCACTGAAACTGCAGAGCAGGCCGAGGAAGACGAGGCGCTTAATGCCAAGTATCTCAGATTAATGGCTGATTTTCAGAATTACAAGAGAAGAACAGAAAAAGAAAAAAGTGACATTTATGCATACGCTAATGAAAAAATAATTAGCGAACTGCTTAATGTAATAGATAATTTTGAAAGAGCCTTACAGCATGAATGTTCTGATGAAAGATACGTGGAAGGTATGGCAATGATTTTCAAACAGTTCTCTGGGGTGCTTGAAAAAGCAGGACTGGAAGAAATTGCTGCAGAAGGAGAAGATTTTGATCCTAACTTCCACAACGCTGTAATGACCGAAGATAACCCTGACTTTGAAAGCGGCAAGGTTACAGGCGTATTACAGAAGGGGTACTTACTAAATAAAAAGGTCATCAGACCATCAATGGTAAAGGTTAATAACTAGAAGAATAAAAGGAGGAAAATAAAATGGCAAAAGTAATAGGTATAGATTTAGGAACAACAAACAGCTGCGTGGCAGTATTAGAAGGTGGAGAACCTGTAGTAATCGCTAATGCTGAGGGAAACAGAACCACTCCATCTGTAGTGGGTTTTGCTAAGAGCGGCGAAAGACTGGTTGGAGAAACTGCAAAGAGACAGGCAGTAACTAACCCTGAAAGAACAATTGCTTCCATTAAGAGACATATGGGAGAAAACTACAAAGTAACTGTTGACGGAAAGGATTACACACCTCAGGACATTTCCGCTATGGTACTTGCAAAATTAAAAGCTGATGCTGAAAGTTATCTGGGTGAAAAGGTAACAGAAGCTGTAATCACAGTTCCTGCATACTTCTCAGATGCTCAGAAGCAGGCTACTAAGGATGCCGGCAAAATTGCAGGTCTGGACGTTAAGAGAATTATCAACGAACCAACTGCGGCTTCACTGGCTTACGGACTTGACAAGGAATCCGGATCACACAAGATCCTGGTATATGACCTGGGTGGCGGTACATTCGACGTATCAATTCTTGAACTTGGTGACGGCGTATTTGAAGTACTTGCTACAAACGGAGATACTCATCTTGGCGGAGATGACTTTGATAACGCTGTAATGAACTTCCTGGCAGAATCATTTGCCAAGGAACACGGTGTAGATTTAAGACAGGATAAGATGGCTCTTCAGAGATTAAAGGAAGCTGCTGAAAAAGCAAAGAAGGAGCTTTCAAGTGCTCAGACAACAAATATCAATCTTCCATTCATCACTGTAACTGCTGAAGGTCCTCTGCACATGAATATGGATTTGACAAGAGCTAAGTTTGATCAGCTGACTTCAGATCTTGTAAACAGATCAATTGAACCAATGCAGAAAGCTCTAAGAGACGCAGGAATCACAACTGCAGACCTTGAAAAGGTTATCCTGGTTGGTGGTTCAACAAGAATCCCTGCAGTTCAGGAAGCTGTTAAAAAAGTAACCGGAAAAGAACCTTTCAAGGGAATCAACCCTGACGAATGTGTTGCAGTAGGTGCTGCAATTCAGGCAGGTGTATTAACAGGTGAAGTAAATGACATATTACTTCTGGACGTAACTCCACTTTCACTTTCAATTGAAACATTAGGCGGAGTTGCTACTAAGCTGATTGAAAGAAATACAACAATTCCTACAAAGAAGAGCCAGATCTTCTCTACTGCAGCTGATAACCAGACCGCAGTAGACATCCACGTAATGCAGGGCGAAAGAGAAATGGCTGCAGGAAACATCACATTAGGTCGTTTCCAGCTTGACGGAATCGCGCCTGCTCCTCGCGGAATTCCGCAGATTGAAGTTACTTTCGATATCGATGCTAACGGTATCGTAAATGTAAGCGCTAAGGATCTTGGAACAGGTAAGGTTCAGCACATTACTATCACTTCGTCAACTAACCTGAGTGAAGAAGAAATCAACGCTAAGGTTAAGGAAGCTGAACAGTACGCTGAAGAAGACAAGAAGAGAAAGGCTGAAATTGAGGAAAGAAATAAGGCTGAAACTCTGGTATATGAAACAGAAAAGGCTCTAAAGGAACTGGAAGGAAAGGTTTCTGAAGAGGAAAAGAACGATGTTGAAGCTGCCAAGGAAGAGTTAAAGAAGGCTCTTGAGGCTAACAACCCTGATGAAATCAAGGCTAAGAATGAAGCATTAACTGAAAAATTCCACGCTATCTCAACTAAACTGTACGAACAGGCTCAGGCTGCACAGCAGGCAGCAGGAGGCGCCGGATTCGATCCTAACAACATGGGCGGAATGGGCGGATTCAACCCTAACGCCGGTGCAAATCCTGGAGCAGATGCACAGGGTCCTGCAGGAGACAACGTTGTTGATGCTGATTTCGAAGTTGTTGACGAAGACAAATAATTAAAAGAAATAAGGTTTTAATATGGCAGAAAAACGTGATTATTATGAAGTCCTCGGATTGCAGAAAGGTGCATCCGAGGATGAAATAAAGAAGGCATTCCGTAAGCTTGCTATGAAATATCATCCGGACAGAAATCCGGGTGACAAGGAAGCCGAAGAAAAGTTCAAGGAACTTAACGAAGCTTACAGTGTTCTGTCTGACCCGGACAAGAAGAACAAATATGACAGATTCGGTCACGCAGGTGTAGATCCAAATGCCGGTTTTGACGGTGGCGGATTCTCAGGCGCAGGTGGTTTTGATGACATATTTGATATCTTCGGAAACATGTTCGGTGGGGGCGGTGGCGGCTTCGGCGGTTTCGGAGGCGGTAACGCTAGAAGAAACGGACCTATGAAGGGCAGAGACCTTCAGAAGGCAATCACCATAGAGTTTGAGGAAGCAGCCTTCGGAGTAAAGAAAGAAATCAGCATAAACAAATATGTAAAATGTGATACATGTAACGGTGAGGGCAACAAGCCGGGCACTGAAAAGAGAACATGTCCAAGCTGTAACGGTACAGGTCAGGTTCATACTGTTCAGAGGACACCTTTCGGACAGTTCCAGAGCACGGGTCCATGTCCGGACTGTGGTGGAAAGGGTACAGTTATTGATACTCCTTGTCCTGATTGTCGCGGAACAGGTAAAGTCAGAAAGACTGTCAAAATCAGTGTGGACATTCCTGCCGGCGTGGACAATGAGAGCGTAATTACTCTTAGAGGTCAGGGCGAGCCAGGTGAAAACGGAGGTCCTAACGGAGATTTATACATTGTAATTACAGTTAAACCGCATAGCATTTTCAAGAGAGAAAGAGACAATCTGTATCTTGATATGCCTATTACATTTGAACAGGCTGCACTTGGAGATGATCTTGTAGTTCCTACATTATCCGAAAAGGTATCTTACAAGATTCCTGCAGGTACACAGCCGGGAACAGTTTTCCGTCTGAAAGGGAAGGGCGTTAGGAATGTAAGAAGCGGTCGTATGGGAGATATGTACATTAAGGTTATTCTTGAAGTGCCTACTAAGCTTAACTCCAAGCAGAAGAAGGCTATTCAGGAAATGGAGAAGGCTCTTGACAACGACTGTTACCAGAAAAAGTCATCCTTTGCGGAAAAGATTAAAGAATGGTTCAGCTAATAGATTCGATAAATAATTGATTTACAGAAAAACTTCACAGGAATGTGGAGTTTTTCGTGTTTTTACAGTAAAGGTACTATAAAAGGTACTATTATACAACTTGATAATAAGACTAAAAAAACAGACGAAACTGATGTATTATCTAAATTTAGCTATTAGAAGGAGGGATGTTTTTGTATCATATAGCAATCTGTGATGACGACGAGAGATACATTCAATATCTGGAGAAACTTCTTGTTGGTAGAGTTTTTTTACCTTCTGAGGAAGTGCTGTTTTACAGGTATCATTCAGGTGAAGAACTGGACCGTGCTCTGGATAAAAGAATACCTTTTGATTTACTTATTTTAGATATGCAGATGGAATCTCTGGACGGAGATGAAACAGCAAGAAGATTTAGAATGAAGTATCCTGATACTCTTCTTGTTTTTTGCTCCGGCATATGTTTACCAACTGTAAAATCATTCGAGGCAAATGCTTATCGTTTTTTGCTGAAGGAATATGACAGCGACAAAATGTATGCTGAATTAAGCAATATAATAGGCACTATGAGGGAAAACTCCCTCACTTCAAAGTACCCGATAAGCTATAGATATGACACTGAATTTGTTCCCATAAAAGATGTGTTATACGTGAGTAAAAGAAAGCGCGGGTGCAGGATAGTAACCTTCAATAAAGTGGATGGAGAAACGAAAGAACATCTTTGTAATAAAAAGATTGAAGAGGTTTTCCATGATTTGAAGCCCTGGGGATTTGCATTTGCACACAACAGTTATTTTGTCAGCCTGAGACATATAATCAGACTCGAACCTTACGAACTGGAATTAGTGCAAGGGACAGTTTTAACTGTGTCCAGATCTCGAGGTAAAGTCTTCCGTGAAGAATTTGCCTGCTATTTAGCAGACAAATATTAGATGGAGGAAAGAGCCTATGAATTTATTTGACAATCTTATACTAATATTCAGCTGCATTGCTGAACTATATGTATGCCATTATTTTACCGCTGCGTTTTTTGAAAAACGTATAGAAAACAAAACTCTTCAAACCGGTGTGTTCTTATTCCTGTGCAGCGCCATATATTTTATTAATTTAATAGGTTCAGCCAATATTAATCTGATATTTGCTCCATCAGTTCTTCTCATATATATTTTTTGTGCATTCAGAGTAAAACTTCTTCAAGGCATAATGCATTATATTATCATTCTCACTTCATCAATTGGAAGTGAGTTTGTCTTTGTTGTTATTGCAAACGTTACTTTAGATGACAGTGCAGTAAACCTGTCCCGGATTCCGGGGCTGACTTTCGCTGTTAAACTGATGAGCTTTCTGATTCTGACTCTGATCAAACAGTTTTCCGGGAGAAATAAAAAACGTCTGATTAACAGCGTATTCTGGATGTACGTGTGTCTGCCTGTTTCCAGTCTAAGCACCATGTTTATTACTTTTTTCGCCCTTGAGGATATGTTGGAGAATCCTAATACTGTGTTCGCATTATCTGCAGGCTTCGGTTTTGTGCTGCTGGGAAATATTATTGTTTTCAATGCTTTTAACCGCTATTCGGAAGAACTGCATGCATCTGTTGAAAAAGAATGGTTAATAACAAAGGAACAGATGAATCACCAGTACTATGAAAAAGTCGTAGAGATGAATGAAAAGCGGAAAATCATGATTCATGATTTAAGGCATTACACCGGTGCGCTGAAGGCACTGATTCAAACCGGAGATAATGAAGAGGCCATCAGAGTACTACAGTCATTTAATGGTGAACTGGATAAAAACGAAAAATCCGTATATTCCACAATTCCTTTTTTAGACATTGTACTGTCGGAAAAGCATTCCTATGCCGAGACATTAAATGTTAAATGCTTCATCGACGTTAGTCCGGATGTTAAGCTTGGGAAAATAAATAAGGTTGACTATGCTGTTATGCTGGGAAATCTATTGGACAATGCCATTGAGGCAGCAGGGAGAAGTCATCTTCCCGGCACAGTATCTGTTCGGATTTTCATGAGAAACAACAACTCATTTCTGACCAGTAAAATCAGTAATACCTTTAACCCTGACTGTATCAGGAAGACCGGGGATGGCTTTGCATCCAGCAAATCTGATAAAGATGGTCTGCACGGCACAGGGTTAAAAAGTGTAAAAGCTACCTGTGAAAACAACGGAGGTTTTTTTTATACAACGATAGAAGAGGACCTATTTGCCGCGGTTCTGGTGCTGCCGATAAAGTAAAATATGGAGATTATGCAGATAGAGCCGGAAAGTGCATTCTGCTGTCATATTCTGTATTATTGCTTTACTTCTTTTTTTCAGAAAACACTTCTTTTGAGCAGTACTGGAAAGAAATAATTCTTCTGGAGTGTCTGATTCTCATAGGGATTCAGCCTGTTATAAAAGACATTAAGTATAAAGGTTTTATAACAAGTAAAGTAATTGCAAATATTTTATGTTTATCCAGTTTTGC
>JAQYNQ010000124.1 GCA_028727785.1 Eubacteriaceae bacterium | reverse complement strand
ATCAGCTGCTCTACCGTTGAGCCACGCCAGCATATTATTTGGATAAATTATTTTAAAATTGGCGACCTGGAACGGGCTCGAACCGTCGACCTCCAGCGTGACAGGCTGGCATTCTAACCAACTGAACTACCAGGCCGCAATATGGTGGGCGGTACAGGGCTCAAACCTGTGACCCCCTGCTTGTAAGGCAGGTGCTCTCCCAGCTGAGCTAACCGCCCATACTGCATAATTAATTTGTAAAAAAAATGGTGCCCAGACCCGGAATCGAACCAGGGACACGAGGATTTTCAGTCCTCTGCTCTACCTACTGAGCTATCTGGGCATCTGAGAATGGTCGGGGTGGCAGGATTTGAACCCGCGGCCCACTGGTCCCAAACCAGTTGCGCTACCAAACTGCGCTACACCCCGAAATATATTCCAGCGTTATGAGTCTAAAATGGCTGGGGTAGCAGGACTCGAACCTACGAATGACGGAGTCAAAGTCCGTTGCCTTACCACTTGGCTATACCCCAAAATATCAAATAAAAATGGTGATCCCACAGGGATTCGAACCCCGGACACACGGCTTAGAAGGCCGTTGCTCTATCCAGCTGAGCTATGAGACCACACTAAGTTTGAAAATGGAGCGGATGATGAGAATCGAACTCACGCCATCAGCTTGGAAGGCTGAGGTTCTACCATTGAACTACATCCGCATGTTGGAGCGGAAGACGAGATTCGAACTCGCGACCCTCGCCTTGGCAAGGCGATGCTCTACCCCTGAGCCACTTCCGCACACAAGTTGTAAAATTGGTCGAGGGAGATGGATTCGAACCATCGAAAGCTCAGCTAACGGATTTACAGTCCGCCCCCTTTGGCCACTCGGGAATCCCTCGGTATATTTGCAAGACTTTATCGCATACGTATTACATACACAAGAAGTTCAAGCAAAACCATTCAGGCATAATCCCAAACTTAGTCATATTATTTAATATATGAGATATATCCAAACCCACAACTTAGATATGGAGCTGGCGGAGGGAATCGAACCCCCAACCTGCTGATTACAAATCAGCTGCTCTACCGTTGAGCCACGCCAGCATATTATTGGGTTAATTTTTATAATTGGCGACCTGGAACGGGCTCGAACCGTCGACCTCCAGCGTGACAGGCTGGCATTCTAACCAGCTGAACTACCAGGCCGCATTTTGGTGGGCGGTACAGGGCTCGAACCTGTGACCCCCTGCTTGTAAGGCAGGTGCTCTCCCAGCTGAGCTAACCGCCCACACCTTGTTTGGTGTCAAGTTATTATCCTTGACGCGACTTATTTAGTATACATCAGATTTCGCTCTTTGTCAACAGCTTTTTAGCTTTTTTTGAGTCGTTCGTTTTCCAGAATTTCTCGACCGTTAGCTATGCCTCTTACCAGATATTTAACCTCTTCTGCAGCCTCAGGTTCCACAACAAGATTAAATTTCACCACATCCGTATACTCAATATTTTCTATGAAAACGTCCCGCTCGAAAGTAAAATTCGAAAGCTTATTAAATATACCATAATCTAGTCGATATGTCAAAACCTTTTTTTCAGTTACCTCGTATATTCCTGCAGCCTCCAGTCCAAGCTTGGCGCTTCCCGTATACGCACGAACCAGACCACCTGTACCTAACTTAATCCCACCAAAATAACGGGTAACTACAATAACAACGTTTGTAATACCCTCCTGTACAAGCATCTGAACTATAGGTGCACCGGAAGTTCCCTGTGGCTCACCGTCATCACTTGCCCATTGAACCTGGAACTTCTCCCCCAGCACCATAGCAGGAACATTATGTGTAGCATCCTTATGCTTTTTCTTTATTGCAGCGATAAACTCGTCAGCTTCTTCCTTGGTGGATACAGGTTTTACATAAGTGATAAATCTTGATTTTTCAATAATCTGCTCTGCTGTGGCTTCCTTTGCTACAGTTTTATATAATTTCATATTTCTTCAACCTTTGATAGTCTTCCTGATTCATTTCCAGTGTGATTCTTGTTCCATTTGCTTCGTAATCCATTGATTGAACTAGTGCCTTTTCACACAAATATGAGGATATATCTCCCCTGTCATACGGAATCAGCAGCTGTGTACATACCTTGTCCGCAAATATTTTGTTCTTAATTGCATCAATCAGCCGGTCAATATTGATATTCTCTTTTGCAGATACAAACAGCTGTTCCGTTCCAGTTGCAGGAGGCTGAAAATCCGGGTTTAAATCAAT
Organism: Eubacteriaceae bacterium; assembly: GCA_028727785.1. Taxonomy (GTDB): domain Bacteria; phylum Bacillota; class Clostridia; order Peptostreptococcales; family Anaerovoracaceae; genus Senimuribacter. The sequence continues at coordinate 57,596 of JAQYNQ010000124.1, read as the reverse complement.
TTTATTAAATACCGTGATTTTTTCCCTGTCTCCTCCGCCAATCTCGTCGATAACACGATTTGTGACGTCGATATGAAACTTGTTTTCTTCATATGAGGCATCAACAACGTGCAAAAGTAAATCTGCATAAAGAACTTCTTCTAAAGTTGCCTTAAAAGCTTCTATCAGGCTGTGCGGAAGCTTGCTGACAAATCCAACAGTGTCAACCAGAATAAATTCGTGGTTTGTATCCAGCTTAATGCTTCTCTGCTTAGTGTCAAGTGTAGCAAAAAGCATATCTCTCTCCATTACAGCTTTTTCCTCTTTGTCAGCAACAGAAAGAAGTCGGTTCATCAGGGCAGACTTTCCGGAATTTGTGTATCCAACCAGCGCAACTACAGGAATACTGGATTTTTCACGTCGGGAACGCTGAACACTTCTCGTCCTGCGTAACTGTGCCAGTTCTTCCTTAATGTCATCCATTCTTCTTTCAATGTGACGTCTGTCTGTCTCCAGCTTCTTTTCACCGGGACCTCTGGTTCCAATTCCTCCACCTAAACGTGACAGCGATTTACCAAATCCGATCAGACGTGGCATTCTATACTTAAGTTGAGCCAGTTCTACCTGCAGCTTTCCTTCCCTTGATTCAGCACGTGCCGCAAAAATGTCCAGTATAAGAATAGTTCTGTCAATTACTCTTACACCAATTACGTCTTCTAAATTTCTCAGCTGCGCTCCGGACAGTTCGTCATTAAAAATAACAGTATCTGCATCCATGCTGCGAACAAGCTCTGCAACCTCCTCAACCTTGCCCTTTCCTATCAAAGTTGCAGTATTGGCTCTCTCCAGAGTCTGCGTTACCTTACCAAGCACTTCTGCATTTGCAGCTTCAGCTAAACCGGCAAGTTCATCCATAGAATAAGTAATGTCTTCTTTTGTCTGAAGACCAACCAGTAAAGCTCTATATCTTTCTTCAGTTATTATCTCATTATCGTCATTAAATTTCATCATGGCATTAGTATACCACATAATACTAGTTGATTGCATCCAAAATATCGTCTTTTGGCACATTTACATAGCTGTCAGGAACATCACCAATAATCATCAACTCTGCAAGAAGTATTCTGTTTTCCACTTCCATGGTTTTCCCTGAAAAAGGCTTTATTATCTTCACAGTGCTTTTTACATTAACATATATCATATATTTAGTCTGATTTATGCCTTGAGATTCGAAGGCCGATTCATAGCTGTACGATGACACCGAAAGAGGCAGAATTTTTATATTCGTCCCCATATCTGTCATAGAAAGCAGTTTACTTCCGGTAATCGCTCCCATTGGTATCCTAACTTTTTTAGGTTCAGTTTTTTCATATTCGTCCTGTAACAGTAAAGAAAAGTCTGAAATCATTCTGTTTAGCAGGGGAGTATTAGGCTGAACAGTTCTGATGACGCCGTCAGCTTTCTCCACATCAAAGAGTTTTTGCTGTACCTCCTCCTGAGCAAAACTTGTAGAAACAGCCTTATTTATGATTCTGCTTACCACTCCCTTTGCCTTAAGTTCACTAATACTGTCCAGATTGTCTCCGAGCATCTCCCTTATGCCAAAGAAAATGACAGACATTCCTGCAACAATTATCACCAATCCGAACATTACTCTTTTCATAATATGCAAAACCTCCTGTTACCGCATAATATGCAGCTTCAGGAGGTTTTGCTATAGGTTATTCTATTATATTGCTTATCAGTTATAGAATAAATCTGTCCATATCGTCTTTGTGAACAGTTTCGCCGAATTTATTCTGAACATATTCACGGTCGATTATTATCTGTTCTTCTTCCATTTCAGGAATATTAAATGAAATATCTTCAAGAAGCTTTTCGATAATAGTATGCAGTCTTCTTGCACCGATATTTTCAGTCTGTTCATTCATAAGGAATGACATTGTTGCAATTTCATCGATGGCATCATCAGTAAAATCAATCTTTATTCCTTCAGTTTCAAGAAGAGCCTTGTGCTGCTTCAGAATGGCGTTTTCCGGCACAGTAAGAATCTGAACAAATGAATCCTTAGTAAGGTTCTGAAGTTCAACTCTGATTGGGAAACGTCCCTGAAGTTCTGGAATAAGATCTGTTGGTTTTGCTGTATGGAATGCGCCTGCACCGATGAACAGAATATGATCCGTCTTTACAGGTCCATATTTTGTATTAATAACGCTTCCTTCAACAATCGGAAGTATATCTCTCTGTACACCTTCGCGGGAAACGTCCGCACCGCTGCGATATGCTCCGCCTGATGCAATTTTATCGATTTCATCAATAAAGATGATACCGTTCTGTTCAGCGTTTTCCAGTGCCTCATCAGTTACCTGATCCATGTCAAGAAGATTCTGCGCTTCCTGTTCCTTCAGGATTTTTTTCGCATCCTTAACTTTGACCTTTCTTTTCTTTGTCTTCTTAGGCATCATATCACCAAAAATATTTCCGATAGCAATGCTCATGCCTTCGTTACTCATGTCGAGCTGATTACCCTTAGGGGCATCCTCAACCTCAATTTCAATCAGTGTATCTTCAAGAAGCCCCTGCTGAAGCTGATGTCTTACCTGTTCTCTTGCCATTTCAACATCAAGCTCTTCTTTACCTGATGCTTCCTGTTTCTGGCTTTCTTCATATAGCTGCTTCTGGCTCGGATATCCGCCACTGTTCATAAGGAAATCAAAAGGATTCTTTGTTTCAGGTTTCTTTGTCTTTTTATTGCTCGGAATAAGAGCCTCAAGGATCTTGTCCTCTGCAAGTTTTTCAGCGATGTTATACTTTTCTTCCAGCTTAGACTGTTTGGTAATTCTGATGGATGCTTCAACCAGGTCCCTTACCATTGAGTCAACATCTCTGCCGACATAACCTACTTCGGTAAACTTTGTTGCTTCAACCTTAACAAAAGGTGCCTGCATAAGTTTGGCCAGTCTTCTGGCAATTTCAGTCTTACCACAGCCTGTAGGTCCCATCATAAGAATATTTTTAGGAGTGATTTCTTCTCTCATTTCGTCTGACAGGAGGCTTCTTCTGTATCTGTTACGAAGTGCAACAGCAACGGATTTCTTTGCCTCATCCTGTCCAATGATATATTTATCAAGTTCGGCCACTATTTCTTTTGGCGTCATACTCTGAATTTTAGTGCTCATTTCCATCCCCCTATAACTTTTCAACAGTAATATGGTCATTTGTGTACACACAGATTGAAGAAGCTATTTTCAGTGATTCTCTGACAATATCTTCTGCGCACATATCTGTGTGATTGAATAAAGCATTTGCAGCTGAATAAGCATAGTTTCCGCCTGAGCCTATGGCAATAAAATCCTGGTCAGGAGCAATAACCTCTCCGTTGCCGGAAACGACAAGCATATCCTCTTTATCTGCAACAATCATCAAAGCTTCCAGACTTCTCATTCCCTTGTCAGAACGCCACAACTGTGCAAGATCTACAGCGGCCCTTTTTAAGTTTCCGCCATGCTCTTCAAGCTTCTTTTCAAATTTTTCAGTTAAAGAAAATGCATCGGCAACAGATCCTGCAAATCCGGTCAGAACCTGGTTTTTAAAGATTTTCTTAACTTTTACTGCGCCATTTTTCATAATAGCTGTTTCACCCATTGTAACCTGTCCGTCACCGCCTATTGCCACATCGTCAGGTCCTCTTCTTACAGCACAAATTGTAGTTGCATGAAACTGTACCATAGTTTAACCTCCATACTTTCTGACTATTCTTTATAGTTGCATTCCTGATTTGAGCATGCGTAGTCACCTGTTCTGCTCTTTTTTTCAACCAGAAGATTACCGCATTTTGGACATTTTTTGTTAACCGGTCTGTTCCAGAAAGACTGATCACATTCAGGATAGCCGCTACATCCGTAAAACAATCTGCCTCTCTTACTTTTGCGAGCCACAATGTCTCTACCGCATTTTGGACAGGCAACATCTATTTTCTTCACAATTGGCTTAGTGTTCTTGCATTCAGGATAACCACTGCAGGCAATAAACTCACCAAAACGTCCCACCTTTAGAACCATAGGTTTACCGCAGATTTCGCACGTTTCTCCGGTAAGCTGCGGTTCTATTTCAACTTTTTCAATTGCCTTGTCAGCAATCTCCAGATCCTTAGAGAAAGGAACATAGAAATCCCTTACAATGGACTTCCATTCCCGATGTTTCATTTCAACATCATCAAGCTGATCCTCCATGGATGCTGTAAAACCCACATCGACAATTTCTTTAAAATATTCTTCCATGAGACCGGTAACAATAAAGCCCAGTTCCGTAGGAACAAGAGATTTCTTTTCTCTTTTAACATACTTTCTTTCAGACAGCGTGCTTACAATAGGAGCGTAAGTACTTGGTCTGCCGATATTATCTTCTTCCAGCTTCTTTACCAGTCCTGCTTCAGTAAATCTTGATGGTGGCTGTGTAAAGTTCTGTTCACCGGACATACTTTTAAGAACAAGTTTCTCCCCTTCTTCGATAGGAGGCAGCAATTTGTCTTTGTCTTCCTCAGTATTACTTTTATACACCTTCTGATATCCATCAAACAACAGTTTGGAGCCTGTTGCTCTGAAAGTATAGTCTCCGTTTTCTATGTCAACCTGCATATTGTTGAATACAGCTCCGGCCATCTGACTGGCTATGAATCTACACCAGATTAAACGATACAGCTTATACTGGTCATTTGTTAAAGAATCCTTTATGTCGTCAGGTGCAAGTTCAATAATACTTGGTCTGATTGCTTCATGTGCGTCCTGAATATCTTTTTTCTTGTTTGAAAAAACATGATTACCCAGATACTCTTTGCCGTATTTTTCTGTTATATACACCTTTGCCGCAGCTTTGGCATCCTCGGAGATTCTTACAGAGTCTGTTCTCAAATAAGTAATCAGACCTACTGTTCCCTGTCCTTTAATTTCCACGCCTTCATAAAGCTGCTGTGCAACCATCATAGTTTTCTTTGTGTTAAAATTAAGTTTTGTAGACGCTTCCTGCTGCATGCTGCTGGTTGTAAAAGGAGCAAAAGGATTTCGTGTTCTTTCTTTTTCCGTAATGGCTCCAACAACAAAACTTCCTTTTTCTAATTCAGCCAGAATCTTGTTGCTTTCTTCTTCATTTCTGATTTTTATTGTCTTCTTTTTGTATTCGGTAAGCTTTGCGCTAAATGTCTTTCCCTTTTTAAATTCAGCGCTGATGTTCCAGTATTCTTCTGGAACAAAACTCTGTATTTCTTTTTCTCTGTCACAGATAATCTTCAGTGCCGCTGACTGAACTCTACCTGCAGAAAGGCCTTTTCTAACCTTTCTCCAGAGAATAGGACTGATCTGATAACCTACAAGACGGTCCAGAACTCTTCTGGCCTGCTGAGCATCAACCAGGCCTATGTCAATTTTTCTGGGTTTCTTAATCGCTTCTTTTATAGTATTCTTTGTAATTTCATTAAACACAATTCTGCATGGTTCTTCCGGATCAATTCCCAGAAGATATGCCAGATGCCATGAAATTGCTTCCCCTTCACGGTCAGGGTCGGTTGCAAGATAAACCTTGGAAGCCTTCTTTGCTTCCTTTTTCAGTTCCTTGATAAGGTCCCCTTTACCTCTGATTGGAATATACTGTGGTTCAAAATCATTTTCTATATCTATACCGATTTTACTTTTCGGCAGGTCTCGAACGTGGCCTACTGATGCCACAACTTTATATCTTGATCCAAGATACTTGCCGATTGTTTTCGCCTTCGACGGTGATTCCACAATAACTAAAGTCTTATTTGCAGTCGCCATTTTTTGCGTCCTTTCATAGTTTTCTTTGTCATAGTAAACCATTGTAGTCTCATTCTCACAAATTTGCAACAAAAAATTTACCCATGGCAGAAAAAACTACCCCCTTAATCTCTAATACCGTCATGATACCATTTAAATCTAAAGGGTGTATGTTGGTTTTGTGATAGATTTCTTCAACTGTCATTTCACCATGTTCTTTGAGTACATTTACTATTAGAATTTCGTCTTCCCCCAGGCTTAGATACTTTTCTTCATTAATATACGCATCTTTTCCAAAATCACTGAGCAGGTCGTCAACAACTACAATGGGATTAGCCCCTTCTTTTATCAGCATATTAGTTCCAAAACTATATATGCTTGTAATATTGCCCGGCAGTGCATATACATTTTTCCCGTATTCCATAGCACATTCGGCAGTTATCAAAGCTCCGCTGCGGCTTGTAGCCTCTATTATAGCCACGCTGTCAGCAAGTGCACTGATAATCTTGTTTCTTATGGGAAAATCATAAGGCCTGCATTTATATCCCGGAGGCTTAAGAGATAGAATCAGACCTTCTCTCCCAATTTTTTTCTGCAGTTCCCTGTTTTCAGATGGATAGAACTGATCTATGCCTCCTGCCACAACGGCAATTGTGCTGCCTGAAGTATCTACAGCTGCTACATGACTTTCTGTATCAATTCCTCTTGCAAGACCGCTTATTATTGTAATCCCCGCACTTCCCAGCCTCTTCCCGATTTCATAAGAGACCTTTTTTCCGTAGGGTGTACATTTTCGACTGCCGACCACTGCAGCAATATCATTGTCTAATAGTTTAAGATTACCTTCATAATATATCCTGTCAACCTCCGGAGTAAACATTTTTAGTTTATCCGGAAAAAATTCATCCTTTTTTTCTAATACTCTAACCATTGTTTTTCACCTCTGTAAGCAAGACTTTCTGTAAAGTGTTCCATTTTTACTTCCTCTGATTCATCCAGGTCAGCAATAGTTCGTGCAATACGCCTGATTTTCTGCATTGTTCTAGGATTGAGTCCCAGGCTGTCATATGCTTTTCCAAGGAAATCCTTTATAACAGGCCGGTCTATGGGAACATATTCATCTAAAAGCTTCCCATCCATCTCATGATTCAAGCTGATGGGCAGATTTCTGTATCTGTCTTTCTGGATTTCTCGTGCCTTAAGAATCATGCTGCGCATTTCGGCAGATGAAGTATTTTTTTCTTCTCCCAGTTCTCCGTAGCTCAAAGGATTAAGAAACATATTCATATCGATTCTGTCAAGAATCGGGCCTGACAGTTTTCTCTGATAGTTCATTACCTGTGCAACCGTGCATTTGCACTTGTGAGTTGCGTCCCCATAATACCCGCATCTGCATGGATTGCTGGCAGCAACAATAAGAAAATCTGCCGGATAAGTACAGCTCCAGTCCTTTCTGTTCAGAATAATCTTCTTCTGTTCCAGCGGTACCCTCAGATTTTCTATAATGCTGCGGTCAAACTCTCCCAGTTCATCAAGAAAAAGAACGCCTTTACTTGCAAGGGATATTTCTCCGGGTTTAGGGTATGCTCCTCCTCCTAAAAATGCCGATTGGGTGATTCTGTTATGTGGTCTTCTAAAAGGTCTTTCCCGAATAACAGGGCTGTCTTTTCCCAAAAGCCCGGAAATAGAATAAACCATTGTACTCTCCAGAATTTCTTCATAGGTCATAGGCGGCATAATAGTCGGTATTCTTTCAGCCAGCATTGTTTTACCGCTGGAAGGGCTACCCATCATAAAAATACCATGTCCCCCTGCCACACATATTGTAATTGCCCTTTTAGCTGCTTCCTGTCCCTTTACATCGGCAAAATCGACATTATACTCACGTTCTTCCTTTGCACAGTTATCAGTTGTTTCTTTAATTTCTGCACCGTAGTTCATATGATTCACTATCTCCGCAAGATTTCTTGCTCCATAAATAATCACATCCGTTATCAAAGCCCCTTCAGCTTCGTTTGCCATAGGGATAATTATTTTTTTAAATCCGCATTTTCTCATTGCTATTATCATAGGAAGTACTCCATCTGTTCTGCTGAGAGAGCCATCCAGTGACAGTTCTCCAATAAAACAGAAATCTCTTGTCCTTTCTTCGTTTACCTGCCCGGAAGAAGTCAGGATTCCCATTGCAATAGCCAGGTCAAAATGACTCCCTCTTTTTCTGATTCCGGCAGGTGACATATTGACAGTTATTCTGGTTTTTGGATAATCAAAACCAGAATTGACAATAGCTGACCGTATCCTGTCCTTTGCCTCTTTTATTCCGTTATCTGCCTGCCCTACCAGGTAGAATCCCGGCAATCCGCAGGAAATATCTGTTTCTACAGTAATATGCTGTCCTTCTATTCCAAATATGGTGGCTGTATTAATCTTTGAAAGCATGTTATCCCCTATTCTATATAATTACATTATCAATTTCATTTATTAAAATTTCTATTACTTTAAATTCTACTGAATATCCTCTGTAATCGTGCTGTCTCAGAAAATCTGCAGCTACCCGTTTCATGTGCATCTGTTTCTCTCTGCCTACAGCCTCTGCAGGTGTACCGAAGCGAATGCTCCTGCGAGTCTTAATCTCTACAAAATACAGATATTTGTTTTTGCAGGCAATGATATCCATCTCACCATATCTGCATCTGTAATTTCGGCACACTATCTTGTATCCTTCCATTAACAGATACTCACATGCAAAAGATTCGCCCAGATTTCCCAGTTCTTTTGTCTTCATAGTCTTTTTGCTCCAATCAAAAAACCCTCAGATGTAAATAATTGGTAATAAGAATTTACACCCGAAGGAATCAATTGTCAATATTTAACTGTAATTTTATAACATATATTTTACAGGGCAAATTTTTCAATGGCTTTTGCTACACCATCTTCCCTGTTACTGTCGGTAACATAGTCAGCCTTTGCCTTCATTTCATCAGAGGCATTTCCCATTACAACTCCAATTTCTGCTAACTTTATCATTTCCTCATCATTAGGACTATCTCCACATGCCATAAGTTGGCTGGCATCCAGATTAAGTTCTCTCATAAGAAACCTTAGTGCTTCCGCCTTACTTGTAGTTGCCCCGCCGATTTCAAAATTATGCGGGAAGGAAGAAGTAACTGTTATATCAGGTATTTCATCCAGTTTACTTCTGAATGCCTCTTTATCTTCAATCAGAGGGAAATTAAGACTGATGTTCTCAACTTTATCTATATTTTTCATCATATGATCCAGAATACCTTCTACAGGGTTCCTTGAGGTTAGAATATAATTATCATCCCTGTAGCCTGAACCGTATTTTTTTATATGCTCATATTCCTCTTTTTCAATATAGGCAACTCCGTCAATGAAAGTCTCTATAGATACACTGTGCTGTTTAAGAAGTCTGACCAAAGCTTCAGCTGCCTTGGGAGAAATAATATTTTCATAAATTCTCTGCATATCTGCAAGTTTTGTTATATGTGCACCATTAGAGGTAATGACATATTCCAGACCCTCGATATGGAAGAGCTGCTTAGGCAATGACATAAACGTTCTGCCTGTAGACACAACAATATGAATACTTTTTTTCATTGCTTCATGGAAGGCATCTATTGTACGCTGCGTGAAACGGCTGTTGTCATCAAGAGTTGTTCCATCAAGGTCCAGTGCAATAATTTTTATCTTTTTATCAGTCATTCTTTGTCCTCACAATCTCTAGTTTTCCAGATCTTCTTTATTATATATCAAATGCCCTTGCAAATATAGCACTTTTGCAGTAAAATGTTTATGCTTATTTTGGGAAAATATACTATTTTACGAGAGAGGTAGAATTATGAATATAGCTATTGTTGGTGCGGGAAAACTTGGAACAAGAGTTGCTTCTGCTCTTTTGGGCGGAGATTACGCTGTTACAGTTATTGATACAAACGAAAGAGTTCTAGACAAGCTTTCTCACCATCTGGATATTCTTACTGTTAATGCTGATGCACGAGATATCAGTGTTCTTAACGGCATAGATATTAAAAACTACAGGTATCTTGTTGCAGCAACAGGCGACGATGAAACCAATATTGTCATTGCTTCATTTGCTAAGAAGCTGGGTTGCCGTCATGTAATTGCACGTGTTCGTGATCCTGAACACATGAATCAGTTTGACTTTATAAAGGATACAATGGGAATAGATTCAATAGTAAATCCGGATATGGCCATAACTGTTGAAATTTACAAATACCTTGCAGAAAAGTACACTTTAAGTGGTGGTATATTTACAAGCGGCAAAATTGCCCTGGCTGAATTCCCGGCAAAGAATTACAGCAAAATTGTAGGTCTTTCAATGCCTGAGGTTCATGAAACACTTCCAAACATGCTGATTGCCGCTCTTTCCAGAAACGGTAAGATTATCATTCCCCATGGGGAGGACGAAATACGCAGCACAGACTATGTTTACATTATCGGAGAGAAAGATGAAATAACAAGTCTGAATGAAAAAGTTCATGAAAAAGGAAAGTACACAAACCTTCAGAAGGTAATGATTGTCGGCGGAGGAAAAACAGGTTTCTACCTGGCAGAAAAGCTTGCTGATTTTGGTGCTGCAGTAAAAATAGTAGAAAAAGATCTAGAAAGATGCAGATATCTGTCCACTCACCTTAATAATGTTATGGTTCTTCACGGAGATGGCACTGATATCAATATGCTTGATGAAGAAAACCTGGAAAACATGGATGCATTTGTTGCCACTACAGGTTTTGACGAAGGTAATCTTCTACTCTCTCTTACAGCAAAGAAGCACGGAGTAGAAGACGTAATTTCGAAAGTCAGCCATGAATCATACAAAGAACTGATAGAACGTCTGGATGTAGATATTATTCTTAATCCTCTGGATATTACTACAAGCAATATTCTTCGTTTTATCCAGGGAGAAAAGAGAGTTATCTCATCTGTTCTTCTTCAGGGTCAGGCTGAAATTATGGAAATCGTAGCACACTCACATATGGATATTATCGGTGTGCCTATCAAAAAACTTAAGCTTCCTAAGGGACTGCTTATTGCGGCTATTCACAGAGGACGTCAGGTTATCATTCCAAACGGAGAAACAATTATCAAGTGGAATGACCGTGTAATCCTGTTAAGCCTGCTATCCGAATTGGAATATATAGAAAAGCTGTTAAAGAACAGTTTGGATTAATTAATTATTAGAGGTTTTTACATTATGACAGTTAATTTTAAGGTCGTAACAAGAATGATGGTAATTTTATTACTGGTATTAGGCGTCAGCTTAATACCTTCTCTTCTTGTTGCCTTAATATACAAAGAGTACGAATGCATAAAGGCTTTCGCGATTGTAATTGCACTTTGTCTGATTATTGGTGCAGGCACATTCAGGCGCCTTGGTGCATCAGTTATTAAAATAAAAAATCGTGATGGATTCCTTGTAGTGGCCCTGTGCTGGCTGGTTGCATCTTTCGTAGGATGTCTTCCTTTTTTCCTGTCAGGTGCCATACCAGATCTTGTGGAGGCATTCTTTGAAAGTGCCTCAGGATTTACTACAACAGGGTCGACTATACTTACAGAAATTGAGGGACTTCCCCGCTCTATTCTGTTCTGGCGTTCTTTTACACACTGGCTGGGCGGTATGGGAGTAATTGTCCTGATAATGGCTATATTCTCTTCGCTGGGAGTAAGTGGCCAGGTTATCGCAAGTGCAGAAACACCGGGACCCACTCTCGACAAACTTACAGCAAAATTTTCAGATACCGCTATGAACCTGTATCTTTTATACATTCTGTTTACAGCAGTTGAAGTAGTTCTGCTCTGTTTAGGCGGGCTGAACCTGTATGATGCTCTTGTTCACAGCTTTGGAACAGTAGGAACAGGAGGTTTCTCATCATATAATGCAAGTATCGCACAGTTTACAAGTCCGTATGTACAGTGGGTTATTTTTGCATTCATGGTAATGTGCGGAATAAACTTTAACCTTTATTTTGTCCTGCAGAAACGTGGAATAAGAGCGATGCTTCGAGATGTGGAATTGAAGTTCTATCTTATTCTCATCGCTGTTGTAGGTTTACTGATTTTTATGAATCTGATGCAGACAGAAACATATACAAATACTATGAAGTGCATCAGAGATGCATATTTCCAGGTTGCAGCAATTATTACAACTACGGGCTATGCAACAGCTGACTTTGATTTATGGCCAACTTTCAGTAAAATGCTTTTATTCCTGCTGATGCTTACCGGTGCATGTTCTTCATCAACCGGTGGCGGTGTCAAAATAATCAGAATAATTGTATGCCTCAAGCTTGTAAAGCGTGGAATTTCATTAAAAATCCACCCAAATAGAGTCGTACCTGTCCGGGTTGGAGGAAAAGAGGTTTCACAGGAAGTTGCCACAGGAATTTCAAACTTTGTGTTTATGTATATCTTCGTGGTCTTTGCAGGTTCCTTACTCATTGCTTTTGACGGCCATGATCTTGTAACGACCATAACTTCAGTTATGACTTGTGTGGGAAATATCGGTCCCGGTTTCAACCTGGTTGGTCCTTCATGTAATTTCCATTTCTTGTCAGGGTTTTCAAAGTTTGTGCTTTCACTGCTTATGATTGCCGGAAGACTGGAAATATTCACATTTATTATGCTGTTTTCACCACATTACTGGAACTCAAATAAAATATAGCTTCACTGCTGTTAGAAAGGGAAAAAATGCGATTAAATTATAAGATTATACTACGTACAATCTCAATAATTCTGCTGATAGTCGGGATTGCTATGCTATTTCCTATGGTTTGCGCAGTATACATGGAGGAATATGTTCCTGCACAGGGCTTTTTCTTTTCATCAATATGCTGTATCGGACTTGGGGCATTAGGTCGCAGATTTTCTAATTATAATACAATTAGAATAAAATCTGCCGAGAGCTATCTGATTACATTTATCAGCTGGCTGACTGTGTGCATAACAGGCGTAGTTCCTTACATGTTAAGTGGCTGCGGTTACACATTATCAGATGCCATTCTTGAATCTGTTTCCGGATGGACGACTACGTATGCAAGTGTATTTGATATTGCCACTCTACCGGTTTCAGTTGTTCTGTGGAAATCAATTACAAACTGGCTGGGCGGAATGGGACTTCTGCTGCTTGCAGTTTCTTTCTTCTCTGTTTTAGGAGCTGAAGGTCAGAAAATTGCAAATGCTGAAGTATCAGGGACTGCCTTCGAAAAGCTGTCGTCTAAAACGAACCAGACAATTTCCATTTCCTACATGGTTTATATCGCTATGACCAGTGTGGAATTTCTGTTGCTGCTTCCAACTGATTTATCGTTCATTGAAGCTTTGATAAACACACTTTCCACCATCAGTACTGCAGGATTTTTGAACGTCAATAACTGTATAGTTTTACATCTGACATCATATACTAAAATCATATTTGCAGGGTTCTCGGTAGTAGGTGCAATAAATCTGCTTATGTTTTATTACTTGTTCACAGGTAAATGGAGGAAAGTCGTATCAAATGTGGAATTGAAGTATTTTCTACTGCTGATAATAGTGGGCGGGACCATAATAACGGCTTCTCTATATATGCATGGAGATTATTCATTTCTTAAGTGCATGGAAAACGGATTTGCCCAGGCCATCGGCTACTCTTCAACTTCCGGTTTCTATGTTGATGATCTGAATCAATGGCCTACTATAGCCAAGCTGGTGCTTATGATTCTGGTGATATGTGGAGGATGCGGCAATTCTACCAGTGGTTCAATAAAGGTAATAAGAGCAATCATTTTCGTCAAACTGATTAAGCGTGGCATTTTCAAAAGAATTCATCCACGTGCTGTAAAACCGGTTATGCTTAATGACAGTCCCGTCAGCACAACAACCGCTTCCAATGTAACCGTGTTCATTCTACTGTATTTTGCCGTGTTTGTCGTGGGAAGTATTATTTTATCCTTGGAAAATAAGGATATGGAGACTACTTTCTTTACAACCCTTGCATGTATAACAAATAACGGTACAGGGTTTGGTAAAATAATAAATGGTGACTACAGCATTTTCTCTGCTTTTGGCAGGTCATTTGCAGCTTTTCTCATGTTAGCCGGCAGATTGGAATTCTATGCTATTATTATGCTGTTCTCACCTTCCTTCTGGAATTCAGACAGAGTTCACAGCTAAGATTAATAACACCCCTGGCCCGTAGAGTCCGAGGGGTGTTTTTATGTTAGTAAAAGAAATGATGCAAACAAAAGTATATTTTGTAACTGCCAATTCTACATTAAGTGATATTATTTCACTGTTAAGAAACTATAATATAGGAATTGTACCTGTATGTGATAATACAGGTGCACTCATGGGTGTAATAACAGACAGAGACATTATAATGAGAATTCCGGATTTTGGAAGTTTTGATGTCCGGACGACTACCCTGGCAAGAGATATAATGACTACGGATGTTTCGACTGTCAGCAGCACTGCCGAGATACATGATGCTGCAAAAATATTTGCAAATAAAAAAGTTCACCGCCTTCCTGTATTGGAAAACGGCAAACTTGCCGGAATACTTTCTATTTCTGACCTGGCAAAAAAAAGAGTATTTCTTGCTGAGGTTGGAGACATTATCGGTTCAATTGCGGAATGAGTCTATATCATGATAAAATCAATTTGTCTGTCTTCCGGACTGGCTCCGATTACCTCTATTGTAACCTGATCACCCAGTGCATATATTCTGTTTGTACGGCGTCCGATTACCCTGTATTTGCCTTCTTCGTAATCATAATAATCGTCTCTTAGGCTATCAAGTCTGACCATGCCTTCTACGGTATTTGGAAGTTCAACATAAATGCCAAAATTTGTTACACCGCTGATTACTCCATCAAAAGTTTCACCTATTCTACTCTGCATATACTGGGCTTTCTTCATCTTTTCTGCTTCTCTCTCCATTTCCTGAGCTTTTCTTTCTGTCTGTGAAGATATTAAAGCAGCATTTTCAACATGGAACCTGATTTCCTCAAGAAGCTTATCTGTCATTTCCCCGTTAATTGATTTCTTTATAATTCTGTGAATCATCAGGTCCGGATATCGTCTGATAGGCGATGTAAAATGGCAGTAGTAGGTAAAGGAAAGCCCGAAATGACCATCACAGGATGTACTGTAGAAAGCCTTTTTCATAGATCTGAGCATAACGGTGCTGACTATGTTCTCGTAAGGCTTACCTTCAACCTGCTCCAGAATGCTGTTCAGTATTTTGGGATGTATGTTATCAGGATTTACCGGCAGATTAATTCCAAAACCTGCAAGGAAGGCTTTCAGCTCGACAATTTTTTCAGTATCCGGTTTCTCATGAACACGGTAAATAAAAGGAAGCTGCATCCAGAAGAAGTGCTCTGCTATGGTTTTGTTAGCTACGAGCATAAACTCCTCTATCAGTCTGTTTGCAGTTCTCCGCTCTTCTATTCCTATTTCCACGGGTACCTCGTCCTCATCAAGAAGAATGCTTGCCTCATCAAAGTCAAAGTCCAGGCTTCCTTTTTCCTTACGCTTGCCACGTAGAATATCGGCCAGTTCACCCATCAAAACTATATCATCATAAATATTTTCATATTTGGCAATCAGTTCTTCGTCATGGTGTTCCAGTATATCCGATACATCATCATATACCATTCTGGCTTTTGAATTGATTACACTTTCAAATATATCATGATTAACAACTCTGCCCTGTTCATTAATTTCCATCTGGCAGCTTAATGTCAGTCTGTCTACGCCCTGATTAAGACTGCAGATTCCGTTAGACAGCACCTTTGGCAGCATAGGTACCACTCTGGACAGCAAATAGACACTATTACCTCTTTTTAAAGCTTCCTTGTCCAGATAACCATTGGCCTCAACATAGTGGCTTACATCGGCAATATGGACCCCCAGAAGGTAATTGCCGTTTTCTAGTCTGTCAATTGATACTCCGTCATCTAAATCTTTTGCAGTTGCACCGTCAATAGTTATAACATTTACATTTCTTAAATCTGTTCTTCTGGAAATTTCCTGTTCTGTAATTTCTTCCTTAGACTTTGCCTTTGCCTCAGCATTTACACGACTTGGAAAAGTCTCAAAGAGCCCATGAGACCTGATTAATGCCTTGATTTCTCCTCCTGGCTCACCGTTTCTGGAAATCACCTCAGTAATTTTTCCTTCAGCGCTTGAGTTTTTCGCAGGATACTGTGTTATCTGCACCACCACAGTATCTCCGTCCTGCGCATTTCTGAAAAATTCCTTTTTAACAAAGACATCATCATTATTTCGTTTGTCGGCAGGAACAACAAAACCAAATCTTTTGTTCTTCTGAAAGGTACCCACTACTTCAGTATTTGCGTGTTCAATAACCTTATCAATTATTCCTTCCTTATTTCTCTCCCACAGATATTCCGGAAGCAGATCCACCTCTACCAGATCTCCGTGCATGGCACCATTCATATTGGAACGTCTGATAAAAATATCCCGTCCTTCCTCCTGGCGCACAAATCCAAAGCCTGACCGGTTCTTTTCCAGAATACCTGTCAGCCTTTCACCACTTGTTTTTCTGTTAAACTTTGTTTCTCTTCTCTGGCGTTTTTTTAAGCCTTTCATGTCATTCATTTTCTTTCTCATAACTAGTATTTTAACCTAATTATCAAAATATTACAAAGAGGAAACGCAGGCTGTGAGCTGCCTGCGTCTGATAGTTCCTCTTCGTTAGCTGTTAACGTCCGTTCTGGCTGGTTTTGTCTCCCGCAACGGTCTTATCGTGATTGTTAACGGTATTATCATTGTTATTGTTGTTATCTCTTCCGTCAAGTAAATCCTCGGTGCCGTCAATTACATCGTCCACGCCGTTTTCTATTCCATTTCCGATGTCATCAACAACATTGCCATTATTAGTTGATCTGTTGCCATTATCAATGTCTCGCGCTCTGTTATCCTGGTCTTCCTGAGTTACATTCTTTTGTTCATTGTCAGGTATGCCGTCGTTATTCACATCGTTGCTTCCACAACCCGCACAGATAAATACTGTCAAAGCTAATAAAGGTGCAAGAATCCATCTTTTCATTTTTTCTTCTCCTTTCTATTATTCTTCAATGTTATTATCTGTATGGTATAAGAATTTATAAGCGGAAGAAACTAGTAAACCGGTTAAAAAAAGAGGACTCTTTTCGAATCCTCTTTAATAATCGTATTTGAATTGCTGTCAATCAGCTTAATTATTCTGCATCTTCTGCAACTTCTTCAGCTGGTGCTTCTAAAGTTTCCTTAATGCTTAAGCTGATTCTCTTTCTTTCTTCATCGATTTCTAAAATCTTAGCAGAAACATCCTGTCCGATTGTAAGTTCTTCAGCAATGTCTGTAACTCTCTTGTGAGCAACTTCTGAAATGTGTACAAGTCCATCCAGACCTGGTTCTAATTCGATAAATGCACCGTATTCTTTAATCTGAACAACCTTACCGGATACAACCTGTCCAACCTGATAATTTTCGTTGATTACTGACCAAGGTTCAGGTGTAGTCTGCTTAAGTCCCAGTGAAATCTTGCCCTTTTCTTCGTTCATTGAAAGAATCTTAACCTTAACAGTATCTCCAATTGTCAGAACTTCCTGTGGATGCTTCAGCTTACCCCATGAAATTTCGGAAATATGTAATAGTCCGTCGATTCCGCCTAAATCGATGAATGCACCGTAGTCAGTAAATCTCATTACTTTACCTTCTACTACATCATCAACATGCAGACCTTCCCAGATAGCAGCAACTTTCTTCTGTCTTTCTTCCGCTAATACAGCCTTATGTGAGAATACAGCTCTTCCTCTTCTCTGATCCACTCTTGTAACTCTGACATCCATAGTCTGTCCAATGAATTCGTCAGCGCTTTCTACGAACTTATCTGAAAGCTGTGATAGAGGGATAAATCCAGTTACTTCTTTGTATGCAGCGATTACACCACCGTTAACAGTTCTTACAACCTTAACGCTGATAATTGATTTATTTTCAAGAGCATCATTGATTTCATTCCAGTGCTCGTTGATTTCTAACTTTTTCTTTGAAAGTAAGATTCCACCATCACCGTCGTCAGTCTTAATAACCTTCGCCTGAATTTCATCATCTACTTTGAATAAATCAGTAAGCTTCTGTCCTTCCTCTAGAGTAACTTCTTCCGCAGGAAGAATTCCGTCCTTCTTACAACCCATATTAACGATAACTTCTTTCTCAGTTACCTGATGTACTTTACCGTCTACAATTTCGCCTGTGCGAGGTAGTCTTAAAGACGCGTCGATTTCAGCCATGAAATCTTCCATTGACATTGTGTCGTTAGTGATCATTTCACTCATGTTAGCAATAACCTCCTTAATTAAGCATTCAGGCGTCGATGCACCTGCTGCTAGCCCTATTTTATTACATTTTTGCAATTCTTTCAATGGTAAATCGAGAATATTTTCAACAAAATATGAATTATTGCAGTTTTTTTGTGAAATATCGTAAAGTTTACGCGTATTTGAGCTGTTACGACCACCTACAATAACCATTGCATCAACTTTTTTGGAAAGCTCATCGCATGCCTCCTGTCGCTCTTTAGTGGCATTACATATAGTATCATAGACTTCCACTTCAATATTTTTCTCTGCCAGTTTATCCAGTACCTGCTCCAGGAGTTCTCTTTTTATGGTGGTCTGACATACGACAAATACCCTTGAGCAGTCAAAAGTTACATTATCTACATCATCAGGTGTTCCGAAAATAAAAGCCTTATTCTCACACCATCCATTTGTTCCTATAACTTCAGGATGGGTTCTGTCTCCAACAATTACAATTCTCATTCCGGCTTTATATGCCTTATTGACAAGTTTATGAATTTTACTTACAAAAGGACATGTCGCATCTACAATCTCAACTCCCACCCTGGCAGCTCTGTCATAAAATTCCTTTGTTTCTCCATGAGATCTAATAATAACAATATCTCCTGCTTTTGCCTCTTCCGCCTGGTTAATAATGCCTACTCCACGCTCATAAAGACTGTCTGTAACAAGCTTATTATGAATCAGCGGACCACATGTATATATGTTTCTGTCTCCATTGATCTGTATTTGTTTCTCAGTGGCCTCGATTGCCTGTTTTACACCGAAGCAGAATCCTGAATTCTTCGCTCTAATTATTTCCATAGATTTTTTCCAATCCTTCTAAAAATTTTTTAAAAGAAGCCTCAGAGCCGTTAGATGTAGGCCGGTAGTATCTTTTGCCTTCCTTAAACAGATTATCAGGAAGGTACTGCTGTTTCACATATCCCCCGTAAGCGTGAGGATACTTGTATCCCTCTCCCAGGCCCATATCCTTTGCGCCCTTGTAGTGAGTGTCTTTTAAATGTGCAGGAATATCGTCTATTTTTCTATGTCTGATATCATTAAGTGCTTCCTCAAACGCCATATAAGATGCATTTGATTTTGGTGCACTGGCCAGTAGAACCACTGCCTGCGCAAGGTTAATTGAAGCCTCAGGATACCCCACCATCAAAGCTGCCTGAACGCATGATGTTACAATGGATATTGCAGACGGATATGCCATACCGACATCTTCACTGGCCATTACCATCAGTCTTCTTCCAATCATCTGAATGTCGGCGCCTCCGTCAACAAGTCTGGCAAAATAATGAATTGCAGCATCTGGATCACTGCCTCTAATCGATTTCTGCAGTGCAGACAGAAGATTATAACGGTCATCACCCTTATCATAGAAACCTATCTTTCTCTGCATGGCCTCGGCAACAATTTCCTTAGTTATGGGTTTTGACAGATCCAGATTGTCCACAATGAAGCCCAGGGTATCCAGAGATACTCTTGCATCTCCGTTTGACAGCTCTGCCAGAATATCTATTGCCTCTTCATCATACTTTACATTAAGATTTCCGAGACCTTTTTCCGTATCAGTAAGGGCACGAATCAGAATCTTTTTTATACAGGAATCATCCAGTCGCTTAAACTCATAAATGTTTCGCACACGGCTGATTATCGCATTATTTATTGCAAAATAAGGATTCTCCGTAGTACTCCCTATAAACTTTATTACACCTTCTTCTAAAGCTTTTAACAGTGAATCCTGCTGGAGCTTGTTCCATCTGTGAAACTCGTCAATGTAAACGTATGTAGCCTTGTTCTCCAGCCCGTAGAATTTCAGTTTAGCATCATCTATCAAACCCTTCAGTTCCTTTGTTCCTGTAGTTGAAGCATTTATTTCAGTGTAATTTCCATCCATTTCCCGGGCAATTATTCTCGCCAGCGTTGTTTTTCCTGTGCCTGACGGTCCAAAGAAAATAGCTGAATCAAATGTCTTGTTCTTTATTGAATTGTATAGCAGTGAGCCCTCATAGATAAAGTGTTCTTGTCCCACAAACTCATCTAAAGTAGAAGGTCTCATTCGTGTAGATAGTGGTATCATTTTTTTCTTCTTTCAGTTAATATTTCACTCTATGTCAGTGATAAAAACATCTCTGTCCCCGCTGGTCTCTATTGATTTCAGCTGTTCAATTGCTTCTTCCTTAGTATTAATCAGAGGAGAAATCACCTTGAATTTTCCATCCTCTTCCTGAATTTTCACATCTATTCCATCAGCTGTCAGTTCATCCTTAAGTTCTAACGCTCCGGACTTATTCCTGAAGACACCAAACTGTAATGCATAAGTTCCGGACTCATCCTTGTCCTCACTCTTATCCATGTCCTTATTATCAGACACCTTAAGTTTAGATGAAATTACATCAGTTATTTTTGATGGAAAATCCAGTTTCAGTACTTCTGTATCATAGCCAAGCAATGGGGCCAGTACAAATCGGGCTGTACCATATCCACAGGCAACAGCTATTAATATTATACCAATAATCGCTGAAAATTTCATCAAGGAATTTCTGTCTTTCGGTCTCTTATACCTTCTGATTTTTCTCCTTTTCACAATTAACCTCCTGCTATTTCATTGTATTTGTTATCTATAATATGCAAAGGAAGGAAGCCTATGCTCCCTTCCTAAAATTTCGTTTCATTGAATTCTCTTTTTAGAGATTCTAAGTGTCCGACAATTATTCTGTTGCTTTCATTTTCCTCGACAATTCGTATTGCCTTATCAAAGACTTCCTTTTCTTCGACCTTTGTTTCCAGGAATTTCATTATTCTCAGCACTTTTTCTCTAAATGGAATTCTATTAGAGTCACGTATGTACAGGAATTTCGTATCCCAGTTCTTCAGATTGACATAACAGTTTTCCACACGCAAATCCAGGCATTCTCCAAAGATGCAGTGCTTTTCAGTGGCAATCATATTGCTTACCATGCTGCTTATCATACTTAGAAAATCCATACACTGAAGTTCTTCTATCCTGCATATCCGTTCATATCCACTACAGTCAAAGATTCCTTTTGTACCGTTCTTTTCTTCAATAAACGACACAGGAAAAAAAGAATCGCACAGTCGAAGTGTAAGTAAGTCCTTTTCATAACGTTTAAGCCCATTACCGCTTTCCCTGCCAATGTAATTGACTTTTTCATATCTGGTCATTATTATCCTCCACATTTAGAACAAGGTCTGTAACCTTTTGATTCCGCTTCGCCTCGCCGCACTTCAATATAGTATCTGTCTACAACAGAGCAATCAGATAAATGATATACTTCTCCGTATCTGGTAAAACAAAATACCGGACTACCTGTTTGAGCTGAGCTGGCATTACATAATTTGCACGGTTTGTAGTCTTTTTTTATTTCACCTGTCAGATATTCAAGTTTACCTGAACGCTTAATATATGTGCATGACTGATTATGGAAAGCTTCTCCCCACTCTGGAAAGATATATACCCATCTGTCATCATCTGTACCGTCATATCCTCTGTAATATGTTCCAGAAAAGGCTCGTGCGGTTATCCTGTTAGTAAAGCATAATCTTCCGCCCATCCCCAGCGGATCGTCTGATTTGAAAACATTTCTGTTTCTGATGCTGACCAGATCAGTTATTCCGTTTTTACTATACAGATAATCATATTCCGTTACTATTGAACTGTTAACAATATCATTTTCCCTGAGTATTCTGCCTGTAACTTTTAGAGGGAGCACTGTGCTGTTTTTTCGAAATGCAGATTTCATGCATTCAAATCTTAATTCCTCTGTTGTGCAGTATGTAATGTTCTCACAAGCTGAAATGACAGGGATAACTGAAATCAGTAAAAAAACAGCGATGAAAAAAACCGGTATAACAAGAGTTGCTTCGACTAAATAAGAACCTTTTCTGTTATGTTTTTCATTAATAGTTCTTATTAAACTCATAGTACCTTCCGTTCACCTTCATCTGAAAGAAAACTCCTGCATTATAATTGCGAAGCAGAAAATCACTATAATACAGATACCTGTTGTTAATCTGGATCAGGTCCATCACACGCATGAGTTTCAGTCTCTCATCCATAAAATATAGAAAGAAATTCAGATAATCCTCATAGCTTTCGCCCTCATCTACACCGGTAAAAATCACATCATCCTCTGTGTTATTTAAAATACTTTCAAGGTCTGTTGCCCATGTAGCTTCGTTTTTCATTATAGGTATTTTATGCCCCTTCAGTAATAGCTTGTAGTCATTAACGCTCTCTGCAAATGCCCATGCCGCTATCAAAACTTTTTGGGTTGCAGCCGCCGAAGGTCCCGAAGTAATTGCCTCTGCTACAGTCATTGCTTCAGCACTCATTGAGGGATTTTTCATAATACAGGCTAAATTCAACCCTTCACGTACACCTATAATTCTCATTTTAACACCCTGAGAATTATCTTCATCATTTAACTTTCCGCAGATTATGTACTCTCTTTCATTATTAAAAAAGGTCTCTCCAAGTTCCTCACTGTTTGTCTTACACTTAAAATAATGCTCAATATAACAGTTTTCAAAGTAACTTGCTGAGGTATTTTGAAGTATTTCTCCAATGGATGTTGCTGATTTCAGCTTCGTTACAATATCAGAAATATCTGTACTGTTTTTCTGACCTCCAGAAGGAAGGCATTGAAATAAATCTGCCTGTGAACTAAATCCGCTATCCATATCTATTCTTTTTATAGGTTCAGGACTCTGGCAAAAATCACTGATGACATACTTTCCGGCCTTAATTACCTGCGTCCTGAAAACATCCACATTAATTAATGAATAATCATATAACCTTGCTTTACTGCCCTCATAATTTACATAGCTTTTCTGATCAAAGGATTCGATTGCGTAAAAATCCAATTTTTCAGTAACATCGGCCGTTTGTCCATAAAAGCCGAAAATGCCGTATCGATTGTAGAGATTAAGGTCATATTCAGCAAGGATTGATTCTCCCCAAAGATTTCCCAGAGATTTCACAGCACTTGAAAGAGCTGTAGCCTTTGCAGCCTGTATATAAACAGATATAAGAGTTACCAGAGTAACAAAGAAAAGGCATGCAAGTACGGTTATACTCCCCTTTCTATTCATCTTCATAGTCTAGCTCAAGCATTTCTCCAACCCTGATTATTTCTGACTGACTCATTATATATATTCTTCCCTGAGACTTCTTTTTTAGAATGACTCTGAAAATACCGCCTATTTTATTAGAGGTTTCAATTGTCTTATTTTTTATAGTAAAGACGGCACTGCTTTTGTTCATTTCTTTTATTAGATCATCATGCAGATCAGCTTGATTTCTAAGCGCTGAAAAAGAAAAAGCACATACAGAAATCAAAGCTGAAACTATAAGAATAAATATAGGGATTACAATGGAAGCATCAATAATCTGATCTCCTTTCTTATTAAAGAGCATCTTTCTAACCATTCAATGCCTGGAATGTATTATTTACAAAGGTTGTTATCTGTGTTCTGAATATTAATGCAATAGCCACACTTATTCCTATCAGTAGTCCTACCTGCACCAGTTCCATTCCACTTTTACTGGTTAACATCCGTTTTCTTCTCATCCTATCGCCCTCCTTCACAAGATTATCTACATCTCCATCAACGCAGGCGCCGCTGTTACAACTATAAGAACAATCAGAAGAAGTGCCAGAGGAAAAGACAACTTTACTTCAGCTGCTCTGCCTCGCTCCTCTGCATAATGCTTTCTCTCATTCCAGAGAAGTTCACTTTCCAGAGTCAGCTTTGCACATAAATCAGTTCCCTTCTTCTGCCCGTTTTCAAGTATACCGCTTAATCTTAACAGCTCTCTGATTTTAAGTTCCTTGGATTTCTTTTCCAGAGCACATATTATATTATCCGAGGTATACTCACATTGATGATTTATTCCTATGATTATTTCTTTAAAATCATCATGCACATAGCTTTTCTCATACATCAGTGCTATTCGCTTAAAGGCTTCTTCTAATATGAGTCCGCTCTCAAGCATAAGCAGCAGTTGACTTGAAAATCTTGGCAGTGACCGCTTGACACTGTTCTTTAGCTGCTCTTTTTTCTGCTTTTCAGAAGCTTTTCTACTTTCTCTGATTGCTGCAAATGAAAGGGGAAATAAAAGCGGGATTAATATAATACTGTAATTTTTCTGCTTTTCCCAGGAAATACGAGCATTTTTTTCCCTTAAAGGGAAATATATAATTCTGTCCGAGCTATCAGAAAGATCTGAGGCTATCCTGTTTATTACAGTTTCTAAGGAATCTCCTTCGTCTGCCTTCTCCGGATTGTTATCGTCCCCTGTTTTGTTTCCTTTAATGTTTATAACAAGGTCTTTTGATTTTTTTTCGTTTCCTTCAGAGATGCTGACATGAAGAGGTATGCTTTCTGCAGAATCCTTCGATACTCTCACAAAAGCAACAAGTTCGCCTTTGTCATTGTATATGTACTGCTTTCTGCAAGACAAATAATCCCCTATCTGAATTCCTGACATGAGCGTTATCAGTACAAGCAAAGCAACTGAAATTCTACGGTTTTCCTCACTTCTACAATAATCTATGAATCTTGCGACTTCTGTGCGAATCCTTCTGTAAACACTAGATTTCAATGCTTGTAATCCTTTCAATAACGACAAATGCAGCTGCAGTCACTATAAGTGCAGCAGTCATAAGGAACCTGCCGGTAATGGTCTCATACATGACATTCAGGTAATTGGGAGAAATAACCTGAAGAAACACAATGATAAAAACAGGCATAGATGCAATAATCCTCCCCTCAATTTTCTTCTGAGAAGCTGTTGCTCTGATTTCATTTTCTATGGCTATTTTTTCGCCAATAATGCTTGCGGCCTTATCAACAGCTTCTATAAGATTTCCACCTGTCTGACGACAGCATTGATATAACTGAGTAAAATCTTCTATGTCTTCAAGTTGTGTTCTTCTTGAGAAATCCAAAAGAAGATCTATTTCGTCAGCACCGGTTTCATCTACGAACTTTATCATGGAGTCCAGTTCCTTACCCATTATAGAATCCGTGTATATTCGTTCCAGCCCCGCTCTTGCTTCTCTCATGGACGGCACCATATGACGTCCTGTAGCAAGGGATGATGATATCAGAAAAAGAAAATCCTTGAACTCAAGCACAAGTTTCTTCTTTCTTCTGGAAATCATATAGCAGGAGTATATCTTCTCACATCTTCTGTAAATAAAAGGAGAAACAATTAATGCTAAAGCTGTTCTATAGAAAATATATCCCAAGGCTGAACATCCTCCGAAAACTGCCAAGGTAAAGAGTATTCTTTCTTTTTTTGTCATCACATACAAATCATAGTCTATCATTATGTAGCTCTAAGTCTGAACTTACTTTTATTCTGTAATTCATTTGCGGTTCGCTTAAGGTTCAAATCATCATCCAGAATAAACAAGGGATTAAGGTCATAGTTCCCGTTGGAATAACCTAGAAGTTCCTGTATCTCAAGTACTTTTCTCTGTCCGTTAAGCAATCTTCCAAGATGAACCATAATATCAATTCCCTCTACAATCTGCGCCCTTACTGCATCTATTGGAATAGGGGTGCCGGAAATATATAAGGCCTCCATTCGCCTTAACATTCCTTTTACAGAATTTGCATGTCCGGTACTCATTCCGCAGTGACCCGTATTCAATGCCTGAAGCATATCGGAAACCTCCTCACCTCTTACCTCGCCAACGATTATTCTGTCAGGTCGCATTCTCAGGCTTGCCTTTATAAGCTCAGCCATGGTAATTTGTCCCTGACCCATTGAATTTGCATTGTGGCATTCCATTTGAACAAGATTGTCTATGTGTGTAAGCTGTAATTCAGTCGAATCTTCGATTACAATCACACGTTCAACATTAGGTATAAATTGTGACAAAATGTTTAAAAAAGTTGTTTTCCCACTCGATGTTCCGCCACTGACAAAAATGTTATAACCATTGCGTACGAGATTAGATAAAAAATCAGCACATTCTTCTGTAACAGTATCATTGGCTATCATTTCTTTCAGAGAAAAACCATGCTTTCTGAATTTTCTTATGGTTAAAACCGGTCCATTTACTGCCACATTGTTATATACTGCATTTACTCTTGATCCATCGGGCAAACGTGCATCCAGAATAGGTGACATTTCATTTATTTCTCTATTTACACCTGAGGCGATGTTTCTAATAATGGTTTCCAGTTCCTCCACGCAGCTGAAAACACCATCCATATGAACAATTTTCCCGTCACTGCATTCTGCGAAGATGCCATTTACTCCATTTACCATAATCTCGTTATATTCCTGACTTTCGATCAGCTTTCCCAACAGACCAAGTTTATTTCTTGTTCTTGCGTATACTATTTCAATAATCCTGTTTAATTCACCCAAATCAAAACACTGACTGCTATCTTCGATTAAGTCCATAATTATTTCTAATGCTTCTGAGTCACTTACTTTTCTCCCTGCATTCACTATTCTTGACTTCGCTTCATCAGTTTTTGATTGAATAAACTCGTTAACTGCCTTATACAAGTTCACAATCCTCCACAATTTTCTTAGATATATCCGCTATTCTGTACCCATAAGCTTCATCTTCATAATCAAAAAGATATGCAAATCCTTTATTGTTTTTCAGTTTTTTAATGTCATTACATACAGTCTCATCTATTAGAGAATTATTTCTGCTTCCCATAACAACTGTGTAATCAGAACTGCTGATTATGTCCCGTATATGTCTGCTGAAATGATTTCCCACATCTGCAATGATAAAGCAGTATTTCCCAAGCTCCTCAATTTTGGTAACAAGCCTGTGGAACAATTCTTCAGACATTTCATATGAATAGCTGTTTATTATCTTTGTGTTAAGGCAATCTAACTCTATTCCCTCGGTAATAAACTTGTTAACCGGGAAATCTATAGAATTATCCAGGTAGTATAAGAGTTTCAACAAGCCGTCTTCCTCGTGAGTGATATACTCACTGGATTCGTCAATAGGGTTAAGGTTAATATAAAGAGATTTTCTGTCATATACCCGTCCAAGATGTTTTCCAAGCTCGACAGATAATCCGGTAGCCTTGAGATTTCCGTAAGTTGAGCAAACAGTAGTTAATCTGCATTTTTTATCACCTTTGTATCTGCAAACTTTTCCAGTAAGCTTGAAATAAATATAAAGCAGGTCATTGATTAAATTAGGGCAGTCCTTATATATGCAGATTTGAAAAGGCTCATGCTCCCCGATATTGTCTGCCATATCAAGTCTGGCTTCAACTACCTTCGGGTTGCCGTTACTTCTGCTGGCTATTACTATGTCCAGATTATCAATATCATTTAAGTCGTCTAAGAGATGAAATTTTAGTCCTCTGAATTCTCTGGCCATACCTTCTGCCAGCTTAACTGCATATTCGCCATCATTCAAACATAATCCCACTTCAATTATTTCCATTTTCTCCCTCCTTCCTGCGAAAATAGAATACCATTTTTGGAATTTAATGTCAACCATATATTTCTATTATTTTACATTTTTTTCAATAGTCAGTTTTGATTGCAGAGTTCTCTAAGCTGAGCCAAAGCCTCTTTAAGTCCCCCAATTTCATTGATTAAGCCCATTTCGACTGCATCTTTTCCAAAGAGTATGGTTCCCACATCATTGGACATGTTTCCTGTCTGATTCATTTTCTTTTCCACCTCTTCTCTGGAAGCGTTACTATGAGAAACAATAAAGTTTACAACTCTTTCCTGGGTTTTTCTCATATATTGAAAAGTAGATTCGGCATTTATAAGTGTTCCGCTTGTTCTGATAGGATGCATGGTCATTGTTGCGGATTCAGCTATAAAAGAATAGTCTGCAGAGACTGCAAGAGGGATACCTATGCTGTGACCACCACCGATGACAAGAGACACTGTCGGTTTTGATATTGATGAAATCAGCTCGGCCAGAGCCAGTCCTGCTTCAACATCACCACCCACTGTGTTCAGAACCAGAAGTAGGCCATTAATATCCGGATTTTCTTCAACTGCTATCAGTTGAGGAATAAGATGTTCGTATTTTGTTGTTTTGTTCTCACTTGGAAGAACAGAATGACCTTCAATACATCCGATAACAGAAATATACTGATAATCACTTTTGAAGCCTAAGCCGTTTTGCAGCATACCCAGTTCTTTTACAAGCGCAATTGCCTCAGGCTGTTCAGTTCCTTTTTCTTTTGTTTCTTCACTCATATATGTCACTCCTTTTTCGTAAATATAAATATATTGTTGTCAGAAGGAGGTAGAAATATGCTGTTAAGCGAAATCGGTGACAAAGAAATAATTGATCTGACAAAGGGCAGCAGACACGGTTCTCTGTGGGATGCAGAACTTATTTTTGACGGTAAAGATGGTAAAATCAAAACTCTCACAGCACCGGGTTTTGAGCTTTCATGGGACTCTATCGTTAAGATTGGAGAGGATTTGATAATCTTCCGTTCTTGACGTTTTTATGCAAGTTGTGTTATATTAAAAGACAGTAATTTATTTGAAAGGACATACATATGAAGAGAGTATTTTCAGGCGTTCAGCCCACAGGTAATATACATCTAGGCAACTATTTAGGTGCATTGAAGCAGTTTGTTGAGCTTCAGGATGATCACGAATGTATCTACTGTATTGTAGATATGCATGCAATTACAGTGCCTCAGGATCCAAAGGCGTTAAAGGAGCACATTCTTGATGTAGCGGCGCTTTATCTTGCAGTGGGAGTTGACCCTAAGAAATCAATTGTTTTTGTTCAGTCAGATGTTCCCGGACACGCTGAATTATCATGGATTCTTACATGCAACTCTTACACAGGTGAATTATCACGAATGACACAGTTCAAGGCAAAAAGTCAGAACAAGGAATCTGCGCCTACAGGATTATTCACTTATCCTGTTCTCATGGCTGCGGATATTCTGCTTTACGATACAGACATTGTTCCTGTAGGAAACGACCAGAAGCAGCACATTGAACTTTGCAGAGACATTGCAAACCGTGTAAATAACACTAGAAAAAAGACATTTGTAGTTCCTGACGGAAGATTCCTGAAGGAGGGTGCAAGAATCATGGCTCTGGATGATCCTACTCAGAAAATGAGCAAGTCAGCAGAAAACATTCACAGCAGAATTTCCCTGCTTGATGAACCTTCAAAGATTAAGAAATCAATTATGAAAGCAACAACTGACTCTGAAGGTGTTATCAGATTCGATGTTGAGAATAAACCGGGTATCAGCAACCTTATGAATATTTACAGTGTTCTTGCCGGTGTTTCAATCGAACAGATTGAAAAAGACTACGAAGGAAAAGGATACGGTGACTTTAAGAAGGATCTTGTTGAAATCGTAGTTGAAGCATTAGCTCCTATTAAGGAAAGATATGAAGAAATCAGATATTCTGATGAACTTATTCAAATTCTTAAAGACGGTGCTGTTCGAGCAAATGCAATTGCAGAAAAGACAATGACCAGAGTAAAGAAGAACTTTGGTCTGGGACTGGAATAATCAATTAAGAGGAGGTGCAGCCTCCTCTTTTTTCTTAGTTTTTTTCTTAGTTTTTTCCTGATTTATTGTAAGAAAACTCTTTCTCTAAATATCTATTCATTATACCCGTAAGTCACTTCACTGATGATTCCATTAAAGTAAACGAAATCTTCATCGGGATAATGCCATACAGCCTTAAACACGGCAGGATGCAAATAAGCTTTCCGCAAGACGAGTAACCAGACAGGCCTTGTCCATATCAGTTCTGCTGTTTCTTTCTTAAATTGATTCTTTACAGGTGAATAAGGTATTTTTTCCTTCGCCTCACTTTTCCTGTCATGCTAATTCAGCTGATTTATTACTTGTCAAGATACTCTCTGATCTCATCTATTCTTCGTTCTGCAACCTTTCTGCCTGCTTCATATACTTCCTGGAGTTTGTCCGGATTCTTTTCCACCTTTCCTATGTTCAGACTTTTTTCCGGCCGGATTACAAGCACTTCTCCCTGTCTTTCACGCTCATCAATATATGACAAAGTCTGATTGTAGACAATGTGCCGATTTTCCATGGTTTCCACAAGATTAGGATATTTTCTGTATTTTACCTTAATCACAGGCATCATGCTGTTTTTCTTTTTTACAAAATCCTTTGGCTGTGTCAGAATAACGATATTTCTGTCATACCCTTTTTCTTCAAAAAACCTTATTGGAATGGAGTCAGCCATTCCCCCATCCATCAGCTTCATCCCATCAATTTCTACAATCTGCGATACCAGGGGAAGCGATGCAGATGCCCTTATCCAGTCGAAACCATGGTCATTAAGTCCTTCGTACCTGTGGTACACGGCCCTGCCTGTTTCTATATCGGTGCAGACCACATAAAACTCCATTGGATTTTTCTCATATGTATCAAAATCGAAAACATCATATTTCAAAGGTACTTCACCGTAAGCAAATTCAGTATTAAACAGATTTCCTGTTCGAATCAGGCTTCCCATACCTGCAAATCTCTTATCATTACAGTATTTCCTGTTATATCTTATTGCTCGTCCTATCTGCCCGGACTTATAGTTGCATCCGAATGCAGCACCCGCAGACACGCCAACAGCACCATCAAAACTGATTTCATTTTCCATCATCACATCTGTTACACCGGCGGTAAACATTCCTCTCATAGCTCCGCCTTCCATAATCAGTCCCTTTTTCATCTCTGATTCGACCCCCTAGTTCTTAAAATTACATGTTCCAGCAGCAGTGCAGCCACGGTTCCTATAATAAGTCCATTAGAGCATAGACATGATAAAGCAAATGGAAGACTGTTGAATACACCTGCCGGCAGAAACATAACACCGATTCCTCCCAGAAGAGAAAGACCGATTACCAGATATTCTCTGTTCGATAGTGATATTCTGCTTATCTCATTAAATGCCTGACCTATTATCATTGCAAATATTACAAGTATTGCCGGACTTCCTACACAGGACGGAATAGTTGAGAAAAAAACACCTATAGGACCTATTACTCCCAGAATAATCATTCCGGCTGCACCCCAGTAAAGAGGCTTTCTAGACGCAATCCCTGTCATCTGAACTACACCAGTAGATGAAGCATAAGGCATAAATGCCACAGATGCGCCCATACCTGCAAAAACAGCAGCCGCACCATGGAGCGCAATACTTGACTTCAGTGCATTATCTGATACATCTCTCTTTACAACCTCACTCATACTCTGTATGCTGGCAAATGACATTGAAAGAAGTACGAGAGCTCCGATAACACATGTAATTACAACCCCGGCATCAAATGTAGGTGCTCCCCAAACAAAAAGCCCGGGAACAAGAAGCATGCTTCCTGTACTGTTTCCTGAAACAGTTTCACCTAGTGCCGCCGCCAGTATCCAACCTGCTATTACTCCGATAAACACAGCAATGCTCTTAATAAATCCTTTACAGTAATAGTTTGCAGCGACATCAGAATCATTACTATACCATTTATTATAGGGTTGAACAATCTTGATATGTATTTCAACAGACCGCTAAGTGAAATAAGAATAATTACACATCCTCCGATTATCATGCCTGTTTCAAGATCAGTCTGCAGGATATCCAGTTTCTTTCCAAGCATAGGCATCATTGTACCCATAGAAATAAACAGACCGGACCATAATCCTGCCGGGCCGTGCTGTATCGGAAAACGATGACCAAATCTCATTTGAAGAATAGTCATTATTCCACAGAGGACAAATGTTCTCTGAATAGTAAGTGCGACTTCCGGCTGTGTAAGTCCGATGGTATATCCTGCTGTAGCAGGAAGTACTGCTGCTGATGCAGCAAAAAGTACAATCTGCTGAAATGCATATATCAGGTTTTCTTTATTGTCAATATTATCATCCAGCTGATATCTTAATTCTATTTAAATTTTACCTTTCTAACAATCATTTCTGCGTACTGTACGCCATATCATATAAAACCCCTCGGCTGAGCCGAGGGGTCGGGTCTTTGTATTCATACAAGTGATAATTTTTTCGTTTATCTACACGATATTATTAGATTACGAATATTTAAGATTATGCTTCTAGAGCCTTCAGAACTGCTTCCTTTTCTTTTTCTCTTTCTTCAAGAACTCTTGCATATTCTTCGTCTGTCATCTTTTCCATTGTGATGCCTGTGAATCCGAAGAAGATTGATACTAATGGATTCAACCAGTTAAGAATTGCAAATGGAATGTATGAGCTGTCTACGCCTAAGAAGTTTCTCATTGTAGCTCCGCAAGTATTCCAAGGGAAGAAGTTGGATGTAATTGTACCACTGTCTTCCAGACATCTTGATAGGTTCTTTGGAGCTAACTTCATATCTTCAAATGCTTCCTTGAACATTCTTCCAGGAAGTACTAGTGATAAGTACTGGTCACAGCAGATTGCATTAACAACTAAGCATGAGAACTCAGTAGCAAATACTAATCCGCCTCTGCCCTTTGCAACCTTCAGTAACATTCCTGCGAATGTACCCATAACGCCTGTAGCATCTACGATACCGCCGAAGCACATAGCGAACAGGATGATTGAAATTGTCCAGAACATTCCCTGAACACCGTCACTTGACAGTAAATCAGCAAGCTTAGTAATAATCAGTGATGCGTCATCAGGAACTGATGCCATTGCAATACCATTGTTTAATGTAGTGAAGATACAGTTCTTTAGAGGAAGACCCTGAGCTGCTTCAACTGCAGCTGAGTTCCAGAACATGAATGGTACTCCGATAAATACGCCACCGATAAGAGCTGGAATTGCTGGAAGCTTAAGAGCTACTGCAGCGATTACAAAGATTGGTGGAATTAAAGCAACTAGGCTTACCTTAGATGAACCCTGAATAAATACTGTGATTTCATCCAGAGTACTCATGTCTGGAGTATTGTTTGAAGAATACATGAAGCCCATAATAGCGTATGCAACTAGTGCAATTACAAGTGATGTACCAGTTGTATAAATCATGTGCTTGATGTGATCAAACAGTTTAGCACCTGCCATAGCTGGAGCCAGATTAGTTGTGTCTGATAATGGGGACATCTTGTCACCGAAGTAAGCGCCTGATACTACAGCGCCTGCTGTCATTGCTTCAGGGAATCCAAGAGCTACACCTACACCGATAAGTGCAACACCCATGGAACCTGCAGTTGACCAAGATGAACCAGTTGCCAATGAAACGATGGAACAAAGGATACAAGCTGTAACCAAGAATACTTTAGGGCTGATAACCTTAATACCAAAGTACATCATTGAAGGAATAGTTCCTGCTGCCATCCAAGATGCAATCATTGCACCAACGATAGCCAAAATTAAGCAAGCCTGCATGGATCTGTTAATGGAAGCAAGGATTGCCTGTTCCATATAAGCCCATTTCCAACCATTGATACCACCAATGATTGCTGCAAAAGCTGCTGCCAGAATAAGTGCGATATGAGGTTCTCCACCATCATCTACTAGAATTGACCACATCAATAGGCCAACCATCGCAAGGATTACAAGTAAACATTGCCACACTGGAATCTTTCTACCCATAATAAATCCTCCTTAAAATAAAAAAGCAATAAACCCGTATAAATACAAGTACAAGCATATTATATCGTGTTAAAGTGCTAATGTCAATAAAACGGTAAAATTTATCGCTATAAAGACTCATAATCCTTCGACATTATTCATGCTGTATTTGCAAAAATAAACAAAAAATATAGCAGTAAATACAAAACAATTATTTTAACACAACAAAAACCTTATAAACAACATAGTTATAAGGCTTTTATTTTTGGTGCACCTAGTGGGATTCGAACCCACGGCCTTCACATTCGGAGTGTGCTACTCTATCCCCTGAGCTATAGGTGCACAATATTTAATTGTCTATTTTGCTAAAACCTTTTCCCTCTCCCCACACGGTGTCTGTATGAAGAACCGTTACGAAAGCATTCTTATCCAGTTCCGCAAGCTTTCTCTTTATCAGTATACTCTCCCGAGGTGAACACAGAACAGTCAGTTCATTTCGAACCTGACCTGTATATTCTCCAACAATTTTATGGCTGGAAACACCACGATTAAGTTCATGCATGACAAAATTGGTCAGTTCTGCTGTTTTATCAGTTATTATATTCAACTGAACAATTTTCGTCTCCATACCATACAGAATGAAGTCAACCATTTTTGAAATAATAAACTGTGTAACAAGAGCATACAATGCAATATTTTTGCCGTATACAACTGCTGAGCCGATGATAATAAGGCCATCTATCACAAGAAGTATTTTGCTGATATCAACCTGTGGCATCAGCTTGGTTTTCAGAATCTTTGCAATTGATTCAGTTCCGCAGAAAGCATATCCTCTCCAGAAAACAATTCCGCTGCACGCACCTGAGAGCACACCACAGAATATGGCGGCAAGAATAAGATCCTTTTCCTCAAGAAGCTGAAAATCAATCCTTTCAAATATAAGAACAATTGCAGGATACAGCAGAGTCACCAGAAACACTTTCTGTGCTTCCTTTATTCCTAAAGCAATTACAACAACAATTAGTATTATACACGCACCGCCGTAATAACACAACGAAAAATCTACATCAACAAAAAATTGAATAATACGTACTATGCCGGTCAGTCCACCACTTGTCAGTCCGTTAGGAATAAGTACTGCAGTTGTGGCAAAAGCACCTATTGCGCATCCCAGAATAATGAAAACATAA
This sequence comes from Eubacteriaceae bacterium, assembly GCA_028727785.1. Taxonomy (GTDB): domain Bacteria; phylum Bacillota; class Clostridia; order Peptostreptococcales; family Anaerovoracaceae; genus Senimuribacter. The sequence goes on along the minus strand of JAQYNQ010000124.1, from coordinate 22,703 downwards.
TCAAGAATCCTGGTTTTAAAAGAATTATTTGTTCCCATAATTCTCCTCCCATCACAAATCCTTCTTTATTTTGTTCTATAATTGATTCCCAGTTTTCTCAGTCTGTCTGCAGTCAGGCTATATGCCAGCTCGCCATTGTCGCAGGCAATAAACTTACGACCCAGCCTTCCCGCAACGGCTGGCAAGGTTCCGCTTCCACAGAAAAAATCACCACAGATATCGCCCTCTTCAGTACAGCAGTTTATTATACGTTCAATAAGCAGCTCAGGTTTCTGAGTAGCATACCCATTTCTTTCAGAGGAAGTTCTTCCCACCATGTCAATGTTCCATACATCCTTCATATTTACCATTGTGTACCAGCCGATTTCATCCTGAAACTCCTCCACACCTTTGAATCTGTATGGCTTAAACTGTCTGTTGTAAGACTTTTCTTTCTGAGCAAAAAACTTGTATTTGCCGGTTTTGCTGTATACGAGGATTGTATCGTGCTTTCTGGAAAACCTTTTCTTTGAAGCGCCTCCTGATTTATATGTCCACACAATTTCATTCACAAAATTGCCATGTCCGAAAACTTCATCCATAATAACTTTAACATAATGAACTGCATGCCAGTCAAGATGAACCCAGACAAGCCCGTCATCCTTCAGCAGGTCACGCATAAGCATCAGTCTTTCCGTTATCATTTCAAGATACTCCGGAAAACCCTGTTCCCATCTGTCACTGTAGGCATGCTTCTTTACAGACTCATTTTCAGCTTTCACAGTAGCTTTATAATCGGCTTTTGTGTAAAATGGCGGATCTATGTAAATCATCTGAAGTTTTCCCTTCATATCTCCATTAATCAGAGATTTCATAAAGGGCTCATTGTCACCGCAAAAAAGAATACTATCCCCTTCTGCATTAAATATACTATCTTCTTCTTTTAGATACCGGTTTCTGCTTTCGGCCATTACCTCGGCCATTTTTTCTATCAGGCTCATTTTTGCCTCCTAGTGAACTCTTATCATTTCCTTTGCCAAGTAATACTTCTGCTATATTTTCTCTTCCAGCGGCTTTCAAAGCCTTTAACACAGTCTTTCTGTTTTCGGGTTTGTTATAGTGAATCAACGCACGCTGCATTTTCTTTTCATTCATGTCTTTTGCCACATACACCGGCTCCATGGTGAAGGGATCCAGTTCAGTGTAATACATACACGTGGCAAGGGTTGCCGGTGTAGGATAAAAGTCCTGCACCTGATCAGGAACAAATCCATATTCCTTCAGGAACAAAGCCAGCTCAATTGCATCATCCAGTGTGCTTCCCGGATGTGAACTGATAAGATACGGAATCAGGTACTGTTTAAGCCCAAATTCCTCATTAATCATTTTATACTTGCGTGCAAAGTCCATAAAGACTTTCTTTTCCGGTTTTCTCATATAGTAAAGAACTCTGTCTGATACATGCTCAGGGGCAACCTTTAATGTACCACTCACATGATATCTGCACAGTTCTCTGAGGAAACTGTCATCTTTGTCGGCCATAACATAATCATATCTGATTCCTGACCTGATAAATACTTTTTTTACTTTATCCACAGACCTTACTGCTCTAAGTACATCGATGTATTCCTTATGATTCACTTCCATATTTCTGCAAGGTGACGGGTACAGGCAATCCTTATGCTTACATACACCATTTTTCAGTTGCTGTTTACATGCAGGGCTTCTGAAATTTGCTGTAGGTCCGCCAACATCATGAATATAACCCTTAAAATCCGGTTTTGATGTAAGGGCTTTTGCTTCAGCAACGAGTGATTCCTTACTTCTGCTGCGAACTTGTCGTCCCTGGTGATAAGTCAGAGCACAAAAACTGCACCCTCCGAAACACCCTCTGCTTGAGACCAGACTGAACTTTACTTCACGGAATGCAGGAATTCCTCCTTCCGCATCATACATAGGGTGCCATTCGTTCTCATATGGCAGCTCGTAGATTTGATCAAGTTCCTCCCTCTCTAAAGGCGGCTGCGGCTCATTAACAATCACGTAGGTTTTTTCGTCGTATTTTTCCACAAGGCGTTTACCGTTAATATAGTCATTGCTTCTGTAAGTTTTAGCAAAGCTTTTTGCGTATGCCTCTTTAGATGTGCTGATTTCCTTATACTCTGGAAGAACCTCTGTATCCTCATCCGGCGTAAAGCTGTTTGCACGATAGCAGGTTCCCTTAACCCATGTAATATCCTTCACATCAATTCCCGAATTCAAGGCGTCTGCAATTTCAATAACTGCGCGCTCTCCCATACCATAAATTAAAATATCTGCCTTGGAATCAAGGAGAATTGATTTTCTTACCTTATCGCTCCAGTAGTCATAATGTCCCAGTCTTCTCAGGCTGGCTTCGATGCCACCTATAATAACAGGAACATTTTTATAGCTTTCTCTGGCTCTGTTGCTGTACACAATTACTGCCCTGTCAGGACGCTGTCCAGCTTTTCCGCCGGGACCATATTCATCCACTTTTCTTTTATGCTTAAAAACGGAATAATTGTTAACCATGGAGTCCACAGTTCCGCTGTTAATCAGAAAACCAAGACGCGGTCTTCCAAAGCGTTTGAAATCATCTGCAGTTTTGTAATCAGGACGTGCCAGAACAGCAACCCTGTATCCGTGTGATTCCAGCAGTCTGCTTATAATTGCTGTTCCAAAAGAGTGGTGATCAACGTATGCATCTCCGGTTACAATGACGAAGTCTACCTGATCCCATCCCCTATCAGTCATATCTTGTTTACTTACAGGTAAAAACACACTCTAATCCTCCATTGAATCTATCAGGTTCTTCACAATTCGGGCAGTCAGACCCCAGACCTTGGTTCCATGAACGTCAATATCGATATCAATATTCTCATAAATAGGAATTTCCCATTTGCCTATTCTCCAGTAATAGCTTTCGTCTATTCCCAGTGATTCGTACGGGAATCCCTCGCTGATATTAAGCTTAACCTGTTCTGTGTAGGTTTCCGGTTCCGCCTGTCTGAAGCTTTCCAGTGGTATAAGGAATACAGCTTCCACCTCATCTTCAGAAAGTGAGGCATTTAAGTAATCTTCATACTCAACAAGTCCTATAAAAGTATGCATGGTATAATTTGCATAACCATATATAGTATTTCCCTGGCCGATTACTTCTATTCTGTTCTCAGGAATACCGACTTCCTCAAAAGTCTCACGGACTGCTGCGGCCTGAAAATCCTCGCCCGGCTCCACATGCCCTCCCGGAAAACAGATTTCGCCCGGGTCTGATTTCATTTTACTTGAACGAAGTTCAAAGAGAAGATTAAGTTCTCCATCCTTTTCTACTAAGGGTACAAGTACGGAAAAGAATCTGTGTCTGCCTATAGGTGAAGGTATATTTTTTTTAAATTTTCTCTCGATATCCTTTAAGGTTATGCTCATTCTTTCGCTTCCTTCGCTAAAAGTCATTCATCTTCATTTTGAAAAATAAGAGGCGGAACACCTTCCGCCTCATTATTCACTCATTCATTCAAAAAACAAATTGTAAATTAGTTTAATACTTCATATTTGCTGAAGTCTACACCAATCATTTCTTCCTTTTCAGCACTTAAGCTTACTATGAAGTCCATACCATAGTTCTTGGAGATGTCGGCAAGTCTTTCTAAGAATTCCGGAACATCGCCAAGAGAAACATCTGCATGCTTCAGGATGCTGTCGATGAAGATAGTTTCAATATCATGGTCTGAACTGATGATACCATATAGGAAACCTATGTATTCGTCACAGTTTGTAACATGTTCATAATCTTCCATGCAAACAACTCTGATTCTATATTTTAGATCGTACATCAATCTTGAGTTCTTATTGATAAAAATAACACTGCCTTTGCTGCTTTCAATAGTGTCATTTGCTAAGTCAATCATCTGCTTAGTCTTGCCTGTTCCCTTATGTCCTACTAATAATTTAACCATTATTATAGTCCTCCTGTTTCTTTAATATTAAATCCATTATAAGCCAAGCTTGAACATAATTCAATCGTTTTGTTCAGTATTTTAAGATTTTATGCAGGGCTACTGTCTGCCCAGTCTAAGCTGTCCACATGCAGCGTCAATATCGGCACCAAGTTCACGTCTCACCGTCACTACAATCCCATGAATTTCAAGGAGTTTAGCGAACACCTCTGCCCTTTTGCGGCTTACAGTATCAAAACCCGATTCCGCCACTTTATTCAGTGGAATAATGTTCACATGGCATAACATGCCCTTGAGAAGTTTTGACAGACGGACTGCGTCCTCGTCGCTGTCGTTAACACCGTTTACCATGGTATACTCAAAGGTGATGCGCCTGCCTGTCTTTTGAGTATATTCTCTGCATGCCGGTATCAAAACCCCTAAAGGATACTTGTTGTTAACCGGCATCATTGAACCTCTGATTTTATCAGTGGTACCATGTAGTGAAATAGCCAGATTCACCTGAGGAAACTCATCGCCAAACTTTTCAATGACAGGAACGAGACCGCAAGTTGATACTGTAATGTTTCTCATTCCGATATTCAGTCCGTTTGAGTCGTTGACAATATTCAAAAACCTGCTAAGGTTCTCATAATTATCAAAGGGTTCTCCTGTTCCCATTACAACAATGTGGCCTATTCTTTCCCCTGTGTCTGCCTCCGCTGCCATAAGCTGTGAAACGATTTCTCCCGGAGTCAGGTTTCGTTCCAGACCATTTCTCGTTGAGGCACAAAATCTGCAACCCATTCTGCAGCCTGCCTGACTGGACACGCAGATAGAATTACCATATTTATATTTCATGAAAACACTTTCAATCAGATTTCCGTCTTCTAGTCTGTACAGGTATTTTCTTGTGCCATCAGTCTTCGATTTCTGTATCTTCAGGGGCTCAACAGTTCCGATATATGCTTTTTCTTTCAGCTTATTTCGAAAAACTTCCGGAAGATTGGTCATCTCCCGGAAGTCAGTCTTTCCCTTGTAAATCCAGCCGAAGACCTGTTTTGCTCTAAATTTTGGTTCGCCCATTTCCTGAACGAAATTTTCCATTTCCTTTAGTGTCAGGTCTCTTAGATTTGTCATCTTAATTATACTCTTTCTACTCCCAGTCCTGTCTTGTGTCCGTTAAGATCGAATTCATCAAGACCGTCCTTTTCGGTAATTGAAACTGCCAGAGTTTCCTTCTTAATATATTCACCAAAGCTTTCTACAGCTTTCTTAACATCTGCATCTGCACATACGAAGATTTCAATATTATCCATCATTTCGTAATTGTTCTGCTTACGCATCTGCTGAACCTTAGATACAAGCTCTCTTGCAAGACCTTCGCTGATTAATTCATCAGTGATTGTAGTTTCTAAGATTGTGAATACATTGTTTTCCATTGCTACTGCGAATCCGTCCTTAGCACTGATTCTCACATCAACGAAGTCCTTTTCGATTTCGTATGTTTCTCCATCTAATTCCATAGCAACTTTTCCTTCAGCTTCTAGCTTTGCGTTGAATGCTGCAGGATCTTCCTTAGCAAGCGCGCCTCCGAATGCTTTGATCTTCTTTCCAAGAACCGGTCCTGCAACTTTGAAGTTTGGTTTCAGGCTGAAGTCCATGTACTCACCAAGCTGGTCTGCAAAGCATACTTTCTTAACATTAAGTTCTTCCATGATCAGCGGAGTAAGGTCTTCAATAGTATCCTTGTATTTGCCATCAACCAGAATTTCAGGAAGTGGCTGTCTAACCTTGATTCTTTCCTTTTCTCTGGCTCCTCTTCCTAGAGTTACAAGTGTTCTTACAAGGTCCATTCTTTCTTCAACCTTCTTGTCGATTAAAGCTTCGTTTGCTTTTGGGAAGAATGCAACGTGTACTGTTTCTTCTCCGGTCAGCTTAGTATAGATTTCATCTGATAAGAATGGTGCAAATGGAGCAATAAGTTTAGCAACTCCAACTAATACTTCGTAAGTAGTTGCATATACGCTCTTCTTATCATCTGTCATTTCTTCAGCATAGAATCTTCTTCTTGCTCTTCTGATGTACCAGTTTGACAAATCTTCTGCTACAAAATCTGTAATCGCTCTTACAGTTTTCATATGATCGTAGCTTTCCATGTTTTCTGTAACATCTTTAACCAGCTGGTTGTACTTTGACAGAATCCATCTGTCAAGTTCAGGTCTCTGGTCATATTCCACAAACAGCTGATCTGCTTCGATGTTGTCCTGGTTTGAGTACAGAACGAAGAAGTTATATACGTTTCTTAAAGTTCCAAAGAACTTGCTTACAATATCGATAAGACCGTCTTCGTCAAACTTAGTTGGTGTCCATGCAGGTGATACAGACATCAGGTACCATCTTGTAGCGTCAGCACCGTATTTGTCGAACAGTTCGAACGGAGATACAGTGTTGCCTCTTGACTTGGACATTTTCTTACCTTCTTTATCAAGGATAAGGTCATTAACAAGTACATTCTTGTACGGAGCCTGTCCCTTGATGAATGTTGAGATTGCCATCAGTGAATAGAACCATCCTCTTGTCTGGTCGATACCTTCACAGATAAAGTCAGCAGGGAATAGTTTTTCTTCAAAGATGTCTTTATTTTCAAACGGATAGTGCCACTGTGCAAATGGCATTGCGCCTGAGTCGAACCAGCAGTCCATAACTTCAGGAATTCTCTGCATAGGTTTTCCGCAGTGTGGACATGTAATATGAACATCATCAACATATGGTCTGTGCAGTTCAATTGAAGTATCGATGTCTTCAATAGCTTTTTCTACCAGTTCCTCTCTGCTTCCTATGCATTCAAGATGTCCACATTCGCATCTCCAGATTGGAATAGGTGTACCCCAGTATCTTGATCTTGAGATAGCCCAGTCCTTAACATCTGCAAGCCAGTTTCCGAATCTCTTTTCTCCAACGAAATCAGGATACCAGTTTACAGTGTTGTTGTTGGCAACAAGCTGATCCTTAAGCTTGCTCATTTCAATATACCAGCTTGGTTTTGCATAGTATACCAGCGGAGTTCCGCATCTCCAGCAGTGTGGATAATTATGCTCAAGTTTAGCCTTTGAGAAAATCTTGTTTTCCTGTGCAAGCCACTTGATGATATCTACATCCAGACCTTCTTCCATAACGAAACGGCCTGCCCAAGGTGTTTCTGTATAACATCCTCTTTCGTCTACAGGCTGCAGCATAGGAAGATCATACTTTCTGCCGCACTGATAGTCGTCTTCACCAAATGCCGGAGCAGTATGAACTATACCGGTACCATCTTCAACTGAAACATAATCCATGCAAGTCATGAAGAATGCTTTCTTATCAGCTTTTACAAAAGGCATCAGCTGTTCATATTCAATGTATTCCAGGTCCTTACCCTTCATTTCTTCAACTACTTCGTATTTGCCTTCACCTAAAACTTTGTTAGCTAAAGCCTTAGAAACATAGAAATAGTTGCCTTCTTCATCGCCTTCTGTCATCTTGGCTTTGATATAGTCGATTTCAGGTCCGCAGGTAAGAACTGTATTGGACGCAAGTGTCCAAGGAGTAGTTGTCCATGCAAGGAAGTATTCGTTGTCCTTTCCCTTAAGCTTGAACTGTGCAGTGATTGTGTTAACCTTAACTTCCTTGTATCCCTGTGCAACTTCGTGGGAAGCCAGACCTGTTCCGCATCTTGGACAGTATGGAAGAATCTTATGTCCTTCGTATACTAATCCGGCCTTGAAGAATTCCTTCAGAATCCACCAGCAGCTTTCAACATAGTTGTTGTCTAAAGTGATATATGGATTATCAAGGTCTACAAGGTAGCCCATTCTTTCAGTCATTTCTCTCCACATACCTGTGTAAGTGAATACTGATTCTCTGCATTTTTCGTTAAATTCTTTGATACCGTATTTTTCGATATCCTGCTTGCCGCTCATGTTAAGCTGCTTTTCAACTTCAATTTCTACAGGAAGTCCGTGTGTGTCCCATCCTGCCTTTCTGTTAACCTGGTATCCTTTCATAGTCTTGTAACGGCAGATTGAGTCTTTAAGAGTTCTTGCCATTACGTGATGAATTCCCGGCTTACCATTTGCTGTTGGAGGTCCTTCGAAGAAAACGAACTTTGGAGATCCCTCTCTTGCTGTTACACATTTGTGTAGAAGGTCTTCCTCCTTCCATTTTTCAACCTGCTCGTTCTGCACTTCTGCTACAGGTTTTTCTGATAGCTTTTCAAACATTGGTCTCATTCCTTTCAAAAACAAAATCCCTAACCGAAAATAAACAGTTTCCGATTAGGGACGATTATTCAACCGCGGTACCACCCTAGTTGCAACCTCTATCAAGGCGCCTCTCATTAAAGTGTCAGACTCCGGAGTGATATTCACGTCTGCTTCACCGATTGTCTCTCACCAAACGACAATCTCTCTGTAAGGTTATTACACAGGGCTACTGGTTCCTTCACTGTCTGAAATATTGATTTTTCATCTACGTACGATATGGGTTAGGTCAATTTCGTACTCGAATATTTTATCATTTAGTCCTTGTAAAATCAAGTTTTTTTTGCAGGTGGACCTATACAAGAAGGCTCTGCCGAAGCAGAGCCATTAATGTTTGTCCTTATATTCGTTATAAACTATTCAATTAGCCTAATAGACCTGCACCAAATAATGGAGCAAATACTACTGATACAATAGTCATTAACTTGATTAAGATGTTGATTGATGGACCGGAAGTATCTTTGAATGGGTCACCAACTGTGTCACCTACTACAGCAGCCTTGTGGGATTCTGATCCCTTTCCGCCGTAGTTGCCTTCTTCAATGTACTTCTTAGCGTTGTCCCAAGCACCACCGGCGTTTGCCATCATAATAGCAAGTAATACACCGGCAGATAATGCACCACCAAGCATACCAGCCAGAGCTTCAGCACCAAGAATGAAACCTACAGCCAGAGGAGCGATGATAGCCATCAGACCAGGGATAACCATTTCCTTAAGAGCAGCACCTGTTGAAATATCTACGCAATTTGCATAGTCAGGCTTTGCAGTTCCTTCCATGATACCAGGAGTTTCTCTGAACTGTCTTCTAACTTCTTCGATCATCTGGTTTGCAGCTTTACCTACAGAGTTCATAGTCATAGCTGAGAACAGGAATGGAAGCATTGCTCCGATAAATAATCCAACGATAACAATTGGTTCTAACAGGCTTGCCTTTTCGATGTGAGCAACTTCTGCGTATGATACGAATAATGCAAGAGCTGTTAATGCAGCTGAACCGATAGCAAAACCTTTACCGATAGCAGCTGTAGTGTTACCAACTGAGTCAAGTTTGTCAGTGATTTCTCTAACTTCGTGAGGAAGTTCTGACATTTCTGCGATACCACCGGCGTTGTCAGATACAGGACCATAAGCGTCAACTGCAACTGTCATACCACCTGTTGAAAGCATACCAACTGCTGCAAGAGCAATTCCGTATACGCCTGCAAATGCATAAGCAACGAAGATACCAACGCAGATGCAGATGATTGGCCATAATGTTGACATCATACCAACACCAAGACCGCTGATGATTGTAGTAGCTGCACCTGTCTGTGACTGGTCAGCAATCTTTTTAACTGAACCGTAATCAGCTGAAGTGTAGATTTCAGTAATCTTACCGATTAAGATACCTACAACCAGACCTGCGATAATAGCGCAAGCATAAGTATAGTCACCCAGCATTGATTTGCTTAGGAAGATTGATACTACAACTACGATAGCACCACTGATGTAAGTTCCCATGTTAAGAGCCTTTGCAGGGTTAGTATTTTCGTTTCCTCTTACCATTAAGATACCGATAACAGAAGCGATAATACCTACAGCTGAAAGTAATAGTGGGAATAATGCAGCAGTTGCTTCGTCAAATGTTGCACTAGCCGGTGAATTAGCTACTGCGACTGATGCTAAAGTAATAGCTGAAATAATTGAACCAACATATGATTCGAACAGGTCAGATCCCATACCTGCAACGTCACCTACGTTGTCACCTACGTTGTCAGCGATAACAGCAGGGTTTCTTGGGTCGTCTTCAGGGATTCCTGCTTCTACCTTACCTACAAGGTCAGCACCAACGTCAGCAGCCTTAGTATAGATACCACCACCTACTCTTCCGAATAGAGCCATTGATGATGCACCTAGACCAAAACCAGTGATGCACTGAGTAACTGTTGCAAGGTCAAGAATTGCGAAAATAACACCTAGACCTAAAAGACCTAAACCGGTTACGCAAAGACCCATTACAGCACCTGATCTGAATGCAATCTTAAGAGCCTTGGACATACCTGATTCCTTAGCAGCCCAAGCTGTTCTTACGTTACCTTTAGTAGCTACATTCATTCCGAAGTAACCAGCCAGAACTGACAGGAACGCACCGATTAAGTATAATACAGCAGTTGTCCAGTTAATTCCGAATCCGATTAATAAGAATAGTACAACGATTACGATGATCATTGTCTTATATTCTCTCTTCAGGAATGCCATTGCACCTTCTCTGATGAAGCCTGCAATTTCCTTCATTCTGTCTGTTCCTTCGTCAGCCTTGCTAATCCATGAAGTTAAGCAGAACGCTACAACTAACGCGATAGCAGCTGCGATAGGAGCAATCCAATTCATCATAATAGAATACCTCCAATATTAAATTTTAAATAATAAATAATTAACTATTAGAAAAATGCAACAATTACCAGGGAAAGAACCATAAATGCTACAGCTGCAATAACTGTAATCTTTTCAAGCAAAGCATCATATCCTCTGCTCTTTTTCTTTCCGAATAATTGTTCTGCACCGCCTCCGATTGAACCTGATAAACCTGCACTGCTACTTGACTGTAATAGTACACTGGCGATGATTACAATACTGGCGATTGCCAATAAAACCATTAATGCGGTTTTCATTATATCCCTCCTTTAAACTTGAACCATATTAATTTATCATATTAAATGGTAAAAAGCAAGATTTTTAGCAGGAAATCTGATTAAAAGTTTACAATTTCAATGAATTTTGAAGGAACCAGGCTTGCACCACCTACTAATGCACCATCAATTTCATCCATATTCATGATTTCAGTTGCATTTTCAGGCTTAACACTGCCACCGTACTGGATGATAACCTTGTCACAAGTTTCTTCATCATACATTTCTTCGATTGTGCTTCTTACAAGTGCACACATATCTTCTGCCTGCTCAGGAGTTGCGGTTTTACCGGTTCCGATAGCCCAGATCGGTTCATAGGCAACTACCACCTTAGCAGCTTCTTCTGCATTCAGTCCATCAAAGTCTGCCTTTAACTGTGCACTTACGATATCCTTTTCCTGTCCTGCCTCTCTCTGTTCTAAATTTTCACCAACACAAAGAATTGGAATAATGTCACTGTCTCTAAGAAGTTTCTTAAGCTTAAGGTTTACTGTCTCATCAGTTTCACCGAAATACTGTCTTCTTTCAGAGTGTCCGATAACACAGTAGTCAACGCCGATTTCCTTTAACATTGGAACAGAAACTTCACCTGTGAATGCACCTTCATCTTCAAAGTGGCAGTTCTGAGCTCCAACACCGATTTCAGTATCCTTAAAAGCTTCAACAAGTGCTTCCAGCTGAGTGAAAGGTGCACAGATAGCAGTCTTAACGTCAGTGTCTTTGTAAAGCTTCTTGAATTCTTCAGCAAAATCAATTGCTTCCTTCTTTGTCTTGAACATTTTCCAGTTTCCTGCAATAAACGGGATTCTCATTATAATTACCTCCTAAAATACTCCAAAATCTGCGAAAACAACGGAGCCGGCGGCATTACCTTCCGCCGACTATCCGTCAAAATCAAAACTTATTTGTCCTCAATTACAGCAATTCCCGGAAGAACCTTACCTTCAAGGAACTCCAGAGAAGCTCCGCCACCGGTTGAGATATGAGTCATCTTGTCAGCAAGTCCAAACTGTTCAGCTGCAGCTGCAGAGTCACCACCGCCGATGATAGTAATTGCTTCGCTTTCAGCAAGAATTTCAGCTATTGCCTTTGTGCCCTTTGCAAAATTTGGCATTTCAAATACACCCATAGGTCCATTCCATACAACTGTCTTTGCATCCTTAAGAGCTTCTTTATAAAGTTCTACAGTCTTTGGACCAATATCCAGACCTTCCATGTCAGCAGGAATAGCATCTCTGTCGCAAATCTTAGTTTCAGCGTCATTGCTGAACTCAGCTGCACAAACAGTATCAACAGGAATCAGCATCTTTACGCCTAAAGCTTCAGCCTTTTCCATCAGGTTCTGAGCAAGTTCAATATTATCAGCATCAAGAATTGATTTTCCGATTTCAAGTCCCATGGACTTAAAGAATGTATATGCCATTCCTCCACCGATAATTAAAGTGTCAACCTTCTGTAATAAATTTTCTATTACCGGAATCTTGTCGCCAACCTTAGCACCACCCATTATTGCAACAAACGGTCTTTCAGGATTTTCAACTGCAGAGCCTAAAAATTTAACTTCTTTCTCAATAAGGAAACCTGATACCGCAGGAAGATAATCAGCAATACCTGCAGTAGAAGCATGTGCTCTGTGAGCAGTTCCGAACGCGTCCTGAACAAAGATTTCTCCAAGAGAAGCAAGTTCTTTTGCAAAACCGGCTTCGTTATCTGTTTCTTCTTTTCTGAAACGGACATTTTCAAGAAGCATTACTTCGCCGTCTTTCAGTTCTTCAGCTGCTGCCTTAACCTGGTCATTTACAACTTCAGGACAGCTGATGAATTTAACTTCCTGACCAAGAACCTGGCTAAGTCTGTTTGCAACAGGTTCAAGAGTGTATTCCATCTTAGCTTCCCCCTTAGGTCTGCCAAGGTGGGACATTAAGACAACTTTAGCTCCCTTTTCCACTAGATATTTGATAGTAGGAAGAGCTGCCACAATTCTGTTGTCGTCAGTAATAACGCCATCCTGCATAGGAACGTTGAAATCGCATCTTGCAACAATGCGCTTACCCTTAACGTCAATGTCTCTGATTGTTTTTTTCATAACCTATAACCTCATTCATTTTTATTTATTATCTACAGCGTGCATGTACTTAATAAGTTCAAGCACCTTGCTGGAATAACCATATTCGTTATCGTAGAAACCTATCAGCTTAAAGAATCTGCTGTCCAGTTCAATTCCTTCTCTACAGTCGAAAATTGAAGTACAAGGATCCCCTATGAAATCTGATGATACCACTTCATCATCTACATATTCCAGTACACCTTTCAGCTCATTGTCTGATGCTTCTTTCATTACGCGACAGATTTCTTCATAGCTGGTGTCTTTTTTCAGAACAACATTTAAGTCAATTACAGATACATCAGATGTAGGAACTCTGTAGGAAATTCCTGTCATCTTTCCTGCAAGACTTGGAATTACAAGGCCAACCGCTTTAGCTGCACCTGTAGTGGAAGGAATAACATTTCCAAATACGCTTCTGCCTGTTCTCCAGTCCTTCTGTGAACGTGCATCAACAACCTTCTGTTTTGCTGTTGCAGCGTGTATTGTTGACATCAGGCCCTTTTCGATACCGAAGTTGTCTTCAAGAACCTTACACATAGGAGCAAGACAGTTTGTAGTACATGATGCATTAGACACAACCTGCATGTCACTGCTGTACTCCTTGTGGTTTACACCAAATACAAATGTCGGTGTAACCTTATCCTTTGCAGGTGCAGAAATAATAACCTTCTTTGCGCCTGCTTTAATGTGATCCATTGCCTTTTCAGTAGTAGTATAGGCTCCTGTACCTTCTACTATGTACTCAGCACCACATTCTGCCCATGGAATGTTAATTGCTTCAGATTCACTGTAAACAGGAATCTTCTTGCCATCAATAACAATCCCGTTTTCATAAGTGTCAAGTGACTTAGGGAATCGTCCGAACGTTGAGTCGTACTTCAGCTGATAAACAAGATAATCCAAATCTACATTACGGTTGTTAATCCCTACGATTTCGATTTCCGGCATGTCCATTGCTGCTCTGATAACCACTCTGCTGATTCTGCCAAATCCGCTGATCCCTACTTTGATACTCATTTTTTTCCCTCCATAAATAATAAACTATACACACAATTAATATTTAAAAGCGCTTGCGCTTTGATGACGAAAGAATTCCCATACCTTCTCTGTACTTTGCAACAGTTCTTCTGCTTATTTCTATATCTTTCTCCTTAAGTATATCTGCTATATCCTGGTCACTGTAAGGTTTCTTCTCATCTTCATTCTTAATAAGATCCTTAATCATTGACTTTATGCTGCTGGAGGAAACACTGCCTCCTCCGCCTGTTGAAAGACCCGTAGAAAAGAAATACTTCAGTTCATAAATTCCACGTGGACTCTGGACATATTTTCCGTTTATTGTACGGCTTACTGTAGATTCATGAATTCCCAGCTCATCAGCAATCTGCTTAAGAGTCAGCGGCTTAAGATATTTTTCACCTTTCATAAAAAACTCTTCCTGATGTTTGAAAATTGATTGTGAAACATCATGAATCGTTTTTCTTCTCTGCTCTATGCTCTTAATAAGCCAGACTGCAGAATTAAACTTGTCATTGATGTATTTCTTCAGATCCGCATCAGTGGCAGCTTCTCGAACCAGCTGATCATAATAAGAGCTGACTCTAAGCTTAGGAATTGACTTATAATTACTTGTCAACTCCAGCTGACCGTGATGATTTTCCAGAATAATATCCGGAACAATATAGTTAGTACCTTTTCCCGTGCCAAAGGCTCTGCCTGGCTTAGGATCAAGGCTTTTTATCAAATCAGAAATAGCCTGGACCTCTTCTTTCTTTAGCCCAAGCTTTTTGGAAATGACAGAGAACTTTTTATCTGCCAGTTCTTCCAGCATATTATTAATAACATATTCAATTTCTTCTGTGAGCAATCCCCTCATACTTAACTGAATAATCAGACATTCCCTCAAGTCAGCTGCTCCAACACCTGCAGGATCAAAGGTCTGAATCCTGTCCAGAACCTTCTGTACCGTATCAGTGTCAGAGCCTACAGCTTCTGCAATTTCTTCAAGTGACATAGTTAAATAGCCGTTATCATCTATCGCTTCAATAATATATCGCCCGATAGCGGCTTCGTCACTCTTAATATTGCTTAGGCTAAGCTGTAAAAGCAGATGGTCGGTCAGCGTTTCCTCACGAGTCACATACTGTTCGTAAGTATGATCATCTTCGTCATCAGCAGAATATTCAAATTGCTTGAATCTTTCCGCCTCATAATCTGATTCTCTTAGCTTCTCCTGAAGATCGATAGGCTGAGTCTCGTCCAATGACTTTGCATTTTCTAGCATTGGATTCTCTACCAGCTCATTTTTCACATACTCAATCAAATCATAGTTACTTAACTGTAAAATCTGAATCGACTGAATAAGCTCCGGAGTCAGTGATAGTTTCTGGGCCTGCTCAATTACCAAATCGTAACCTAGCTTCATATCTTCTATCTCCTCAACTATGAACCATTATACACGTGAATAAGCGTTATTTCAACCCTGGAAAAGACAATTGCCTTAGAGCTTCAAACAGTATTATGTTCGCTGAATTGGACAGATTAAAAGAACGCAGTCTCACGCTTTCACTCATAGGAATTCTAATGGCCTTTTCTTTATGCTCCGCTATGAAATTTCGTGGAAGACCGGCGGTTTCACGTCCAAAAAGAATCATATCTTCATCTTTGAATTTAACATCTGTGTATATGTGTCCACCCTTCGTTGTTGCCAGATACATATTATGGTCTCCGTATTTTTCCATAAATGTGTCAAGGCTTTTATGAGTTTCCAGTTTTACATAAGGCCAATAATCCAGTCCTGACCTTCTCACTGCCTTATCATCAATTGAAAAACCAAGAGGCTCAACCAGATGCAGTACAGTATCTGTTGCAGCACATGTTCTAGCAATATTACCTGTGTTTGGTGGAATTTCCGGTTCTACAAGAACTATGTGTAATGACATGATTCCTCACCCTCCCTTTATATTAATTCTGTTTTCTTAATCACATAATATATATCATAAAGGTTTTTTGATAAAAGATAAAGACAAAACGATTTTTTTGTTATATAATTTTGTAGGTAACTATGTACAAGGAGGAATAGCTGTAATGGAAACAGTAAAAATCGGTATTCTTGGTCTTGGAACAGTAGGTGGCGGTACTTACGAAATTCTGAAGATGAACCGGGAACTTATCGAAAAGAGAATTCAGAAAAAAATTGAAGTTGTTAAAGTATTAGAGAAAAACCTGGAAAGAGTAAACAGTCTAGGTCTTCCAGAAACCGCAGCTACACAGAATCCTGACGAAATTATTAATGATCCTGAAATTGATATTGTAGTTGAAGCTTTAGGCGGAATTGAACCTTCTTCAACTTTCATGTTAAACGCATTAAATAACGGCAAATCCGTGGTTACACCAAACAAGGCTGCGGTAGCTGCCAACTTTGATAAGCTTCGTGAAGCTGCTGTTAAGAACGATGTGGAATTCAGGTTTGAAGCATCTGTAGGCGGTGGTATTCCTGCCCTGACTGCAATTCAGGAAGCACTGTGCGGAAACGAATTCAGTGAAGTTATGGGTATAGTTAACGGAACAACAAACTACATCTTAACTAAGATGACTGATCTTGGATTAGACTATGATGACGTGCTTAAGGATGCACAGGCTAAGGGTTTTGCTGAAGCCGATCCTACAGCAGACGTTGAGGGAATTGATGTTGCAAACAAACTTTCAATCCTCATGGCGCTTTGTTTTGATAAATATGTTCCCCCAACTGAAATACCGACAGTGGGAATCAGCAAGATTACAATGGAAGATATCGAGGCTGCAAGAGCAAGAAACTGCAAAATCAAATTAATCGCTCATGCAAAGAAAAATGGTGAAGAAATCGAATATAGCGTTAAACCGATGGAAATCGATATGGCTCATCCTCTTGCAGGCGTATCAAACGAATTCAATGCAATCTATATCACCGGAAACGCAGTAGATGAAGTAATGTTCTACGGAAAGGGTGCAGGTGCTCTTCCAACAGGAAGCGCAGTTGTGGGTGACATTCTTGCAATAGCAAAAGCATTATAAAGAACATATATTTAGGAGGATAATTTAATGAGTTTATTTGCAGAGTGGAAAGATCTGATGGAAAACCAGACAGAAGAAACATTTGAAGAGTTCTGGAAGGAATACTCAGAAACTGAAACTAAAATCTACAAGCATATTCTTTCTAACCACGAAGAACACCTTACAGGAACTGTTGCCGAATTAGTTGAAAAGTTCCAGGTTAACAAGGTTATCTTTATGGGATTTCTGGATGGAATCAACTCCAGCCTGAACACACCTAACGATCTTGATTCAGTTGATGACAACTTTATGGTTGATCTTGACATTGACTTCGAAAAGCTGTACTTCAATATGCTTGATGCTGAAGCTGACTACCTTTACACACTAAAAGAGTGGGAACAGGTTTTACCTGAAGAAAAAATTATCAGTATCATCAAGGATTATAAGAAATCCAAGATTGTTCACGTAGAAAAGAAGCCCGGCAGAAATGATCCATGCCCATGCGGAAGCGGCAAGAAATACAAGAAGTGCTGCGGAAAGAACAACTAGAATATTCTCAAAGAATCTTACCCTATGTCTGAATGAAGGCATAGGGTTTTCTTTATACCAAAAAGCTGTTCCGACATCCGGAACAGCTCCCCCAAACATAAAACAATTCTTATAAGTGATTTCCCTTATTGAAGAAATCCTTAGTTTCCTTAGCAACTACACCGCTCAGTACAACCAGAGCAATCAGGTTTGGAATTGCCATTAATCCGTTAAAGATATCAGCAAGTGTCCATACAGCTTCAACTGTTAGGAACGGTCCAATCAGAACTGCCAGGATATAAAGCCATCTGTAAGTTGTAAGGACTCCCTTTTTCTTTCCCACCAGGTACTCCAGGCATCTTTCAGAATAGTAGTCCCAGCCCAGAATTGTTGTGAATGCGAAAAATGCAAGACACATCATTAAGACAAATGAGCCCACTGAAGATGACCATGGAAGACCTGCACCGAAAGCGTAACTTGTGCATGCTGCACCTTCCAGGCCTGTATCAGCAGCACCTGTCATAACCAGTGTAGTACCTGTCATTGTACAGATAACGATTGTATCAATAAACGTACCAGTCATGGAAATAAGTCCCTGACGAACACAGGAAGAAGTCTTTGCAGCAGCTGCTGCGATTGGAGCACTTCCTAAACCTGCTTCGTTAGAGAATATTCCCCTGGCAACACCCTTTTGCATAGCTATCATCATAGCTCCAAGAGCTCCACCTGCTGCAGCACGAAGTCCGAATGCAGACTTGACAATAGTAACGATTGCTGCAGGGAAAAGTTTAATATTGTAAAAAATAATTGCAAGACAAACTACAACATATGTAATCGCCATAAAAGGAACGATAAAAGTTGTTACAGTTGAAATTCTCTTAATTCCTCCAATAACAACAAGTGCAGTTACTACTGCAACAATAACTGCAGCGGCAACGGTTGCGATAGAATAAGAACCGCCAAACAGGCTGATCATGTGCTGGTTGTCAGGGTCGGCAAAACCCTTAACAGCTGATGCAATACCATTAACCTGAGTAATAGTTCCGATACCCAGAAGACCTGCACCGATTCCAAAGATAGCAAACAGTTTTGCCAGCCACTTCCAGTTGCTGCCCATACCTTTTTCGATATAGTAGAAAGGTCCTCCCAGCGCGTGTCCGTCTGCATCCACAGTTCTGTACTTAACAGCAAGAACACCTTCAGAATACTTTGTAGCCATTCCAAAGAAAGCAGCCAGAATCATCCAGAAAATAGCACCGGGACCACCTGCCGCAACTGCCGTAGCAACACCAACGATATTACCTGTACCGATAGTAGCTGCCATTGCTGTACAGAAAGCGCCGAAGCTGGAAATTTCACCGGCACCGTTTTCTTCATTGCTAACCATAAACTTAAGAGCAAGTCCAAGCTTTCTGACCTGAAGCAGTTTCACTCTGCACGTCAGAAGTATACCTGTACCCATAATCAGAACAATCAGAGGGATACCCCACACCAGATCGTCCACAGTTTTAAGAAATTCAGTCATTTTCATCTCCTCCTAAAATACATAATAAAAAAAAGTCGAATGGTTTTCGACTTTCCAGAGAGATGACATAAGCTATTTTAGAATAAACTATTTCGCTCTGTCCTCTTTGCCTGAGATATCACGTACAGATTGCTCATGTCCGTCCGCTTAAACCTTCGGCGACCGTCACACGGTACTCTCCAGAGAGCATAGTTTTCGCTTTCCTAATGCATAAAAAAGTAATGCACTTGGATTTGTAAACTAACAACATTATGTTACCATATTAATTGTAGCAGTGCAATACTTTTTATAAAAAAAACAATATTTTTTTGTGTGCATTAACAAACAGCACTTTAGAACGTTAACTCTTTAATATCGGCAATCCCCTCGCGCTGAACACACCTTGCGACTTTTACACCTTCAGGAACCTGAAGAAACTTTTATTCTCCATGTGTCAGCACTCCACTTTCAAACAGGGAAATAATATCACCGCCAAGAGTTGCGGCAGGCATAACCATACACTTGAAAAAATCCTTTATGCGCGCCATAATTTCCCTTAATTCTCTCACCGGCTGCCCGCTGTATTTTTCCTGGTCACTGGATACACCCACACACTTGATATCCATCTTTTCGGCAATATACAGGCTTCTGTATTCGTGATAAGTCTGCGTAACTATAACAGCACGCTCTACCTGAAATATTTCTTTAGCACGATACATGGAATCGTAGGTTGAAAAACCGGCATGGTCGCAGTAAATATCCTCTTCAGGAATTCCTGCATCCAGACAGTAGTTCAACATTACGTGAATCTCATTGTGCTCAGCAGTTCCATTATCCCCGGACAAAAGAAGTTTTGATACAAGGCCATGCTTATAAAGAAGAATTCCTGTATCCAGCCTGTCCTTAAGCATTGGAGTCGGCGTATTTTCATCTTTGATTCCGGCGCCAAGAACAATTGCACACTGAGGGTCAACATCATGAATAGCCTGCTTTTCCGCACGTGTGAACTCTGATTTAGAGCCCTCTATCTTTGATACAATATTATCCTTTTCAGTATTAACCACATGATTGTTCAAAGTCATCAGACACACTCCCCCAATAGCACATACCATGATAACCAGAAACAGAATTTTCTTTAATATCCACTTAATCAATCTCATTTACTAATATCCTCAATTGAAAAAACTATAACCTTTGCAAGTTCCGTAAGAGAAGTTTCTATCTGCTTACCGATTTTTCCGCCGCTGAACATAATGGTCTCGTGCTCCTTCGCGGAAGAGTCGATGGTGGTAGTGAAAAATTTCTTCATTCCCAGGGGAGAACATCCCCCGTGCACATATCCGGTCAGAGGCAGAAGTTCCCTTTCCCGTATCATTTCTATATTCTTTTCACCAACAGCTTTAGCCGCCTTTTTGAGATCAAGCTCTCTGTTAATGGGCACTACAAACACATAATGCTCCTTCGTCTTTCCCACAGTAACCAGAGTCTTGAAAATATTCGGCTGCTTCTTTGCCTCGTCAGGGTCATACTCATGCATTGTGTAAACAGCATTCCTGCTGTCCAGAAGACGCATGGCATTAGTTTTCATTTCTTTCTTGTGATCACTTTTTGCCACTATTCCTCAGCCCCCTCACAGTATGTTCTTATAGGACACTCTGCGCACCTGGGCTTTCGTGCAACGCAGCAGTTGCGCCCATGAAAAATAAGGGAATGGTGAGTTCTGGACCATCTTTCTTCAGGGATAACCTCCATCAAAGCCAGTTCAGTCTTAAGCACATCTTTTTCATGAACAAAACCTATTTTGTTTGAAACCCGGAACACGTGTGTATCCACTGCAATTCTCTGGTGACCGAAACCCACTGAAAGAACCACATTTGCGGTTTTACGCCCTACACCGGGCAGAGAAACAAGTGAATCATAATCATCAGGAACCTGTCCGTCAAACTTTTCCACAAGCATTCGAGCCATGCTTACAATGTTCCTTGACTTTGTCTTATACATTCCTATTTTTCTTATGTATTCAGCCACTTCATCAGGGTCGGCCTGAGCAAGAGCTTCCGGCGTCGGATAAGCCCGGAAAAGTCCCGGCGTCACCTTGTTCACACTCACGTCAGTTGTCTGCGCAGACAGGGCAACTGCAACAATCAGCTGAAAAACGTTCTCATGGTCCAGAGCGCACTCAGCCTCCGGATACGTATCTTCCAAAATGTCCAATATTGTCTCTATAATTTCTTTCTTCATAACCCCTATATAATACCACATTTCCGTCGAAACAAAAAATACTTTTAGACTTTTTATCGTCGACTTTTGGAATTCAACCAACTTCATATTTTGCAATACTGTTCTCTGAATTAGAAATCATACAGCACAACAACTCCGTGCTCAAGTGAAAACTCAGCTGCCTGCCACAGAATTGAAAATGCCAGTTTTGCTAAAGATTCAGTATTATATACGTCAGCATCTCCTTCCGGATAGCCTTCGGTAGTTCGCCAGGAAATAATAGTATCTCTGTCAGCATTCCATTCAAAGGAATTATACTTCTTAAGCTCTGAAAGAAGCAGCTCACTTGTCGCTAAAGAGCCCTCCTCATAATCAGGTAATTCGTAGTCAAACATAATGTTTCTTTTAACCGGAATCCACCATCCGCATCCATCAATCAGCGATACAAGTCTGTCCTTGGTTTTGATAAAGTCCTTTACGATAGGATGTTCATAAACATCTTCACCTTTTCTGAATTCCGCCGGAACTTCTTTTCCGCTGTAGTTCGCTGCAATATACAGTATCAAAGCTCCCAGAGCGTCCCAGTCCGGTTTGTCTGTATAATATGGTGTGGTATCATAATCCTCATTCCATAATGGTGCCGGATCAAGGTGCAAGGCATTAATAACGGCGTCTCTCCATTCAGTAACTATTTCTAATGCTTCTTCAGGAGAAAGATCTTCATCATTATCTTGTGCCCTTATTGCTTCGTATTTCATACCGTTTTCTTCCGCAATCTGCTGTACTATAGTTTTCCAGTTATTTGTGTAGTATCTCGTCAGCGTTCCTGCATAAATATCAAGTCCCATCTTAAAATCTCCTTTTATTTATAACATATTAAAGAATAACGTTTCTTCGAGGAATATGTTTGAAATCCTCTCTCATCAGATTTTCGTTATAGTTTTTGCGAAGTTCTTCTGTGCCGGGTGTTTCTGCTAAAATTTCCCTGCACCAGTTCTCCGCTTTTTCATAGTTTGAAAAAAGGCGTCTTGAAACTAGCGTCGGTATTAATTCCATTATAAAGCTATGAACATCGCTGATTATTTCCGGCTTTCCGCTCCAGTAGGCAATCATGACCAATATACGCAGCAAATCATAAGTCATCCCGTAGCCTCCATCTCGGCACTCTTTTTTCAAACAAGCAACTAAATCCGCTATTCTCATATCTCCCTCTAAAGGCAGGTAAAACAATTCTTTTAGTTGACTGGTAATAGTTAAGTACTTGTTGGAAGGTCTTCTCTTTCTATTATAAAACATTTCGATATACCAGAAAATATCTTTTTTCACTTCTTCCATGGTGCCGTATCTTCTTCTGTATATTTTCTCCTTCTTTAGTGAGGCAAAAAAGCTTTCAACGCAGGCATTAT
>JAQYNQ010000123.1 GCA_028727785.1 Eubacteriaceae bacterium | reverse complement strand
TATTCCCCACTGCTGCCTCCCGTAGGAGTTTGGACCGTGTCTCAGTTCCAATGTGGCCGATCACCCTCTCAGGTCGGCTACTGATCGTCGCCTTGGTGAGCCGTTACCCCACCAACCAGCTAATCAGACGCAGGCCCATCCCTTGCCGATAAATCTTTGGCTTTACTTCCATGTGAATGTAAAGTGTTATGAGGTTTTAATCACCGTTTCCAGTGGCTATCCCTCTGCAAGGGGCAGGTTGCCTACGCGTTACTCACCCGTCCGCCGCTTTCCACTTCCTCTTTCTTCCGAAGAATCCATCAGAAGCTTCTCGCTCGACTTGCATGTGTTAGGCACGCCGCCAGCGTTCATCCTGAGCCAGGATCAAACTCTTAATTATATGGTATATTAAATCCCTTAGGATTTACTATCTTAAAAATTCTTCCTGTTCCAGATTAAAACGCTTTGCGCTTTCTCAAATTCCTTTTCGAAATTATTGTCTGTTTTAGAAATTGTCGTAGAACCTCTTGATTAAATCAATCGTTCTTACCTTTTGTTTTTGGTTGACTAAATTTCCACACTATGAAGTTTTCTTGTTTCTTTATGATAAGCAGTTTTCTTATCACTTTGCAGCGCGGTATCACCGCGACAGCTTATTTAGTATATCGCATAACAGACCGTATGTCAACAACTTTTTTCAATTTTTTTCGAGCTCTTTATCAGAGCCCCGGTCCGAACCCTCAAGTCCTTGCGGCATAATGTCTGAAGAAAAAGGACACAATTGAAATCTATTTAACATAACGCCGTCCAGGCGACAACTTGTCTATATTACCACAGATAAGTACTCAACTACAATATACAAATTTATTTTATTTGTTCAATTTATAATAGTGTACTAATAGACGTTATACTTCTATTTTATATAGTAAACTCTGTTCTCTTTTCTGGGACGTGCTTTAGGGTATTCCCCATCAATGTATCCGACGGCACAGTGACCTACACCTTCGTACTCACCTTCTACCCCAAGAGATTTTAACAGGTTCTTTCCCCATTCTGTTTCGAATTCTTCTCTTGCTCTGTTTATCCAGCAGCTGCCCAGCCCTAAATCGTGAGCAGCAAGCATCATGTTTCCCATTACAAGACTTCCGTCATACTTATTGTTATACCAGTCCTTTTTCGCAAGAACAATCAGCATGGCGGGCGCACCGTAAAAAGGATCGTGGTCTTCAGCCCATCCACCTATTTTACAGTTTATTCGCGAAATTTCGTCCCTCAGTTCCTTATTGGTTACCTGTACAATAATAGTGTTTTGAAAATCTTTGCCACTGGCAGCATAAAGGCCTGCTTCTATTATCTGATCCAGCAGCTCCTGAGGTACCATATCAGGTTTATATTTTCGAATACTTCTTCGACTTTTTATTTTTTCCAGCACTTCGCTCATATCAAACACTCCTTTTTACATCTATTATGAAGATTTATCATGTTTGGAATCATGTTTCAGTTTCTGAATGCGGTCTCTGGTAAACTTGTCTATATTTTCCCAGAGAGGCGCAAGCTGTTTCTTATGACGACAAAGTTTTTCTGTGCAGTTTGAACATTTCAGATACGCATTAGTGTTCTCCGAAAAACGTTCCGGATGAAGGTAAAAGTTAAGTTCCCACCTTGCCATAAGCAAAACAGATAAGGCAAGCAGGCTCCAGGTATATATGCCCGGAACAAAGAACAGCGGTGTAAACATCATTGCATAATCCCAGTTATATATACGGCATGTTGCACAACAGCGGTTTTTGAAAAACCATGTCTGGAACGGACAGAAAAACAGAATGCAAATTACATCACAGACCGAATACGCACAACATAGCAGTAGCATAAAGCCGTCATTTAATATATGCAATGTATGTAATGCTCCAAATACACCATTAAAAACTATCCAGATTAATGCAACTATCATTGTTGCATGATTGTCAGAAATCTGGATTTCCGTATTACCTGTTTTGATATAATTGCGCTCAAATTGCTTCTGGCAGCCCGGACTCCTTATCTTGGAAGGAAAGAATCGTATGACCATTTCACCGGCAAAAAATAGCCACAGCATATTAAGGAACAGTTTGTGTTCTGACATCTGATTAACGAGAGTGTTGTTTCCGTTTATCAGGTCCGATACCCATATGAATAGTACAATAAAAAATAATATGCTTCTCCAGATCAGGCTGAAGTAATGTGTCAGCATAACAATTGACAGCCGCCTTTTCTTTTTCTCGCTCATGTTTCCTTCGTTTCTTTCCGTAATATATGTTACATGTTTGGATATACTTTTTGAGGCACATAGTCCTGCGCATCGTTTATTATATCAAATTGCTGCACCATAAAAAAGTAGAAAACTGTGTCCCTGCGCCTGCATTTCACAATCTTCTACTGTAATCCGCTTAATAATCTGCTTGTTTATTTAACCTTGCATATCAGCTTCTCAACATCAAGTTTGAAAACAGCCGTAGCCTTAAGCATTTTGTTATCAAAACTCCATTCAGATGAGTCTGTAACCTGTTTCATGAGCCTGCAAAGGAGTTTTTCCTTTTCCGTATCCTCTTCAACCAGTGTTAGACGACCTGTTCCGATAACGCTCTGAAAGTGTGCAGAAAAGTCACAGGCAGCGTCAGCCTTCATTGTCTCATAGCGTCCGTCAATTTCAAATCCAACCATTGGGTTGCCTTTCGCCAGCTGATACTTTCTTCCGGCTTTAGCACCATGAAATATAAAAGTATATTTTTCGTCTTCACAAAGATACCCGTAATTTACAGGAACTATGAAAACCTCCCCTTCATCAGCAAAACCCACTCGCATGATTTTCTCTTTATCGAGGAATTCCCGTATACTACCCGGATCTTTCAGTTCTCTGTCACTTCTTCTCATTTCTTTGACATCCCTGCTTCACTCTACTTATCTTCCATTTCAGGCATAAGCTCTGAGTTGATAACGCCCAACATGCTTTCCAGCTCTCTGACTTGATCTTCGCTAAATCTTTCCCTTACACGCTTCATAACCGTCCCTATATAATCATAGGTTTCACCATAAGTGTTGCGATACTTGTCAGTAATATGCAGATGGTATTCTCTCTTGTCAGTTTCACTCTGAATCTTCTCCACATATCCTTTTGCAACAAGCCTGTTAATCTTATAGGTGGCATTAGGAGTGGATACACCTGCAAAGTTTGCAAATTCATTGATTGTCGGATTATCCATGGACGAAATGAGCTCGGCACACAAAACCTCAGTTGCCGACAGACTGTCCTCAACTGAAATGTCCTGGTTGAACACTTTGGCATATAATCCATGTTTAAATTTCGTGTAAATGTCTGCAAAACTCTGCTCAAGCATAAGTAAATCATCCTCCGTGGGAAATAATACAAGGTAAAATTTAATTCTATTATAGCAAATAGTAAGGAAAATTAAAGTAAAAATATCCTCAAATTTTTTAAATAGAATTCACTTATTCAGTTACCACAAAGGAAAGCTCGCCTGTTGCCGCTATTTCACCTTCGACCATAGCAGTTGCCTTGCCGTATCCTATCGGTCCCCTTCTGTTCACAAGCTCACAGCGAAGAGTAATAACATCGCCAGGCACAACCTGCCTTCTGAAACGACAGTTTTTTATTCCTCCAAATACCGCTATTTTTCCCTTGTTTTCCTCTTCTGAAAGAATAGCAACAGCGCCCGTCTGTGCCAGGGCTTCCATAATAAGTACACCCGGCATAATAGCCTTCTGCGGAAAATGACCCTGAAAGAAAGGTTCATTGGCTGTTACGCATTTAACAGCCTCTGCCCACTCTCCCGGAACATAATCAGTTACTTTATCGATAAGAAGAAAAGGGTATCTGTGTGGTAATATTTCCTTAATCTGTTCAATGTTCAGTTCCATAAGTTATTCTGCCACCTTTCTGAATACCAATGTGGCATTGTGACCGCCAAAACCAAGCGAATTGGACATTGCATATTCTGCATCCATGGAAACAGCTTTGTTAGGTACAATATTAAGATCGCAGTCTGGGTCCGGATTGACATAACCCATAGTTGGAGGCGCCATTCCTTCAGCCAGAGCATTGACAGTGATAATTGCCTCAACCGCGCCGGAAGCCCCCAGCAGATGCCCCGTCATTGATTTCGTTGATGACATAAGAAGATTTTCCGCATGTTCACCAAATGCAAGCTTGACTGCAGCTGTTTCCCCACGGTCATTCATAGGAGTAGATGTTCCGTGAGCATTAATATATCCTACCTGGTACGGTTCAATTCCTGCGTCTTTCATTGCATTCTTCATGCACTGTGCCGCACCGCTTCCGTCTTCTAAAGGCGCAGTCATGTGATGTGCATCGCAGCTTACGCCGTATCCAACGATTTCGCCCAGGATTTTTGCACCCCTCTTCACAGCGTGTTCATATTCTTCCAGCATGAGAACTCCACTGCCTTCGCCCATTACGAATCCGCTTCTGTCCTTGTCGAAAGGAATAGATGCGCGTGCAGGGTCGTCCCCTTCATGTAACGCTTTCATTGAAGTAAATCCACCGATTCCAAGAGGGCTGACTGTGCTTTCTGCGCCACCGGTCAGAAATCCGTCAGCATATCCGTCTCTGATCTGTCTGAATGCCTCTCCAATTGCATTTGTTCCTGATGCACATGCCGTTACTATACAGCTTGCACTGCCTTTAAATCCGAATTCAATAGCCAGGGTGCCGGCAGCCATATTAGAAATTGCCATAGGTACAAATAAAGGCGATACCTTGTCAAAACCTCTTTTCATTCCTTTTTCATGTTCTGCTTCGATTGTAGGCAGGCCGCCTATTCCGCTGGAGACATTTACTCCAAAGCGGTTAGGGTCTTCAACTGACACATCTATTCCACTCTGAGCCACAGCTTCCCTTGCAGCAATAAGAGCAAACTGAGTGAACTTTGCCATTCTTCTCGCAGACATTCTGTCAAAGTAATCTGTCGGTTCATAGTTTTTTACTTCTCCTGCCAGTGTTACTTTCTGGTCAGCAGTATCAAAGCCCACTATTTTTTCTATTCCAACAACTCCTGCAAGGGCATTATTGCACATTTCAGTTGCTGTGTTTCCAATGGGAGAGATTGCTCCCATTCCTGTAATTACTACTCTGCGTTTCATTTCTATCCTCTCTTCAAAGCTTTGTGCCTTATTACATGCACATTCCACCGTCAACGTTTAACACATGGCCTGTTATATATTTTGCGCTATCTGATGCAAGGAACAGTACTGCAGCCGCCACTTCTTCTGCAGAGCCAAGTCTTCCTGCAGGAATCTGCTTGGCTGCATTTTCCTTTGCCTGTTCAGTCATATCTCTGGTCATATCCGTGTCTATAAATCCCGGTGCGACAGCATTTACAGTAATGCTTCTTGAGGCAACTTCTCTTGCAAATGATTTTGTAAGACCTATTACACCGGCCTTGCTTGCCGAGTAGTTTGCCTGACCCGCATTTCCGGCAATCCCTACCACACTGGCCATGTTAATGATTCTTCCGCTGCGCTTTCTGATCATATGTCTTGCGCAGGCCTTCATCATAAGGTATGTTCCCTTAAGATTTGTTTCAATTACCTTATCAAAATCTTCTTCTTCGATTCTGATTAGAATATTATCTCTTGTGATTCCGGCATTGTTAACCAGAATATCAATCTGTCCGAATTCAGCCACAGCTGCCTCTACAATTCTTTCAGCACAAGTTGAATCAGCAACATCACCCTTTACTAAAACCACCTTTGCCCCTTCAGCACTGCATAGTCTTTCAGTTTCCTTTGCTGCTTCATCATTCCCTGCGTAATTTATTACAAGATTGCATCCTGCCTTTGCAAATCCTACTGCAACCGCTCTGCCGATTCCTCTGCTTCCGCCTGTAACAACGGCTGTCTTTCTCTTCATTCTCCTTGCTCCTCGTTCTTCCTCGTTCTAAAGTATTTCCATAGCCTTTTCCAGATCATCCAGGCTATCAATATTGATACACTTCATTGCTCTGCATGTTTTTCTGACAAAACCTGTAAGTGCTTTTCCGGGACCGATTTCTATTACCGTGTCGATTCCTATTTTCTCCATTTCTCTGATACTGTCTTCGAAATGAACCGGTGATGAAACCTGTCTTATCAGCATTTCACGGATAGATTCGCCGTCGCAAAGTGTTCTGCCTGCAGCATTAAATACAACAGGAATCTTCATATCGCCAAATTGCGTTTTTTCAAACTCTTCAGCTAGTACCTCTCCTGCAGGCTTCATGTAGTCAGTATGAAAAGGTCCGCTTACTGAAAGAGGAACGGCTCTTTTGGCTCCTGCCTCCAGGGCATACTCTGTTGCCTTCTCAACAGCTTCCTTTTCACCTGCTATTACAATCTGCCCCGGACAGTTTAAATTTGCAACTCTAACCAGCTTGCCCTCTGCACATTCTGATTCTGCCTTTTCACAACATGACTTGAGAGTTTCATAGTCAGAACCAAGAATTGCCTTCATCCCGCAGTCAACTCCCGATGATGCCTCGTGCATTGCCTTTGCTCTGATTCCCACCAGCTTTACAGCAGTTTCTGCATCAAACACACCTGCGCAGTGAAGAGCTGAATACTCGCCTAAGCTTAAACCTGCTGCGGCTTCAATCGAGATGTTTTTCTCCTCCAGCTTCGGCATCAGTTCAGAAAGAACTCCCGCTGCAAATGCAACCATAACAGGTTGAGTGTTTCTTGTGTCATTTATTTTTTCTGCCGGCCCGTTGAATGCAATTTCTTTCTGCTCATCAGTAAGTAAATCGAATATCTTTCTGAAATTTTCGCAGTTTTCATAAAAATCTGCTCCCATACCGGGATGCTGACTGCCCTGTCCGGCAAATAGTAATCCTAGTTTCATATTTTCTCCCATTTCTTTACTGTTTTTTCCATCACAGCTTTTACATTAGTCATTTCATTAACATTTCCAACGTTTGCTCCACAGAAAAAGAGCCCCTCTTCATATTTTCCATAGAATCCGTTTATCAAAGCCTGATTGATGCAGAAAGGTGTTTCTGCAGGCTTGCAGGTTTTGATGCACTGAAGGCATTTTTTCGGAGGAACGCGTTCCCCTCGCTGCGTTCTCTCAACCAGAGGCGTCTTCAGCGCCCGTCCCGGCATGCCTACAGGACTTTTTATTATAGTGACGTCCTCTTCACTTCCGGAAATAATCACATCCTTGAACCTCCGGCTCGCATCACATTCTTCTGTTGCAATGAAAGGTGTTGCAATCTGGATTCCCCAGGCACCTGCCTCTTTTACACTGCGCACTTCTTCTATGCCAAAAACACTGCCTGCCGCGATCACCGGCACATCTGCAATTCCTGTCACGTCTCTGACAATTTGGTCTAGGGGTTCCCCTGCAGCTTTCTCTGCCTCTTCATAAGAGAATCCCAGATGTCCCCCTGCACGGTGACCCTCTACCACTATAAAATCCAGTTTCCTGCCGTAGTTTCTGTCCCAATACCTCATAATTGTCCTGACAGCTTTCCCGCTTGATACAATGGGAGCGATCAAAACGTCTGTATCGCCCACTATTCCCGGAAGGGACAGCGGCAATCCCGCTCCACATATTATGGCATCTATTCCATTTTCACAGGCAACTCGCACCATTTCCTCGAAATGAGTTGTCGCTACCATAGCGTTAATGGCTACCATCCCATTTCCTTCGGAAATCTCTTTTGCCTTCTTTATTTCTGCTGCAAGAGCACGCTTGCCCGCTTCAAGAGGTTCTTCCCAGAAGTCCGGCTCTCTAAATCCGATACTGGCAGTTGAGATTACTCCCATTCCACCTTCTTTTGCCACATGTCCGGCCAGATTACCCATAGAAATGCCGACTCCCATTCCTCCCTGAATTACAGGAACTGAAAGCTTATCTAATGTTTTCATATTCTTTTACCATATTCTCTAGTATCTGCTTTACGGGCAGAATTTCCTTAACCATACCGCATACCTGACCTGCCATGACTGATCCTGTTTTCACATCTCCGTCCCTTACTGCACGAGAAAGTGATCCAAGAGTGAACTTTTCCAGTTCCATTTTGTCTGCGCCTGTTTTTTCAAGTCTGATGTATTCTCTTGACATTGGGTTTTTTAGAATTCTCACAGGTGTTCCTGCAATTCTTCCTGTTACCACAGTGTCATTGTCTCTCGCTTTTACAATTGCTGCCTTGTAGTTTTCATGAACCGGGCATTCTTCACTGGCAAGCAGGCAGGTTCCAATCTGAACTCCGCAGGCTCCCAGCGCAAAGGCTGCTGCCATCTGTCTGCCGCTTGCAATACCTCCCGCTGCAATAACCGGTACATCTACTGCATCACATACCTGCGGTACCAGAGCCATGGTTGTAAGTTCACCAATATGTCCGCCACTCTCACAGCCTTCGGCAATGATGCCGTCCGCTCCCAGAGAGCAAAGCCTCTTTGCCAGGGAAACTGCAGAAACTACGGGAAATACTTTAATTCCTGCAGCCTTCCACACTTCCATGTACTTTCCGGGATTTCCTGCTCCTGTTGTAACAACAGCAACCTTTTCTTCTGCAACTATTTCTGCCATTTTATCCGCATCCGGATTCATAAGCATAATGTTGACACCGAAAGGTTTATCGGTCAGTTTCTTGCATTCATGAATATGATCTCTCAGGGTTTCGGCGTTCATTCCGCCGGCACCGATGATTCCAAGAGCACCTGAATCGGAAACCGTGGCGGCAAAAGCACCTGTTGCTATATTCGCCATTCCGCCCTGAAAAATAGGGTAGTCTATATTTAACATTTCATTTATCTTCATAGTTATTTTCCTTTTTATCTGCTTATCAACATACTTCCATATGTAAGTCCGGCGCCAAAACCTGTACAGATGAGCTTCTGCCCCGGTTTTATCATTTTTTTCTCTTCCATTTCCGCTAATGCAATGGGTATGCTTGCGGCAGATGTGTTTCCGTAATCATAAAGATTCTTAAAGAATCTGTCCCTGATTTCCCTGGGTACTCTTCTTGCCGCTGTATCAATTATTCTCTCATTGGCCTGATGGCAGACATACCAGTCGATTTCCTCAGGGGCGTGACCGGTTCGCTCCAAAATGGTGTCAATGCACTGAGGAAGCTTGGATGTAGCGAAACGGTAAACCTCCTGGCCCGCCATTTCGATATACCCGCCTCTCTTCGCTCCAAGCACCTGACGATCAGGGATGCAGCCTCCAAAGAAGCTGAATTCAGCCTCCTGGTCAAAACCCACTACTGCGGCTCCGCTTCCATCGCCGAAGAGCACGCACGTGCCTCTGTCTTCCATATCCATTACTGGAGAGATCTTTTCGCTTCCTATTATTAACGCATATTTGTCCGGCATAGTTCTCAGATATTCGTTTGCCATTTTGCATCCCAGTACGAAACCTGAGCATGCACCATTAAGATCGAAGGCGATTATTTCCTCTTCAAGACCAAGGGCACCGCTTACTCCACACGCTGTTCCCGGAGTGTAGTCGTCAGATGTGAATGTGCAGACAATGCAAAGTGCAATATCTTTCTTTTCTATGCCACTGGACTTTACAGCTTTTTCTGCTGCTTCTACAGCCATATCCAGATTTGTCTTTTCTTCTGCAAAGTACCTGGATTTTATTCCTGATTTTTTTCTAATCCACTCATCAGAAGTATCGACTGTTTTAGACAAGTCGTCATTTGTTACTTTTCTATCGCCCTGAGCTTTGCCCAGACCCAGAATTCTGATTCCTGCCATTAGACAGTCTCCTTTCTCATGTCTTTTCCTATTTTTCTAAGTTTTCTGTATCTTTCTCTTGCCAGCTGAACGCCGCTTTTCTTTCTCATCTGCACCAGAGCATCTCCAATTGCTCTGTCTACTCTGGAAAATACAGCTGATTTATTTAAGTGGGCACCGCTGCCTTCTCTTATTATCTGATCGCATATGCCCAGACTGTAAAGATCGTCGGCTGTAAGCTTCATTATTTCACAGGCCTCCTTGCTTCTTGCGGAGTCCTTCCATAGAATGCTGGCAAAACCCTCAGGTGAAAGTATGGAGAAAATGCTGTTCTCCAGCATTATCATCTTGTCGCATACTCCTAGAGCCAGGGCACCGCCACTGCCGCCTTCTCCTATGAAGATACTGATTACGGGCACTTTCAAACCACTCATCAAGGCAATAGAAGACGCAATTGCTTCCCCCTGACCGAAGTTTTCTGCCTCAATTCCCGGATATGCACCCGGAGTATCTACAAATGTGATTACAGGACGGTTAAACTTTTCTGCCTGCTTCATGAGTCTCTGTGCTTTTCTGTACCCTTCAGGGTTTGGCATTCCGAATCTAACCTCAATGTTTTCTTCAAGATTTCTGCCTTTCTGCTGTCCGATAACTGTGACCGGCAATCCCCTGTAAAAACCTATGCCTCCGATAATACTCTTGTCTTCTCCTGCCTTGCGATCTCCCGCTAGAAGTATGAAGTCATCGAATATTGCTTCTATATACTCGCTGCATCTTGGTCTTTCAGGATGTCTGGCAAGTTCTACTCGTTCACTGGCTGTCATTTTCTATCTCCTTTGTGAAGCCTTAGGATCAGGCTGAGTGTTCTCTTCATGTCTCGTCTGTCGCAGATTTTATCAACAAAACCATGTTCCATCAGGTATTCTGCTCTCTGAAATCCTTCCGGCAGTGACTGTCCGATAGTCTGTTTAATAACTCTGGGTCCTGCAAATCCAATAAGTGCTCCCGGCTCTGCCAGGATAATATCTCCCAGACTGGCGAAACTTGCAGTTACACCTCCTGTTGTAGGATGTGTCATTACCGAGACAAAAAGCTGGCCGCTGTCTCCGTGATTCTTTACTGCCGCTGATGTCTTTGCCATCTGAAAGAGGGAAAGGATTCCCTCCTGCATTCTTGCACCTCCGGAAGTACAGAAAACTATCATGGGCAGCTTATGCTTAGCAGCATATTCAAAGCTTCTGGTAATCTTTTCTCCTACTGCTGTCCCCATGCTTCCCATAAAGAAACGGTTATCCATAAAACAAAAACATGCTTTCATTCCATCTATAGTTCCTGTCCCACAGATAACTGCCTCGCTGATTCCTGTTTTTTCAGTTGTCTCCGCCAGTTTCTTCCCGTATCCGGGAAAATCCAGAGGATTGTCTGCTTTTATGTTACTGCAGATTTCTCTGAAACTTCCTGCATCGATCAGAGTTCTTATCCTGTATGGACTGGTCACATTCATGTGGTATCCGCATTCCGGACACACATAAGCTGTTTCTGCGAACTTTTCCTTAGGAAGTTTATGTCCGCATTTTTTGCATTCCAGCGTCACGCCGCTCTCTTTGATTTCTTTCAGGGCTGTGAGCACTTTTCTCTTCTGTCTAAAAGGGTTATACATCATTTCCTCCTGCAGCTTCGTAGATATCTAGCAAAGCATCCAGATTCTTTTCTATAAAACCTGTATCGTAATTTCCTCTAATAAATGTTTCATTGTACATGAGCAGGTGCTGAACAGGCAGAGTAGTCTTTACCCCGCTTATAATCATTTCTTCCAGAGCTCTGCGCATCTTTCTGATGGCATCGTTTCTGTTTTCTCCCTTTACAATGACCTTTGCAATCATGGAATCATAATATGGGCTGATTTCGCATCCATTGTACAGTGCGCTGTCTACTCGTATTCCGCTTCCGGCAGGGAAATGCAGAAATTCGATTTTTCCGGGATTTGGCCTGAAGTTATCAAAGGCGTCCTCTGCTGTGATTCTGCATTCGATGGCATGTCCGTCTGTTTTCACATCATCCTGTGTGATGCTTAAAGGGAGTCCGGATGCGATTCTAAGCTGCTCTCTCACAATGTTTACTCCCGTAACCATTTCTGTTACAGGATGTTCTACCTGAAGTCTTGTGTTCATTTCAATAAAATAGAAGTTGTTATCTTTGTCTACGATGAATTCAATTGTACCTGCATTCTCGTATTCAGCAGCTTTTGCCGCATTAAGAGCCGCTTCCTTCATAGCCTGTCTGACTTCGTCGGGAAGGTTTCTTGCAGGTGACTCTTCACAAAGCTTCTGATTTCTTCTCTGAATTGAGCAGTCTCTTTCTCCCAGCTCAATGACATTGCCAAATGAGTCAGCGAGAATCTGAAATTCTATGTGCCTTGGATTCTCAATCAGCTTTTCAATATATACGCTTCCGTCCCCAAAGCAGTTTTCTGCTTCCAGGGATGCTTCTCTAAAACCTTCTCTTACCTGGACTGCATCGGCTGCTTTACGCATACCTCTGCCACCTCCGCCTGCAGAAGCTTTGATAAGTACCGGATAACCGATGCGCTCTGCAACTTCTATTGCCTTTTCAGCATCTGTTACGACTCCATCTGAGCCGGGTACAACGGGAACTCCTGCTTTCTGCATCAGTTCTCTAGCTGCGGATTTATTTCCCATCATATCGATAGTTTCCGGTGACGGACCTATAAAAATCAGACCTTCTTCTCTGCATTTTCTGGCAAATTCGCTGCTCTCAGACAAGAAACCGAAGCCGGGATGGATTGCCTGTGCTCCTGTTCCCTTTGCAGCTTCGATAATGTTTGCCATATTCAGATAACTGTCTTTTGCCGCAGGACCTCCGATGCATACCGCTTCTGTTGCTATAAGTCTGTGGAGGGCTTCTTTATCTGCTATGGAGTACACTGCCACCGCTTCTGTTGAAGTATCCAGGCATTCCCGAATGATCCTTACAGCAATCTCGCCTCTGTTTGCTATCAGTATTTTCTTCAGCATTCTTCTACCTCGAACAGTAGCTGGTCAAATTCTGCCAGTTCTCCATTGTTTCCGTATATTCCTGCAATTTTTCCTGATACCGGTGATTTCAGCTCGTTTAGCATCTTCATTGATTCAATGATACATAGGGTCTGACCCTTTACTACCTGCTGGCCGATTTCTACGAAGGGGCTGGATTCAGGATTCGGAGCGGCATAATATGTACCTACCAGAGGAGCCTTCACCTGTGTCAGTTTTGACACTGAATGAACCGGTGTCGCTTTCATTACAGGTTCCTGTGGCTCAGCAGTTTCTGACTTTTGGCTGATTGTCACGGACTGTTTGCTGCCACGCACCATCTCTATGGAAAAATCTCTATCCTTTATAGAAAGACTTGAAAGGTCTGAAGTCTCAAACCTTTCAATAATTTTATATATTTCCTCGCGATTCATGACTATGCCTGATACTTTTCAATTGCTGCAAGAACATCGCTGATTTTAACCAGGTTTCCTAATTCTTCATCTGGAATCTTTACACCATAGTCTTCTTCAATGTTCATTACCAGGTCAACAGCATCCAGTGAATCGATTCCCAGGTCATCGCCTAATTTAGCGTCCATAGTAATCTTTTCTTCATCACAACCTAAAGTGTCAACGATCATGTCTCTTAACTGTTCAAATGTCATTTTATAATCTCCTTTTTCTCGTCTCTCGTACTTCAATTATCTTAAAATGATTTAGCTAAAATATTTTAACTAAATTTCTTTAAACAATTTATCACAGGCTGGGAGCAATGTCAACAAAAATGATTAAAAATTTTTAAGTAAATATTTTTAATAAGTTGGGGTTCCCTGTGACATTTCCATTTTTTTGCATAATAAAAGCACCGCT
The DNA here is from genome assembly GCA_028727785.1 of Eubacteriaceae bacterium. Classification (GTDB taxonomy): domain Bacteria; phylum Bacillota; class Clostridia; order Peptostreptococcales; family Anaerovoracaceae; genus Senimuribacter. The sequence goes on along the minus strand of JAQYNQ010000123.1, from coordinate 3,579 downwards.
CTTACGTTCATTTGTCTTGGCGGTGCTTTAACATTATCTGCTCTTGTCTGACATGTTCTATTGGGTTTTGATTACCGGCTCCTGAATCTGATCTGTCCCCAGTTTATCAGTCTCCGTTATTTCTATCACTTTGCAGCAGCGAAAGATGGTTTCAATGGAAGGGTCTTCTTCCACCATTGTTTCATCCGTAACAACAAGCTCAAACTCATAGGCTTTGTTTTTTCTTACTTCCGGACACAGTTTACGCTCCACTTTTACAGTCTGTATTTCATCACGCTGAAACTGACGTACGGTTACATAAATATATACTTCATTATTGCATTCTTCAACGTTTTCAATGTTGTATGTTCTTATAAATTGATTTCCTTTCAGAGATATCTCCTGCTCCGAAGGCTTAAATTTCTGAATTTCAGCAGATTCCTGTGATTCCTTCAAAACTGTGATTCCAAGTATTCCTGCGAGACATATGACAGCAACGGCCGTAGAAATTACAAATCTCTTTTTTGTATTGCTGTTGGCAGAGTCCTTTTTTTCTCTGTCTTCTTCGTCCAGAAGAACACTTACAGAAACCCCCAGTAGCTCCGCAAGCTTCATTAAGCTTCCTGCATCAGGCTCCGATAATCCATTTTCCCACTTGGAAACTGTCTGTCGAACTACATTCAGCTGCTGTGCCATGTATTCCTGAGACATTCCCTTTTCTGTTCGCAGCTTCTTCAGATTTTCACCTAGCATTTCCCATCCCTCCTCACCGGTAATTATATATTTTTACATAATTAGAGACAAGCAATAAAAATTAACATCCTTTCTATTAGCTGCTTTTACTGGCGGAATACTATCTGCATCAATTATACATTGACGTTTATCTATGTGTATGTTATTCTATACATTGATAATAATCTATGTATGTAGGAGGGGGATTCAAATGACAAGAGAAGAAGTTGCATCATTGTGTAAGGCTATGTCCGATGCAAACAGACTTAGAATAATAGAAATGCTTGCACAGGGTGAAAAATGTGGCTGTCATCTTCTTGACGAGCTGCATGTTACACAGCCAACGCTGTCGCATCATATGAAGGTTCTTTGTGAATGCGATCTTGTAAGTTCATATAAAGAAGGAAAATGGCATCATTATTCCATTAACTGTGAGAAATTCAGGGAATTTAAATCCTACCTGACTTCAATAACTTGCAGCTGCAGTACTGAGGCTGTCTCTTCGGCCGGGAACTGCTGCAGAAGTTAGGAGGCGGGTAAACGTATGTGGTCTTTTATTCAGAATCAGGTTCTCGGCATGAAATGGCTGAACTCACTGATAGGCAAACTAGTGTCCGCGTCAGGTTTGGACATAACAGATAAGCTGGGGGGAACCATTCATTTCTTTATTTACGATGTGGTGAAAATTGTTGCGCTTCTGTGCGCTTTGATATTTATTATAAGTTATATCCAAAGCTTCTTTCCGCCGGAAAGAACTAAGAAAATTCTTGGGAGATTTCATGGATTAGGTGCAAATACTCTTGCAGCACTGCTTGGAACGGTTACACCCTTCTGCTCCTGCTCGTCTATTCCGCTTTTTATCGGATTTACAGGCGCGGGGCTTCCATTGGGAGTTACTTTTTCATTCCTGATCTCATCTCCTATGGTTGACCTAGGATCTCTTGTTCTTCTCATGAGCATTTTTGGTGCGAGGGTAGCTGTCGTATATGTTGTTCTCGGACTTGTAATTGCTGTTGCAGGTGGAACATTAATAGAAAAGCTCCATCTTGATAATCAGGTAGAGGAGTTTATCCGCAATGCGAGACATATTGACATTCCCCAGGCGGAGCTGACTGTCAGAGACAGGCTGTTATATTCCGCGGAGCAGGTTCAAGGGACTCTCAAGAAGGTTTTTCCATATATTCTGATTGGTGTGGGAGTAGGGGCTTTTATTCACAACTGGATTCCGGAAGACCTGATTGTAAGATTTCTCGGAAACGGTAATCCGTTCGGAGTTATCATTGCAACAATTGCAGGTATTCCCATGTATGCTGATATCTTTGGCTGTATTCCTATTGCTGAAGCGCTCCTTGCAAAAGGTGCAAAGCTTGGAGTTGTACTTTCATTTATGATGGCTGTAACAACTCTAAGTCTTCCATCTATGATTATGCTGAGAAAAGCTGTAAAACCTAAGCTTCTCGGTGTCTTTGCGGCAATATGCACGGCAGGGATAATTCTGGTTGGTTATTTATTTAATGCGATACAGTATCTGCTCATCTAGAGTAAAATATATTTTTAATTTTTAAAACAGTTGAAAGGAGAATAGAAAGAATGGGACTGTTTGGTTTTGGTAAAAAGAAAGAAAAAAAGGTGTCATGCTGCTGTGGCTCAGCATCTGCAGAAGCTGCTGCAGATGAGCCAGTATGCTGCTGCGGAGAATCTGCGTGTGATGACAGCGCACAGACAGAGGCTGACTGCTGCTGTGCATGTGGAGGAAACGGATGCAATATTAAAGTTCTGGGCGCCGGCTGCAAGTCATGTCACGAACAGTATGAGAACGTTCAGAAAGCAGTTGCAGATATGAACCTTAATGCAGAAGTAAAATACATAACAGATATGGAAATTGTCATGAACTACGGTGTCATGAGCATGCCTGCCATCGTTGTTAATGAACAGGTTGTGTCCATGGGTAAAGTTTTGAAAGTTGGTCAGGTTGAAGAACTTCTTAATAAGCTTGGATGCTAAGGGAGCTATTGTAGAAAAATGGAAAGGAAAAAAATAGCATTTATCTGCGTACACAATTCCTGTCGAAGCCAGATGGCTGAAGCTCTTTGCAGGCATCTGGCCGGCGACGTGTTTGAAAGCTATTCTGCCGGAACAGAGACAAAGCCGCAGATTAATCAGGACGCTGTCAGACTTATTAAAGAAATCTATGGAATTGATATGGAGGCTGAGGGGCAGTACAGTAAACTGATCAGCGAAATCCCTAATGTAGACATTGCAGTTTCCATGGGGTGCGGCGTTAACTGCCCCTTCATAGGAAGAGGTTTTGATGACGACTGGGGGCTGGAGGATCCAACAGGAAAATCAGACGAAGAATTCACAGTGGTCATAAAGGAGATAGAAAGTAAGGTTCTTAAGCTGATCGAGCGATTTCTGTAGACGATACGGGCCGGTTTCAGGTGCGTGGCAGGCATGATCCACCGTGCGCCATGTTTACCTCTGAAATTGAATCAAACATGGCGTGCGATTCGGTCAGGTGCCATGTTTGCCTCTGAAATTGAATCAAACATGGCGCGCGATTCTGTCAGGTGCCATGTTTACCTCTGAAATAGCATCCAACATGGCGCGCGGCTCGGTCAGGTGCCATGTTTACCTCTGAAATAGCATCAAACATGGCGCGCGGTTCAGGTCAGGCGCCATGTTCGCCTCTGAAATAGCATCAAACATGGCGCGGGATTTGGTGAGGTGCCATGTTTGCTCTTGAAATAGCATCAAACATGGCGCGCGGATTGGGTCAGGCGCCATGTTTGGCTCTGAAATCGCATGGAACATGGCGCGCGGTTCGGTGAGGCGCCATGTTTGCTCTTGAAATGACGTCCAACATGG
>JAQYNQ010000122.1 GCA_028727785.1 Eubacteriaceae bacterium | reverse complement strand
CCACACTATGAAGTTTTCTTGGTTCTTTATGATAAGCAGTTTCCTTATCACCTTGCCGTGCGCTATCACCGCGACAGCTTATTTAGTATATCATCGGTTTTGATGATTGTCAACTATGAATTTGAAGTTTTTTAAATTCTTGTGTCGAATTGTTTCTCCTGCTTCACAGCTTAATCGCGAAATTGCGACTTAGCTATATTACCATAGATTTCATGGCGATGCAAGTTTTTCTTTAGCTTAATTGTTTTTTAGATTCAATCAGGCTGTCGTCGTTAAAAAAGCGATAGCTGATCGGTTTCAGGCAGACCCTTGAATACGCCATGTTTGCGTAGAGCTTCTACAGCGGTCTTATTGAGTTTTGATCGATTGACAGCCTCTTCAATAGTATCAAACGGCTTTTCATCGTATGCATCGGCAAAAGCTGTTGCCGCACTATCGCCTACACCATCCAGTGCAACGAATGGAAGAAGAACTTTTCCTTCGTCAGACCAGAACTTCAGTGCTTTTGATTTTCCAAGACGTGCAGGTGAAAATTCATATCCGCGTGAATACATTTCATATGCAACTTCAAAGACAAGAATATCACTTTTTTCTTTTGCGGTTGCGTTATCTCCCATTTCATTTATCTGTTTGATTCTATCTATACAAGCATCAGGACCTTTCAGAATAACCTCTGTATCAAAGTTTGCAACAGTACTTGAAAAATAAGTTGCGTAGAATTCTACAGGGTAGTAAACCTTATACCATGCCATTCGGAATGACATCATTACATATGCAACAGCGTGTGCACGTGGGAACATGTACTGGATTTTAATACATGAGTCTATGTACCAGTCCGGAACACCATGTTCTTTCATAACAGCTAACTGCTCCTCCTTTAGAGGCCTGTTTTTACGAACATCCTCCATTATCTGGAACGAGGTTTTGTTCTCGATACCCTTAAGAATAAGGTAGTTCATAATGTCATCTCGTGTCGAAATAACTTCTCTCATTGTTGCTGTTCCACTTCGGATGTAATCCTGTGCGTTGTTAAGCCATACATCTGTTCCGTGTGAAAAACCTGAAATACGTACCAGATCGGCAAATTTATCCGGCTTGGTATCATCAAGCATCTGTCTTACAAAGCTTGTTCCAAACTCTGGAATTGCATATGATCCATGGGTATACTGATAATCCGGATTCTTAATATCCAGGGCTTCTATTCCGTTGAAAATGCTCAGTACTTTACGGTCTGTAAGGTCAGCTTTCATCGGGTCGATTCCGGTCATATCCTGCAGCTGTCGAATCATTGACGGAATATTGTGCCCAAGGATATCCAGTTTCAGCAGATTCTCATCGATTTTGTGGTAATCAAAGTGGGTTGTCACTATATCTGTTTTGACATCGTTTGCAGGATGCTGCACCGGACAAAACTCATAAATTTCATGATCGTCCGGAACAATGATGATTCCCCCCGGGTGCTGCCCTGTAGTTCTTTTAACTCCCGTGCATCCCTGACTTAGTCGCTCTGTTTCAAATTTATTAATTGGACGGTTGAACTCGTCGGCAAATTTTTTTACGTAACCGAAGGCTGTTTTTTCGGCAACAGTACCTACTGTACCTGCCTTAAAGACATTCTTCTCTCCGAATATTTCTCCTACATATTTATGTGCTATCGGTTGATATTCGCCTGCAAAGTTAAGGTCTATATCAGGCTCCTTGTCTCCATTGAAGCCAAGGAATGTTGCAAAAGGAATAGTGTAGCCGTCTCGCGTCATCATTGTACCGCATTCCGGGCACGCTTTCTCAGGCATATCAATTCCGCAGTCATAAAGCTGCATATCTCCCCATTCAAGATGTTTGCAGTTTGGGCATATATAATGTGGATCCAAAGGATTTACTTCCGTTATTCCCGCCATAGTTGCTGCAAAGGAAGAACCTACAGATCCTCTGGATCCGACAAGATATCCATCTTCATTGGATTTCTTCACCAGCATTTGGGCAGAAACGTACATTACGGCATATCCATTATTGATAATTGAGTTAAGTTCAGTATCAAGTCTCGACTGTATTTTTTCTGGTAATGGATTTCCATATATACTGTGTGCTCTTTCCATGCAGGTTTGTCGCAGGGTTTCTTCAGCTCCGTCGATTTTAGGCGGGAATTTTCCCTTTGGCACAGGCAGAATGCTGCCATCAACCATATCTGCAATTTTATTGGTATTTTCTATTACCACTTCTCTTGCAACATCCTCTCCAAGATAACTGAATTCCTCCATCATCTCATTGGTAGTTCTCATATAGAGCCCCTGTCCGTTTTCAGCATCCTTAAAACCCATTCCGGCAAGAAGAATATTTCTGTAAATTGCAGAATCTGGTTCATCATAATGGGCATCTGTAGTAGCAACAACCGGCTTGTCCATTTTTTTACCTAATGCGACAATTCTTCTGTTAAAGTTACGGATATCGTCTTCTCCTGATACCCAGCCTTTCTCTATCATAAACTTATTGTTTATTACTGGCTGAATCTCAAGGTAGTCATAGAAATCTGCAATTTTCTCCAGTTCCTCATCGGAAGCGCCGTTTACCATAGCGTGATACACTTCACCTGCTTCACAGGCCGATCCTATAATCAGTCCCTCTCTATGTTCTGCAATTACCGATTTAGGTAATCTCGGTCTTTTATAAAAGTACTGCAGATGAGAGAATGACACTAATTTATATATATTCTTAAGGCCTTCCTGTGTTTTAGCTATTAATATAATATGGTTTGTCTTTGGAGTTTTATAGTCAAGGTTTCCATCTTTGTCGTACCAGTTTTTATCATCAAAAACGTAACCCTCCATTCCATATATTATTTTAATATTCACAGGATTTTCTTTATCCCCTGCCAGCTTTTTGGCAGTTTTAGCTGCATCAGGGAAACTTTGAACAACCCCGTGATCGGTTATAGCAACTGCAGGCTGACCCCAGGCTGCGGCTGTTTTTACAAGGTTGGATACATCATTGAGTCCATCCATGGCACTCATTTTTGTATGAGCGTGCAGTTCTACACGTTTTCCGCCTTCATAGGTATCCTTACGTTTTTCACGCTTTCCCTTGTTAATATCTTTTACCATTACTACAAGGCAGTTATCATATCTGTCCCACTCAGTTTCACCTCTAACCTTTATGTAATCTCCATTTTTAAGGAGTTTATCAATTTCCTCCCATTTTTCATTAGAGCAGAAACACTTAAGACAAGTTGACGTTTTCTGATCGGTTATTAACAGGGTAACAATTTTTTTCTCATTTCTTATAGGTTTGGATTCCTTTTTAAATAAAATTCCCTCCAGAGTAACCAGTCCTGAATCAGGCGCAAGGCTCATCATTGAAACCGATGGCGTATCTATATTCTTGCCCATAATGCGGTTTCCCTCAGCAGGAGCTTCCTTTTCTCTTCGCTTGAAGTTACTTCCACCGAAGTCTTTTCCCCCTCCGAAACTGTTTCCTCCATTCTTTATTGCCGGAGGTTTTGAGTTTTCAGATTTTGACTTAGATATCGAAACCCTGGCATCAGAAAGAGATTTCTGTATATCCTGTTCCTCGGTCTTATGCCATTTCTCATTGGCAATAGCATAGTTCTCCTCATCATTAACGAATGAAACATTTACATTCATATTAAAGTAACTCTTGAGCAAATCTCTGAAAAGAACTGCTACTTTTTTATTTAACTGTTTGGTGGCAAAATTCCCCAATGTGTTTATGATAAGATTTTTACCATCAAAGGTATATTTATTCTTTAATATGCTCTGAGTCCATACAATATAGTCACCATTAATGATATCTATCATATGAGGTATAAACAGAGAAATGATTTCTTCCTCTGTTAGGAGAACGTCTTCATAAATAAACTTAAACTTTACATCTTCTAAATCTCCAAACTGATGAGCAATTATTCCGGCTATTTTATGCATATCAGAATTAGGCATAATAAAATTGAGCCGAAGTGTAATGGATAACACTCCGGTCTCTTTGGAAATAACCGCCTCAGTAATTTCATATTTATATTGACTTTTATCATGAGAACCTATTTTTTCCCATTCTATACTGCTGTCAATTAAATTTCTCATATGCTTGTAACTTGTCCTTTTATAGTTTTTATCAGTTCATCAACAATTTCATCTTCGCTGACAGTTTTGATAACCTCACCTTTAGCAAAAATAACGCCTTTTCCAACGCCGCCGGCTACACCAAAATCTGCTTCTCTTGCTTCTCCCGGGCCGTTTACAACACAACCCATTACAGCAATTTTAAGGTTGTCGGGCACATTCTCTTCTTCAAGACGTCTGTCCACCTCTTCAGCAAGTTTTTCAAGTGCAATTTTTGTTCTTCCGCAGGTTGGACATGAGACAAGGTTAACTTTCTGAGAGCGAAGGCCTATTGCCTGAAGTATATCTTTTGCATATCTCACTTCTTCCACAGGATCTGCAGTCAGAGAAACTCTCATAGTATCCCCGATTCCGTCAAGAAGCAGTGCACCGATACCAATTGCGGACTTTACCTTTCCTCTTTTTAGTGTTCCGGCTTCTGTAATTCCAATATGTATAGGATGCTCAGTGCGCTCGGCAACCAGCTTATGGGCAAAGTAATTCATCATAACATCTGATGATTTAAGAGAAACCACCAGATTGTCATAGCCCATTGATTCTATCAGTTCAACATTTCTGATTGCACTTTCAGCAAGACCCTCTGCAGTAACGCCACCATTTTTTTCAACAATATCCTTTTCCAGTGAACCGGAGTTAACACCTATTCTTATTGGAATATTTCGCTGCTTAGCGGCTTTTACCACGGCCTCAACTCTGTCCTTAGATCCAATGTTTCCGGGATTGATTCTTATCTTGTCCGCGCCGGCTTCGATGGCTCCAATGGCAAGCCTGTAATCAAAGTGAATGTCTGCAACCAGCGGTACGTCTACCCTTTTCTTAACTCTTCCGAAAACATCAACAGCTTCCCAATCAGGTACAGCAATTCTAACTATTTCACATCCTTCATGAGTCAACGCTTCAATCTGTTTTACTAAAGCTTCCTCATCATGGGAATCGACATTTGTCATAGACTGAATGGAAACAGGTGCACCTCCGCCTATTATCACGTTTCCACATTTTACACTTTTTCTCATGTGAATAACCTCGTTATATCATTCCAGGTAACAAAAACTATCAAAGCAAGCAAAAGCATAAATCCTATTCCATGGACCTTTCCTTCCATTTCGTCGCTCATATGCTCTCCGGCAATTTTTCTGATGACAACAAAAAGTATGCGGCCACCATCCAGTGCAGGTAATGGCAACAGATTAATGATTGCCAGATTAAGGCTCATCAAAACCACAAGATTTCCAAAATATGTTAATCCATAGGTTGCCGTGTCACCGGCCATACTTATTATTCCTACCGGACCGGCAAGATCTGAAACTCCGGCTTCACCGGAAATCAGCATAGCCAGAGATTTAAACATCAGTTCACCGAGGTAAACTGTAGCCTTGCAGCCGCTAACTAGTGATTTGTAAGTAATAGTGGCCACTAAGACTGCTATAATAATATTCATAGCTGCACCGGCAATAAGAACTGCAATTCTGGCCCATGCAGGTTTGTTTACAAATGCTCTTTCGTCGTCTGATTCTTCATCCTCGCCTTCCATGGCACAGTAACCTCCCACCGGAAGAAGACGTATGGCATACAAAGTCTCACCCTTCTGCTTCTTGAAAATTGCAGGCCCCATTCCAAAAGAGAACTCATTTACCTTGACTCCCACCATTTTTGCAACAAGAAAATGGCCAAGCTCATGTGGAAAAATGAGCAAAACAAACAAAACTATAGCATATACTGCTGTCATATTAATTCTCTAATCTCCTTACGAACTTCTCTATCTATACTTATAATATCTTCTAATCCTAAATTATATGTAGGATTATGCTTTTCTAATATACTTTCCAGGGTTCGCTGTATATCAATAAATGATATTTTTTCCTTGAGGAACATTTCAACAAGTACTTCATTTGCACCATTAAGAACAACCGGGTAGCTTCCGCCTGCTTCCGATGCCTGATATGCAAGATCAATGCAACGGAACACTTCAGGAGCCGGTTCTTCAAATGTGAGATTTGCGGCCTCTTTGAAAAAATTAAGACCTTTTTCTCTATAAGGAAGTCTATCAGGATAACCCAAAGCAACACTGATAGGAATTCTCATATCCGGAATACCCAGCTGTGCAATTACTGATGTGTCCTCAAATTCAACTGCTGAATGAACGATACTCTGCGGATGCACAAGAATCTGAATCTTATCCAGAGGCACGTCAAACAACCATTTTGCCTCTATAACTTCCAGTCCCTTATTCATCATTGTAGCAGAGTCTATGGTAATTTTTTGTCCCATTGTCCACTTAGGATGTTTAAGTGCCTGAGCAAGTGTTACCTGTTCCAGCTGTTCAATTGTGTATCCCCGGAACGGACCGCCTGAAGCTGTCAGCAGAATTTTACTTATGCCTTTTCCTTCATTTCCCTGAAGGCATTGGAAAATTGCACTATGCTCACTGTCAACAGGAAGCATTTTTACATTATGCTTAGCAACCTGGTCCATAATAACCTGACCACCGGCTACAAGTGTTTCCTTATTTGCAAGAGCTATGTCTGTTCCATTCTCTATAGCTCTATATGTAGGAACGAGACCTCTCATTCCCATAACAGAATTCAAAAGTACATCGCAGTCAGATACGGCCGCTGTAATCTGGCCCTCTTCTCCATAATGAACATCAAGAGATGGAAATTTCATCTGAAGTCTCTTTGCATCCTCTTCTTTTGCAACAGCAACCAGCTCAGGCTCAAACTCCTTAATCTGATTAATCATGAGTTCTATATTTGAGCCGCAAGTCAAAGCAGTAATTTTAAAATTCTCACGATTTTCCCTGATTACATCAAGAGTCTGGGTACCAATAGAACCCGTACTTCCTAGTATTGCAACTTTTTTCATGTCTATTCCTCGTTTTCAAATAGTCACCTAGTTCAAAACCAGCGCTATGTAGTAGTAAATCACAGGTGCAGTAAAAAGAACACTGTCAAATCTGTCCATTATTCCACCGTGGCCGGGGATAAGGTTTCCGTAATCTTTTATTCCCATCTTTCTCTTATATGCACTAGCTGTCAAATCTCCAAACTGAGAGAAAATTGCAGCGACAAAACCCATAATCAGACATTGCCACCAGATTTCAGGAACTACAAAATAGCCGAAAATTCCCGAGCAGATTACTGTTCCCAAAGTTCCTCCAACTGCACCCTCAATAGTCTTCTTAGGACTTAAAGTAGGACAAAGCTTGTGCTTTCCGAAGAAATAGCCGCTAAAGTATGCGAAAATGTCAGTACAGAAAGCAGTCAGTAAAACCATCCATATCATTACAGGATATGTCTGGTCGACAAGCACAACGTGGAATGAGAAAAATATCACATAAATTATTCCTACCATAGTTGCCATAGCATCAGCAGGAGTTCTTTCTGTAGTCTTAAACATATACAGAGAGCTTATCATAATGCTTCCTGCAAGCCATGCACATATCATCTGGAAATTTCCGGGTGCAGCTGCATTTATCAGGTACAGTACAAAAACAGATGCATATGCAATCAGATGACATGGTTTGATTCCCATGGCGTTAAACCCGTCGTAAAACTCTTTTATCCCGATAACGGCAATGATTACACACAGTGCCAGAAGCGGATATCCGCCAAGATATACAAGTGCCAGAAGTGGGACCATTGCAAGTCCTGACAGTACTCTTGTCTTCATATTATTTTCTACCTCCAAATCTACGGTCTCTGTTCTGATATTCTTCAATCAGACGTTTATATTCTTCCGGAGTAAAATCCGGCCATAGCACATCGGTGAAGGCAAATTCGCTGTATGCACTCTGCCATAGCAGAAAATTGGACAGACGTTCCTCACCACTGGTTCTAATAATCAGGTCAGGATCCGGAATATTATCATTTTCATCCCCGGTGTACAGATATCTGCTGAGGAGTTCTTCTGTAATCTCCGTATCCCTGTCCAGTTTACTTTCTCTTATGTCTTGGTTTATTCTGTTCATTGCACGAACAATTTCTGCTCTGCTCCCATAATTCAGAGCTATGTTAAACTGAAGACCTGTGTTATTTTCTGTAGTCTTCAGTGATTTTTCTATTCTTTCCTTTGCAGCTTCCGGAATAACGCTGTAATCCCCAAGAATTCTGACTTTAACGTTATTTTCATTTAGTTCTTCCAGTTCGCTGTCTACATATCTTACCAGAAGCTTAAAAATTCCGCTTACTTCTTCCTCAGTACGTTTCCAGTTTTCAGTTGAAAAAGCATACACAGTAAGGTATTTCACACCTAATGTGGATGATGTTTTAATTATTTCTTTCATTGCAAGCATTCCTGCGTTATGTCCGGCCACTCTTGGAAGAAATCTTTTTTTTGCCCATCTTCCGTTTCCATCCATAATTATTGCAATGCTTGCAGGTATTCTATTCATATCAAGCATAATATCCGTCCCTAACTTATTGCAGGGCTGTCCCAGAATTGAAACAGCCCGTAAAAAACAATATTCAGTTTACAATTCGGTATAGCGTAAAATAAGCTTATACTTCCATGATTTCCTTATCTTTTGCAGCGATAATTTCATCAATCTTTTTTACTGCAGCTTCAATAATCTTCTGAACCTTGTCTAATTCTTTCTTAAGGTCGTCTTCAGTCATTACGCCGTCTTTCTGTTCCTTCTTCAGATGTTCATTTGCATCTCTTCTAAGGTTTCTTATTGCCACCTTGGCTTCTTCGCCCATCTTTTTAGTAGTCTTTGTAAGTTCTTTTCTTCTTTCTTCTGTAACCTGAGGGATTACAAGTCTGATGCATTTACCATCGTTAGTAGGTGTAATTCCAATATCAGCAATATTAATTGCCTTTTCAATGTCACCAATACTCTTTGCATCGAAAGGTGAGATTAATAAAGTTCTTGGATCAGGAACCTGAATATTTGAAAGGTTCTTTAAAGGTGTAGGACTTCCGTAGTAGTTAACCATTACTTTATCTAAAAGAGCAGGGTTAGCTCTTCCCGCTCTGACAGTATTCAGGTTTTCCTTTAGCATAACGATACTTCTGTCGATTCTTTCTTCTAATGTCTTATGTGAATGGCTCATTTTAATCCTCCTAAAATACTTATCTTATAATAGTTCCGATTTTTTCTCCGCATATTGCCTTAAGAACATTTCCTTCCTCGGCAATACCGAATACGTGAATAGCTATGTTGTTGTCTTTACATAATGTTGCTGCAGTAAGATCCATTACTTTCAGATCTTTCTCAATTACTTCCATATGTGTCAGTTCGTCAAACTTAACTGCATCAGGATTTGTCTGAGGGTCATCAGAATATACTGCGTCCACATTCTTTGCAAGAAGAATAATATCAGCGTCAATTTCAACAGCTCTTAAAGCTGCTGTTGTATCTGTTGAGAAGAATGGACTTCCTGTACCTGCACCGAAAATAACAACATCCTTCTGCTCCAGCTGACTGATTGCCTTTCTACGAGCATATGGTTCTGCGATTTCTCTCATTTCAATTGCAGTCTGTACCCTTGCTTTCACTCCCACAGCAAGCAGTCCGTCCTGAAGTGCAAGGGAATTCATAACAGTTGCAAGCATACCCATGTAGTCTGCAGTTGCTCTGTCCATGTCTCCACTTGTTCTGCCTCTCCAGAAGTTACCTCCGCCAACTACGATTGCAACCTCTACACCAAGATCGTGGATATCCTTAACCTGCCTGGCGACTCTCCTGACCATTGCCTCGTTAATTCCAAATTTCTGTTCTCCTGCAAGAGCCTCTCCACTGACTTTCAGAAGAACTCGTTTGTATTTTGGTTCCATCTCTGTCTCCTTTTTGCATTGTTAATATTGATTAAGATTATAGCATATATGACCCAAAAAACAAAGTAATTTAACCAATTTTAATCTGCCCCGGATATGTATCCCTGATATGCTTACAGGGGATGTTTCCTCTCTTTAAAGGCAGTCATCATTGCTCTGGTCAGACTTATACCGTCATCTTCAACATTCATCTCGTCCCGGTGAAACCACTCTGCTTCCGACAGCTCATTTTCGTCAATAGTGATTTTGTCATCTCCGTCAAGGTCACAGTAAAATCCAAGAAGAAGGTCGCACTCGCTTCCCCAGGGCTGACTTTTATAATATCTGATATTTTTAACTTTCAGCCCCACTTCTTCCATTACCTCACGCGCAACTGTTTCCTCCGCTGTCTCTCCGATTTCAGTAAAACCTGCAATTAATGCATATCTGTATAATCTCTTCCGCTGTACTTAGACATAAGTATTCTGTCACCGTCTGTTACGCCAACAATAACTGCCGGTGCAATCTTGGGATATACACTATTTCCGCATTCGTCACAGTGCAGCATTCGCTCAATGCTGCTGTGATGAAGAGGCTTTCCGCATCTTCCGCAAAACTGATTATCTCTGTACCACTGATACAGGTGATATGCTGTAGCTGAAGCAAAAGCAAGTTCAAGGCTGCCAAGAGTTCTCACCTCTCTGAATGTTTTACGAACAAAACCTTCTGGAATTGATTCACCCACAGCTAAAAAGTATCTGTCGTCATCTATTGAAAAAAGATACTGCAGCCTGCTTTCCCGAAAGTCCATTGCTCTTGGAACAGAAAACCTTCCGTTATTCTCATTCAGTGCAAATTCAGCACCATCAAAGCAGAACACATAATCATCATCTTCTGCCCTGCAGTTTCTAAACTGATTATCCAGCTTTTTTTCTCCTAAATCCTGTATCATAATTACCTCTTTTTCTACTTATTATGTGATGGTTTATTGATTCTATTAATTATGCTGTCAACCGGAACACCGGCTATGGCATCTGTCACTTTTATAAAGCATTCTCTTGAGAAAAGCCAAACCATAAACAGACAGGCTGCAAAAGTAAGAAGGGACGGTCCCACACCGTCAATGTGTTTAAGCACACTGCCTCCATAGCCCAAAGTCACCCAGACCATTGCGTGGAAAATGTAAACAGGCATAGTTCTCTGACCGATATAACTAATTTTAAGTTTCTTTGCCGGAAGTACTACCAGAAAGACATAAATCATAAGACCTGCCGCCACATAAGTCAGGGCTCTTGTCAGTATGCCTTCAACTGCAGTCTGCTCCAGATAATCATAAGAATACCTGCCATAATATATTCGTGTGCTGTATCCTGCAAGAACAAAACCTGTAGTAATTGCTCCTGAAATTACAGCTGCTGTTATCGTCTTAAATTTTGTTGCATTTTTTCTCAACTCCCTCACATTATCTGAAGTCAGATGTACTCCCGCCATGAAGAAAGGAAAATAAACCAGCAGCCTTGGAATTGACAGAAAATTGCCTACACCAGCTAATCCGATTCCAAGACCTGAACAGATAAGAATGATCATGTGCCCCGGCAATTTTTTAATCAACGGTGCAAGAAGTTTATAAAAGAACAGTACCATTAAAAACCACATGGCAAATTTTGGTCTCAAAAGATAAAGCTTAGTAGGTTTGTGAATACCGAAAGTGTAAATTAGGTAAAATATAACCTCATAAACCAGGTATGGTATTCCTATTTTCTGAATAAGCTTGGCCAATGATGTTTCCTTCTTTGAGAAATATCCTGATACAAACAGGAATGCCGGCATATGAAAAGATACGATAAACCATTTCAAAGGCATAAAAATCATATTATGCTCATATGACAAATCCATAAAATGACTCATAACAACCAGTACAATCAGAAATGCCCTGTAATTGTCAAAAAGGGCATCTCTTTCAATATTCTTTTTCACCATATTCAACTATTTAATCAAAACCTCCACAACTTTTTCAAGTTCTTTTATGATTTCTATTTTCTGCGGACATGCTTCCTCACATTTACCGCACTTTATGCATTCAGTTGCCTGCTTATGTCCCTGAGTCATAACCATCCACTCATGTGTCCCCTTAGCACTTTCCAGGTTGCCAAACTGCATATATTCATTAATTGCCGTAAATGAGCCTGAGATTCCAATACCTGCAGGGCAAACCTTTGCACAGTAGTTACATGTTGTGCAAGGCACTATAGGAATCTTTCGGAATTCCTCCTGCGCTTTTGCAATAACGGATCTCTTTTCCTCATCAAAACCATTAAAGTCCTTCATTGTCTCCAGGTTGTCTTTCATCTGCTCAACGGAACTCATGCCTGACAGAACTGTAATAACATTGTCCAGGTCTGCAGCAAATCTTACTGCCCATGATGCAGGAGAGCTTTCAGGTTCATTTTCTTTAAGAACAGCCTCAACAGCCTGAGGAGGTTTTGCCAGAAGACCACCCTTGACCGGTTCCATGATAACAACAGGAACCTTGTGCTTTTTGGCTACCTCATAGCATGCACCCGCCTGAATAACCGGATCATCCCAGTCAACGTAGTTAATCTGAAGCTGAACGAATTCCACTTCAGGATGAGCTGTTAGAATAGCATCCAGTTCTTCTGCCGTTCCGTGAGTGGAAAGACCGATATGTTTTATCTTACCCTCTTTTTTCTTTTCAATAACCCAGCTCCACAGATCAAAATCATCATAAAAATGAGTTCTTTGTCCGCCGAGGTTATGAAGCAAATAAAAATCAAAATACTCTGCACCTGTTCTTTCAAGAGATTGTTCGAACTGTGATACTGCTTCCTCTCTATCCTTGCAGCCGGCCCAAGCCGAAAGCTTAGTAGCAAGCTGGTAGCTTTCTCTGGGATATCTGTCAACAAGAATTTTCTTTGCAGCTTCTTCGCTTCCTTCATACACCCAGGCTGTATCGAAGTATGTAAAACCTGCTTTCATGAACAGATCCACCATTTCTTTTCCTTGTTCTATATCTATCTGGTCTCCTTTTTGAGGAAGTCTCATAAGACCGAAACCCAGTTTTTTAATATCTTTTCCTAAATACGACATTTCGAATCCTCCTTTTGGCACTTCTAGTATTATACTATATTCTGCTGAAAAAAAACAAGAGATTAGGCTCGTTCAAGCCTAATCTCATTATAATATTTGTGTTTTATAATTAGTCTACTGCGTAGAAGGTTTTTGAAATAGTTTTATACGTTGTTGCTGTTCTTGCCTTTATTCCGGAAATCTTCACCTTATATTTCTTTCCGTATTTCAGACTCTTGTTCAGACGAACTTCGATGCTGTCGCTGTCCTTTTCCAGAATTCTGCTGCCGCATACAAATTCACCTGTAGTCGTATAGACTTTTACAGTAGGATATCTCCAGTTTACTCTTGTCTTAAAATCTACAGACAATTCTCTGTCATCTGCATCATATTCGATTTCATCAATAACGATGCGGCTTGCATTTGGTACGGTGAAGTATCCTGATACTGATGTGTAACGGTCAGCCCCGTATTTTTTGATACCGCTTATTGTATATTTGTACTTACATCCTGCTGTATAGCTTGGGCTCTTGAACTCAATATCATCTGAGTCTTTTTTCAGAATGTCAGCTGTATATACTTTACCTGTGCTGAGCTTTTTCACAGTTACCTTTGCATTGTAGAATTTCACTTTTCCGTAAAACTCAACTTCAACTTTACCTTTACCTTCATATTCAGTTTTTTCAATCTGCGGTGCTCCGGTCACTGCATAAACCTCATTGTTATTGTCTTTTGCAGAATATACAGATAAACCGGAACCAACTAATGTAACTGCCAGAACTAAGCTTAAAATTTTCTTTCCTAATCTTTCTCTCTTCATGTTTCCCTCTCCTTTTCTTTATTTTATGTGCTCATTATACAAAGAAAAGATTAAAGTAAGATTAGAGAATTTTAATTTTTACAAAAAATCTGCTTCCTTCGCCCAGTCGGCTTTCTACAAAAATATCACCATTATGAAACTGGGCAATTTCTTTTGCCATAAATAGACCCAGGCCACTGCCTTTATCAGTACGTGAACTGTCAGCCTGATAGAATCTGTTAAATACTTTTGGTAAATCTTCCTCAGATATTCCAATTCCATCATCAGTTACAGAAACCATTGCCTGTCCCCTGTCTGCAGTCAGTTCTACCCGAATATTACCATTTTCTTTACCATATTTATATGCATTGCCGATAAGATTGACCAGCAGCCGTGAAATCAGTTCCTCATTGCCCTCTATATGTATATTCGGGCAAATTTCACTTTCAAGTCTAATGTTCTTATCCCCTATCAAAGCCATCTCATCGCAGATTGACCTGCATATTTCTGACAAGTTCAGGCTTTCTTTTGTATATACAGATTTTTCTTTTCCAAGTCTGGCAAAAGCAAGCATATCGTTTACCAGCCTGCTCATTTTTCTGGATTGTCTGTTAATAGAACCAAGGGCATCAATATAGTCCTCTTCCGTCTCGCCATTTTCAAGTGCAAATTCACTTTGCGCCATAATAACAGAAATAGGTGTTCTGAGTTCATGAGAAACATCTGAAGTAAACTGCTGCTCACGTTCAAAGGCTTCATCCAGACGTGTCATCATATTGTTAAAGGAATCAGCAAGCCTGTGAACTTCATCCTTTCCATCCCCTATATCAATTCTCTTTTTGAGATCATTTCCTCTGCTGATTTGTGAAGCTGCCTCCGTTATTTGCTTCATCGGATCAAGCATACGTCCGGCAATTATGTTTCCCCCAATAATGGCGATTAAAAGAATAAGAAGCAGAATGGTAACAGTCAGTTTTGATATATCTGTGATTTCACCAGCACTTTGTTCGCCTGAAATGACACCCCGTATCCAGATGTCTTCCACACCTTTATTCTTCACCTTTCTATCATAGATGTAGTAGTTTATTTCATCGATTTTTATATTCTGAATCTGTCTGTTTTCAAAAGGAGTATTCTTTGTTTCGGCAGCAATGGGATCCTCACCAAAAATAAGGTCACGGGTACCGCCTGCGAAATCGTAAACAGCGCAAGTTACTCCATTTACCAAAGTAAGATAATCATCGTCTATTTCCAGCCAGCCATCTTTATATTTCATGTAATAGTCAGCATCAAAATCAAGTTCATCATCTATCATCTCGTCATGATACTCCACCTCGTCCAGATTCTGTTCAACAGCCTCCTGAAGTACATTGATGGTTGTATGTTTAACTACACGCTTACTTACTGTCATAAATGAAACAAAAGATAGAATTACAACGATTATCAGTGAGACGGAAAACCAGAGAGTTATTTTGAATCTGATGGTTTTGTTCTTCATGGCTCCTTTTCCTCCTGAATCTTGTAGCCTCGGCCTCGAATTGTATGAATCAGTTTTTTATCAAAACCTTCATCCACTTTTTTTCTTAAATATCTGATATATACATCTACCACATTTGTACCGCCCTCGTAATCGAAGTTCCAGATGTGGTCTTCTATCTTTTCTCTTGAAAGAACTTTTCCCTTATTAATCATAAGGTATTCCAGCAGTGCAAACTCTTTCGCTGACAGCTTTATCTCTCTGCCGCTGCGAATCACCTTGTGTGATTCACTGTCAAGTTCCAGGTCTGCCACCGCGATAATGTTAGTGGTTTTTCCATATAATGCTCTTGTCATGGCTCTTACCCTTGCGGAAAGTTCCTTTAAAGCAAAAGGTTTTACCAGATAGTCATTGGCTCCGCTGTCCAGCCCCTTTACTCGGTCATCTATTGAATCCCGGGCTGTCAGAAACAGTACCGGTGTGGTTTTTCCTTTATTTCTAATGGATTTCAGAACCTGATAACCATCTGCACCGGGTAGCATTATATCCAGCACAACCCCATCATATTCTGTGTACTCAAGAATGTCTATTGCATCTTTTCCGTCAAAACTTACATCTACACTGTATCCGTCTGCAGTAAGCTGTTTTCTTATAATATCATTAAGGTCTTTTTCATCTTCGACAACCAATAGTCTCATATGTATACACCTCCCTGTTAAGGTGATTATACACTTTTTTTCCGTATAATAAACTAAAAATATATGTTCAGAAATCTATTATCAGTTTATTACAAATTTACAAAGGTAATAAAATCCTAAAAGTACCATAATAAAGCAAATGTTAACTATGGAAAATTTCTTTATATATCTTCCCCTGATTTCCGGCATTTCCCTTACAATAAACTTGTACGATATTAAACTCGCCATAGAAGCAATCAGCGTCCCAAGTCCTCCTATGTTAGTTCCTATAATCAGCGACCTGTAATTATCAGTGAATCCTGACAAAAGAACAGCTGCGGGAACATTGCTGATAAACTGGCTGCTGATAACAGCAGTAATAACCTCTCTGCCTGTAACTATAGTATAAATCAGACCAGAAACTGCATCTATTCTCTGAAGATTTCCTATAAATATAAAAAAGCCTACAAAAGTTAACAGTAATGCATAGTCAACATCTTTGAGAACTTTCCGATCGACAATGAAAATAACGCCGGCAACTACTACTGTCGTAACAGAATAAGGCAGAATTTTTGCTACAGCAAGTATTGAAACCAGAAACAGCAGGCAGTATACATATGTCGATTTCTTACTGCGAACATTATCCGCATCAAAAGATACATTAATTTTCTCATTACATCCGGGAATCATGCTGCGTACAATGATAATTGCAATGATAACCATAAAGGAAATCACAACATACGGTATGGTTACCCATAAGAATTCCCCTATGGATAAACCCGACTGGCTATAAAGATAAAGATTCTGAGGACTTCCTACAGGAGTAAACATACTCCCCAGGTTAGCACCAATAGTCTGAAGAATTACAATTGCAACAATCCAGTTATTTTTTTGCTGTTTTTTCAATAGATTTAAAACTGTAACAGTAAGAGGTACAAAAGTAACAAGTGCAACATCATTGGTTACCAGCATACTTCCGAAAAAACATAATAACACAAGAATTATCACTACAGTTCTCATATACGTTACCTTACTTAAAAGAGTCTCCGCTACTTTGAGAAAAACACCATCACATTTTAATCCTGCAACTACCGCCATAAGTGAAAATAGAATACATATGGTTCTGAAATCAATATATCCCAAATATTCCTTGTCAGGATAAACAATGAAACTTGAAGCTATGGCAAGCAATACGGCAATGCATAGCACCATATCCCCTGCAAATGTATTAATTATTCTCGAAAGAACATTTCTCATAATAATACTTTCTCCTATCAGTAAAAAAACACTTCAGACAACAATTAACAGCTGTCTGAAGTGAGTTAATCTTCAAATACTTCCTTATATCTGAAACCCTAATCGGTTATTCTTTCTTTTCAGGAATGATAAATATATAAACCAGTGAGCTTGCTAATAACAGTAACGGATAGAACAGCAGTGGAATAATATCGAAAGCTGTCATAGCTATTCCTGCTTCAGCAGCAGCCGCAAGTGCAACCAGCATCTGAGCTCCGTACGGAATAATTCCCTGCATTACGCATGAGAAAGTATCAAGCAGTGAAGCCGTCTTCTTAGGATTAATATCATAACCTGCCGCCATTTCCTTGGCAATAGGATTGGTCATTACAATTGCCACAGTGTTGTTTGCCGTCGCAACGTCAATAACTGAAACAAGAAGACCTATACCTAACTGTCCGCCCTTCTTGCTCTTGAATACTTTCTTTGCCATTGAAAGAAGATAGTTAAATCCACCGTATTCATTTACCAGTGCACCCATCGCTGATACAAGAATTGCAACCATGGCAGTTTCAAACATTCCTGACGCACCTGAACCCATTGATGCAAGTAAATCACCTGCAGTAGTAGCTCCGGTTGCAAGCATTATTATTGAACCGGAAATGATACCAATAAGAAGTACAACAAATACATTGATTCCGATAATAGCACAGATAAGTACTAACAGATATGGAATAATGTGAATCAGACTATAGTCATTAGAAATAGTTCCGGCAATTTCAGTTCTCATTGAAATAACAAGAATAAGAACCACTGTAACAAGAGCTGCAGGTAATGCAATTTTGAAGTTTTCTCTGAACTTGTCCTTCATCTGAACCCCCTGACCGTTGCATGCGGCAATAGTGGTATCAGAGATAAAGGACAGGTTGTCGCCGAACATTGCCCCGCCCATTACCGAAGCAACACACAAAGGTGCTGAGAATCCTGATACGGAAGATACAGCCAGTGCAATAGGTGTAATCAGTGTAATAGTTCCAACTGAAGTACCCATTGCAACAGATACAAAGCAGGCAGCTACAAATAAAACAGCAACCGCATACTGCGCAGGAATAATTGACAGCATAAAATATGCCACACTTTCCGCGGAATCACGTCCAACAACACCTACAAAAATACCGGCTGTCATAAATATCAGAAGCATTGTCATTATCAGCTTGTCACCTGCGCCACGTCCCATAAGCTCAAGCTTCGTATCAAATGACAGTTCCTTATTCTGCAGGCAGGCAACAAGAATTGCAACCATAAAGATTACAACGATAGGAATGTTATAGAATCCCATACCAATCTTAAGTACATATTCGAAGATAATTCCAAGTCCAAGATAAAGAACCAGGAATACCCCAATAGGCAATAACGCCTTTCCGTTTTCTTTTTTCATTTTCCTCTCCTTAAATAAATGCAAATAATAATATATCATTATAACGTAAAAAGCGGCTTTCATCAACAAAAACCGCTACAACTGCACAATATGTGCCTCGTACCCCAGGTTGTCAAGAAATTTTAAAACGTCCGGTGTCTTTACAAAAAGTGTAATGTCATTCCGGTTTGGGTGAAACGTCAAAATCTCTTCAGACATAATCTCCTCATCAAAATACACCTGTATATCATGCTTTGCGTTGTTTATGAGTCCAAAGACGGATACTGTCCCTGCCGGAAGCATCATTTTTTCCATAAGACTTTCCTCAGAAGCCATCTTAATGCCTTTAGTCTCAACAAGTTCCCCAAAAGCCTTCATATCCAGACGCTTGACATCGTCCATGATTACAAGAAACCAGGATCGTTTCTTCTTATCAGTCAGGAACATGGATTTTGTTCGTACGCCCGCCTTACCTTCAATAAATCTGTCTGCATCTTCCGTTGTCAGTGCAGGCTCATGCTCAACTTTATCAAATTCAATTCCAAGCTCATCCAGCTGATTCTTTACTTTTTCATACTGATCCATTGTATTACTTCATTCCTATGCTTCATGAATTCTGTTAAGCAGACTTCTTTTAATCAAAACCCCAATAATCTTCAAGCTCCTCTTATACCCGGAAAACCCCATAGGCTTAAAGTACATGGATGTATCAGGAAGCTTGGATTCATATTTCTGAATGTCACCTTCAAATATTTTTTTATCCTTAAGATTATACAGCAGCTCGTCAGGAGTATATTTGCAGCTTGGCTTGCTGGTGTACTTAAGGTACCTCATCAGATGTGCCACAAATTCCACACAGGTAAACGCTTTATATATGGCAAAACCGCCAAAAAAAGGAAATGTAAGTACAGAAAAAAGGTTGTACACATATTCTTCATCCTCTAAAACGGCATTTATTCTGTTTGAAATCCACTTATACTCTTCTTCCTTTACAGGAATTCTGCATATGGCCACCGGAACCGCTCTGTCTATTTTTCGAAGAGTATATCTCTCCAGAGACTCCCGAACAAGGCATCCCAGCAGAACAGCACCATGCTGAGGTCTTCCAAATGCATAGAGCTGTTCCAAGGACGAATCTAAACTGACAGACGCGTGATTGTACTTTTGTTTAGCTATTCTTCTGATGACTCTGCCAAATCTGGTATGTGTCTGTGAAAATACTACATAAATGCAATGTTCTCTTTCTGAATTGGGCATAAATAATCCTTTCGTCTGTATTCTTTACTTATAAATACGATTATTATTTGAAAAAACTTACAACGGACACAAAGAGAACATCTATAATAAACAGTACAGATAATGCTAAAAGTACATATTTAATATTCTTTGCCTTTTCTTCATCAATAACCTTGTGAAAAACAGGAGCAGCAATATACTGTAGTATCAGTCCTGCTACACCAAATACAATAAGTGATCTCAGGCAGACATACCCGTCAATGTTAAACCAGTTCCATATTTCTACATTGTAATCCCACAGTCTCAAGCCTCCGGCATAGTGATAAAGTATGTATCCGGATATAAATTCCAAAATGCCGGAAACTGCGGCTGCCATGAAAAAGACTGCTAGAGGCTTATTTCTCAGCCTGTTTGTAGTAAAAAGAATAAACAGACAGCCAAAACCATAAATAGGTATCCATGGACCTAAAGTAGTTCCCCTTTTTACCAGATATCCAAGGTCAACAAGATAAAAAAGCTCCTCGTAAACAAAACCTATTACACCACCAAAAAGAAATATCATCAGAAGATAATAAATCATTTTTCTGCTTTCTGTAATATTCATTTTATTATATCCTTATCTTTATCCTAATCTATAACCGCTTTGATAGCAGCAAGGAGATCGTCATACTCTTCGTATGCAGGGATATCAGGGTAATCTGCCTTAATCTGTTCAGTAGATTTGAACAGGAATCCGGCCTTACTTGCCTGAATCATTCCAAGGTCATTGAAGCTGTCCCCACTTGCAATAGTATCATAACCCATGCTCTGAAGAGCTCTGACTGTAGTGTACTTTGTCTTTTCACATCTCATCTTATAGTCTGCAATTGAACCATCTTCTGCCACAACAAGCTGATTGCAGAAAATTGTCGGATAGCCAAGCTTCTTCATAAGCGGAGCCGCAAACTGTTCAAAAGTATCACTGATAATTACAACCTGTACCTGACTGCGAAGCTCGTCCAGGAATTCCTTAGCACCGGGCATAGGATCAAGAGTTGCAATAGTATCCTGGATTTCCTTAAGTCCCAGTCCGTGTTCTCTTAAGATGTCAAGTCTGTACTTCATAAGTTTATCGTAATCAGGCTCATCTCTAGTGGTTTTCTTAAGTTCAGGAATACCTGTAGCCTCAGCAAAAGCAATCCATATTTCAGGGACTAATACACCCTCTAAATCAAAACACACAATATTCATAATTCTTATCCTCCTAAAGTTATATAACATCATTATACACGTTAGCGTGCTAAACTACAAAAGTTTTTCAAAAAAATATTCCTTATTCCAGATAGCTTTCTCCTGTTTCATAGTCAATAATTATTCCCGGCTGTACATTAAAGCAGTACACACATTTGCAGATTCCCTTTCCTTCATCTTCAACAGAATATGCCTCCATGAGAACCCCACTTGCCACAAGATTGTTACCCTCAAAAAAAGGAGTTACTCTGTAAAGTACGTGATTACCTGTTTTTCTCACATAATCAAGAACTTCTTCTTCCACAGGAAGCATACCCTCCACATTCATGTATCTGGTCCCTGTAATCAGATTACGTCTGTTGGCATTTTCACCGGCCAGACACCATGCAATAAGGTGACAGCGGTTCCACAGATATCTGTCCTTAATTACCTCAGGATAGCTTGCAGTGTGCCACCCGCTTGGTTTAACAGAGCTTATGGACTGACGTTCATCTGTGGGCATAAGTTCACGGGAAACATTAGCAAAAGCCACCCCGCATCTTCCCAGACTATCCAGTTTGCTATACTTCTCAAAACTGCCAAGTTCCAGATCGTTCTCCTGGAAATACGGCATATTTCCATTAATTTCTACAGACGGCTCGCCCTCGTACTCCGGAAGTCCATCGGAAATATCAAAACTTACTTCTTCTCCACTGCCAAGTACTGTGGAGTCAGCTAAATCTATGTACTCAAGTGCCTCAGGTCCAAAGACTGCAGAAATAGCAATTGCACAGATTACGGCTATAATACCCGATATTTTACTTTTCTTCATTCTTAATAATCACCCCCGAAGTATTATACATTATATACTCATATATGTCATGTATTTGTGTTATAATGTATTAACTGAAAAAATAGGAGTGTAAATAAATGAAAAACGTAAGAGAACTAGAACCAACGTCTGTATTTGGTTTCTTTGCTGATATATGCCGGATACCAAGAGGTTCATACAACACAAAAAAAATAAGCGATTTTCTTGTAGAATTTGCAAAGGAACGTAATCTGAGATACATTCAGGATGAACTCAATAATGTTATCATCTATAAGGATGCAACTTTCGGCTACGAGGATTCATCCACGATTATCCTTCAGGGCCATATGGATATGGTTTGTGAAAAGACTGATTCGTGTAATAAAGATATGACAGAAGAGGGCATCGACCTTATTGTTGAAGATGACTGGCTGACAGCAGTTGACACAACATTAGGTGCTGACAATGGAATTGCTGTTGCATACATGCTGGCTGTACTTGATGCTGCAGATTTAAAACATCCTGCTATTGAATGTGTTTTCACTTCTGATGAGGAAACAGGACTTGAAGGTGCCGAGGGTCTTGACGGTTCAAAGCTCAAGGGCAGAAAAATGATTAATCTGGACTCTGAAGAGGAAGGTGTCTTCTCCGTAAGCTGTGCCGGTGGAGTTACTGCGGATGTTTTCATTCCGATTGAAAGAACAGCTGCAAAAGGTAGGGCTTACGCTCTCACAATTTCCGGCCTTCTGGGCGGTCATTCGGGAATGGAAATCAATAAAGAACATGGAAATGCAAATGTTTTGATGGGAAGAATCCTTAATGAAATCAATAAGGAAATACCACTTAACATTGTAACTGTAAATGGCGGAAATGCAGATAACGTAATCTGCAAAAGATGTGATGCTGTATTCTGCACAGAGGAAAAAGGAGTCTTGGAAAAAGTTGCTGCTATTGAAAAAGTTCTGATTACAGAGTATGCTACATCCGATCCCGGAATCAGACTTTCTGTAGAAGATTCAGCTGCTGATAATATGCTTTCAGATGAAAGCACAGAAAAAGTGATCAGCTATCTCCTTTGTGCACCTTACGGAATTCAGAACATGAGTGCTGATATTGACGGGCTGGTAGAAACAAGTTTAAACCTGGGAGTGCTTAATATTAAAGAAAACGATATGTATGCTCTTTATTCAGTCAGAAGCTCTGTAAAATCCAGACAGAACTATACTTGTGACAAGCTTGAGGCACTTGTTAAGCTTCTTGGAGGTCATATTGAATTAAAGAGTTCTTATCCGGGCTGGGTATATAGAATTGATTCTCCGCTAAGGGATCTCTGCGTAAGTGTTTTCCGGGAGCAGTATGGCTATGAGCCAAAGATTGAAGCAATTCATGCCGGTCTGGAATGTGGATTCTTTGCAGGCAAGTTTAATGATGACTTTGATGCAGTCTCCTTTGGTCCAGACCTTGCAAATGTTCACACTCCCGATGAAAAAATGTCCATTTCATCAGCTAATCGTGTATGGACATATTTATGCAACGTGCTAGAGGCGTCTAAAGAATACTAATAATCAGTGAACGAGGCTATTAATGAAAAAAGTTTTCATTTCAGAGAAAGCAAATGGTATTTTACGGGAATATCTTAGATCTCTGGGATATTCCCCTGTTAATATCTCAACGAATGGAATAGTAGATGAACCTATCTCATGTCATCCGGATGTTTTTATGTGCAAACTGGGCGTAGATGACGACTCTCCTGTTATTTTTGCTTCCGGGTCAGATGTCGGATTTGGATATCCCTCTGACTCAGTCTTTAATGCTGCATGTACAGGAGAATTCTTTTTTCATAAACTTGCAGTGACCAATCCTCGACTTTTATCAGCAGCCGGCTCTTTTTCTAAGACTGCTCCCACAGGAATGAAGTTTGTTGATGTCCGTCAGGGCTATACAAAGTGCAGTATGGTTGTGGTAGACCGAAACTCGATTATCACCTATGACAAGGGCATAATAAAAGCCTGCAGCATGTATCCTGAAATCAATGTTCTTGAGGTTGAACCCGGTCACTGTTTTCTGGAAGGCTATGATACGGGCTTTATCGGCGGCTGTTCCGGAAGAGTCGGGAACAAGGTGATTTTCAACGGTAATCTTAAGGCACATCCCGATTTTCAGAGAATATTAAGCTTTATTAAGTCCAGAGGACTGGATTGTGTCTGGTTTCCCGAATACGAGCTAACTGACATAGGATCTATAATAACATGCGAAGAATAAAAAATTAACTTGTTTATTTCTTTCCATAGACCCTGGCAAAATGTGCAAAGTGTTTTCTGATTACTTTAAAACATTCCTCTTTTTTATGAGGCTCTCTATCACATGTATGGATTAACAGTGAGACAGGAGCAATAAATTCAAGTGCAAGGTATTCAGGATCATCTTCCTTCAGCACACCCTTCTTCATCATTTCTTCAAAAACCACGGTATAGGCATTACGCATGTTTTCCATATGATACTTTGTTGCCATGGCAGCAATTCTCGGACTCCTGAACTGCTCCATTGCAAGAATTCTTCTTGTTTTACATATTATTTCATCATCAACGGTAAACTCAATTCTTTTTATAGCACCCCGGATTAATTCATCCATTGAACTCGGAAAAGCTTCATTCTCATTATACAAATGAAAGCCATCTTCATAATGTTGCTCCACAATGTCAATCATGGAATTTAAAATATCCTCTTTTCCCTTGTAATGCCTGTATAATGAAGGGCCTTTCAATCCGGCTTTTTCAGCTATAAGATCCACACCGACTCCGTCATACCCTTTTTCTGAAAAAAGATCGAGTGCAGCATATAGTATTCTTGTTTTCGTAGGCATTTTTTCAATTTCCTTCATTAACTTATCCTCCTGTATATACTGTAATCAGGCAATGCTATAGGCAGCTATTGCAAACGACCGTTTTATATATTATAGCTAACGCTCGTTCACTTTGTCAATATGAAATCCATAATATGTTTTCTGAGTATATCAAGAAATCCCCGGGAAATCTCCCGAGGATTCAAGTTCAAGTTTATTGGATTTTTCTTAGAATTATTTCTGAGCAGCTTCCATCTGCTTAGCAACTTCAGCAGCAAAGTCTTCTTCCTTCTTTTCGATACCTTCACCTACTTCGAAACGAACAACGTTAGCGATTGAAAGGTCTTTGCTTACAGATTCCAGATACTTGGAAACTGTCTGCTTACCATCTTCAGCTCTAACATAAGTCTGGTCTAATAGACAGATGTCCTTTAACTGCTTGGATACACGACCTTCAACAAGTCCTGAGAAAATCTTGTTTCCGGAGATGTTTGCCTTATCAGCAACAGCAAGTTCAGCTAACTTAGCCTTAGCATCTTCTGATAAGAAGTTTGGTAAGTAGTTGAAGTTAAAGCTCTTATCATTTCTCTTTTCTTCAAGAATAGCAACATCTTCAGCAGCCCAAACACCATCAACAGCCTTATCTAATAAAGCGTTAAGGATTGGCTTAGGAAGTGTGAATGGATCATTTAATGCACTTTCAAGTGTGATGTCATGCATCTTAGCAAGTTCTTCACTTGAAATGTCGTTTCTGCTAATGTACTGAGGGTTCATTGCAGCAACCTGCATTGCGATGTTTGTTAAAGCTTCTCTTACAGCATCTGTGTCTTCACCGTTACCTGCAACGATTGCACCGATTCTTCCACCACCGTGGATGTATGAAGTAACAACGTCAGCAGATACCTTTTCGATTCTTCTAACTGACATGTTTTCACCAATCTTTGCAATCTTAGCTGTTAAAACATCCTGAACTGTTGATTCTTCAAAGCTCATAGCCTTAAACGCTTCAATATCAGTAGTTTCAGCAGTTAGAGCAAGCTTAGCAAGATCTTCTACAAAGCTTACGAATTCTTCGTTCTTTGATACGAAGTCTGTTTCTGAGTTAACTTCAACAATTGCAGCAGTCTTGTGATCATCAGAGAAAGCAATCTTTACCAGACCTTCAGCAGCAATTCTTCCTGCCTTCTTTGCAGCCTTGGCAAGTCCCTTTTCCTTTAAGAAATCAACTGCAGCTTCAATGTTTCCGTCAGTTTCAACAAGAGCCTTCTTGCAATCCATCATTCCAGCGCCTGTCATGTCTCTTAATTCTTTTACCATCTTAGCAGTTACAGCAGCCATCTTATTTTCCTCCTATGTCCTATGATTTAATTATTCAGCTTCAGTTTCAGCAACTTCTTCAGTAGCTGTTCCTTCATCAAAGCTTTCTCCCTGGTTAGCTTCGATTACAGCATCTGCCATTCTGCCAGCGATCAGCTTTACAGCTCTGATAGCATCATCGTTTGCAGGAATGATGTAATCAACATCATCAGGGTCACAGTTAGTATCTACGATACCAATGATAGGAATACCTAAGATTCTAGCTTCTTTTACTGCGATTCTTTCTTTCTTAGGGTCAACAATGAATAATGCTCCCGGCATTCCCTTCATGTTTCTGATTCCGCCTAAGTACTTTTCAAGCTTTTCTCTTTCAGCTTTAAGTTTGATAACTTCTTTCTTGGAAAGCTTTTCGAAAGTTCCGTCTTCTTCCATTCTGTCGATGTCGTTTAATCTCTTGATTCTTCCACCGATAGTCTTATGGTTTGTAAGCATTCCGCCTAACCATCTTTCGCTTACGTAGTACTGTCCGCATCTGTTAGCTTCATCAACGATAGCGTTCTGAGCCTGCTTTTTAGTTCCTACGAAAAGGATAGGCTGTCCGGATGCTGCAACTTCTTTCATGAAGTCATAAGCTTCATCAATCTTCTTTACAGTCTTCTGTAAGTCGATGATGTAGATTCCGTTTCTTTCTGTGAAGATATAAGGAGCCATTTTAGGGTTCCATCTTCTTGTCTGGTGTCCAAAGTGTACACCTGCTTCAAGTAATTGTTTCATTGAAATTACTGCCATTTTTTCTTTCCTCCTGGTTTTTTCCCTTCCACTCGATCTCTCATGTACAAAACCTCAAAGCGGGCAGTATCAAAACTCACAGCCTCGAGGCACCTGGTACAAACAATCGGGTGTGCTAAATTAAAACAACGGCTACGAAATTAGCCGTTGATAATTATATACTTAAATTATTGAAATTGCAAGCTTTTTTTGCTGTCTATCACTTTTTTCTTTTATTAATCTTCGGACTCAAATTCCGGATCTCTTGAATATGTGATTAAATCTTCAGCAATTTCATGAGATGCAATAGATACAGGTCTGTTTGAATCACAGTCTGTCAGGATAGGTTTATTATCAATAATATCTCTTGCTCTCTTAGCAGCCATTACCACGATAGTGTATCTGCTGTCAGCTCTTTTTCTGATTTCATTTACTGATGGGTATAACATTTTTCTTCCTCCTTATATTTATCAAGTATATATTTTACGTCTTCAGGTACCACCCTTCCATGTTCGGCATGCATAATAGCTTCCGTACGAATGATGGCATCATCTATGATATCATTAACTACAAAGTAATCATATTTATCTATGTAAGACATTTCTTCCAGCGCCTTAGATAATCTCAGGTTAATTACTTCTTCTGTTTCCGTACCTCTGCCTTCGATACGAGCTCTTAACTCCTTCAGTGACGGTGGAAGTATGAAAATCAGAATGCTTTCGGGATACACTTTCTTCGCATCTATTGCACCCTGAACATCTATTTCAAGAATAACATCTCTGCCCTGTTGGAGTTTCTCAACAACCATTGCCTTAGGAGTTCCGTAATAGTTTCCGAATACATCAGCATATTCCAGAAAGCCACCCTCAGCGATTGTCTGTTCAAATTCTTCTCTTGTTGCAAAGTAGTAACTTACTCCATGAATTTCGCCTTCTCTGGGAGTTCTCGTCGTCATGGAAACTGAAATATCAATATCATTTCTTTCTAATAAAGCTTTACAAATTGTCCCCTTTCCTGTACCTGACGGTCCGGAAATGATGAACAACTTACCCTTTTTTTCTGCTATTTCCATGTAAATTCACCTCAAACAAATTATATAGCAATATATTATATCACTAATATTATCGTCATTCAAGGTTATTCTATATTCTGAACCTGTTCTCTTATTTTTTCTATTTCAGCTTTAACCTGAAGCATAAGATTTGTAACAGTTATATCATTTGCCTTAGAACCGATAGTGTTTGCTTCTCTGTTCATTTCCTGTACCAGGAAGTCAAGCTTCTTACCGTCAGGTTCCTTACTTGTTTCAATAATATACTTCATCTGATCCATATGGCTGTTCAGACGAGTAAGTTCTTCAGTAATATTACACTTGTCAGCAAATACTGCTGCTTCAATCATAATTCTGTCTTCAGGAACAGAAACACTTCCCTCAAGAAGGGCTTCAATCCTCTCCTTCAGCTTAACAGCATAAACTTTCGGCACTTCTTCAGCTCTTTCTTCAATCTGATCAACCAGATTCTTAATTATTCCACCTCTCATAATTAGATCCTGTGCCAGCTTTTCACCCTCGATACTTCTCATAGTTTCAAGATTGGCAGCTGCCTCTCTTACCGGTGCAAGAATGCACTTTGTCATTTCATCCTCATCTTCAACATCAGGAATTGCCTTAAGAACATCCGGCATGCCTGCAATCATATTAAGAGTGATTCCACCCCCATCTGCAGAAAAATCAAAGGTCTGCTGTAATTCCACAAGCTTTTCATAGTACTGCTTCGCAATCATAGTATTAAGCTTGATATTCACGTCATTTTCAGTAAGATTTTCGACCATAATTGAAACATCAATCTTACCTCTTTTGATTTTTTCCTTTACTGCATTCTTAACCTTGTCTTCCACGAAGGAATACCGCCTTGGCATTCTTACAGAAATATCAGAATATCTGTGATTTACAGATTTGATTTCAACAATTATATTTCTCTTTCCGTCATTATATTCGCCTCTTCCGAAGCCTGTCATACTTTTTATCATTTAATTGTCTCCTCTTTTCTTATTTATTAATGATAACTATTTGATTATAACATAGGTTTCATATCGTTGACAAACACTAATATTACAGGTTAAAATATTTAGATGTAACTTTAGTGAAAAGAGGAAACAATATGGCTTTTGACGGCATAATCACCCTTGCAATGGTAAAAGAACTGCAGGATACCATTCAGCTTGGAAAAATAGAAAAGGTTTATCAGCCTGAGAACGATGAACTAGTCTTTAATATACACACAAAAAAAGGTAATGTAAAACTGTTCGCTTCGGTTGCAAGCTCCTGTTCCCGTATACATCTGATAGAACAGAATCCACAGAATCCGCCTGCCCCTTCCGGTTTCTGCATGCTTATGCGCAAGCATCTGCAAGGTGGACGTATTGTGAATATCGAACAGAAAGACAGTGAAAGAATTATTGAAATTTCTTTGGAAACCTTAAACGAACTGGGTTTTTCAGTAACCAAGAAGCTTATTTTCGAAATCATGGGAAAACACAGTAACATCATTCTTGTAGACATGACTTCAGGAAAAATAATTGACAGCATTAAAAGAGTTTCCATTGATATAAACAGAGCCAGACAGCTTCTTCCCGGTCTGGAATACAAATACCCTCCTGCACAGGAAAAAATTCCTTTTAAAGATATCAGCAGAGAGGAAATGAATTCCATAGATCATGTAAGCAAAACTATTCTGGCAAAAGTAGGAGGAATTTCTCCTGCAGTGGCAAGACAGCTGGAAGCAGAAAAAGATCCTTACGAGACTCTGGAAGTTTTGATAGACAATATTAACAATGGAAAAACTGTACCTCGCGTGTATACCGACTCCAAAGGAGTTCCCCAGGAGTTCCACGTTATGGATCTTAAGGAGTTCGAGGGTGCGGAGTGTAAGGAATTTGAGAGTCTCAGCAAAGCTCTCTCTTTCTATTTTAACAATAAAGAGTCTTCAAACAGAGCGAAGCAGAAAGCAAACGATCTGATTAAGACTGTATCGGCGGCTTTAAATAAGCTTTATCTTAAAAAGCAGAGATTGTCAGAAGATTTGCTGAAAGCCGAAAACTCAGAAGATTTACGACTTTACGGCGAACTTCTCACTGCAAATATTCACCTGGTGAAACCGGGAGCAAAAAAAGTAGAGGTTTTGAACTATTATAACGGAGAAAATGTGGTTATTCCTCTTGACGAAAGATACAGTCCTTCAAAAAATGCCCAACAGTATTTCAAGCGTTACGGAAAGTCTAAAACGGCCATAAAGGAGAAACAGGTTCAGTTAGATGAAACCTCTGTTGATATTGAGTACTTAGAATCTGTACTTACTTATTTAAACAATGCTGATGACGTGGAAGCAATAGACGCTCTTCGAGGCGAGCTGGTGGAAACAGGATACATGAGACGCCGCAAGCAGGCAGGTGGATATAAGGAAAAGAAATATAAGCCCAGCCCATATAAATATACTACATCTGAAGGTTTTCATGTTTTAGTCGGAAGAAATAATAAGGAAAACGACATTCTTACATTAAAGACTGCAGGGAAAAACGACCTTTGGCTTCACACCAAAGATATTCCCGGCTCTCACGTAATAGTTCAGATGGAAGGCCGTCAGCTTACCGAGAACCTTGTTTATGAGGCTGCTGCCATAGCTGCATATCACAGTAAGGCACGCAATTCGGAGAATGTTCCCGTAGACTATGTAGAAGTGAAATATGTAAAAAAACCAGCCGGTGCTAAGCCCGGCATGGTCATCTTTACAAATAATAGAACTGTCTGGATTAATCCAAAGATCCCGACCTGATTTTCTCGCGAATAATCATCATCTTTGTATCTGTAGCCGCAATGTTTTCTGCGCACTCTTTGAGTTCGTCCATGATTTCATCTGCGGCTTCTATATCTTTTTTATATCTCATTCTGTGCTCCAGATTAGCCCAAAAATCCATCGCAATTGTTCTGATCTGAACTTCAACCTTCATAGGTCTCTTTTCGTTAGAAAAAAATACCGGTACCTCAACAATCATGTGATAGCTTCTGTAGCCGTTTGGCTTTGGCTTTGCAATATAGTCCTTCACAGTAATAACAGTTATATCATCTTGCTGCTGGAGCATTCTGGCCACCTTGTAAATGTCATCCATAAATGAACAGATAATTCTGATTCCTGCTACATCCGTAAGATTTTCCTCTATGGATTCAAGGGTCATGGGGAAACCCTGTCTTTTAAGCTTTTCAAGTATGCCACTTAATTTTTTTCTTCTGGAAGAAATAGAAGCAATCGGATTCTGATCTCCTGTTAGAGAAAGCTCATCATTTAAGATTTCAACCTTTGTTCTGATTTCTCTTATAGCAGACTCATATCTCATCAGCAGTTTATCAAGTTCATCCAGAGTTTTTGCTCTTTCTTCCGGATCATCAGGAAGCAACTCATTAAGCAGTTCCTGTACTCTACTTTCTTCTTTCATCTCTTAGTATTATCCCTCTCCATTTTTAAGCTAAAATAAAATCTTTTATAGTTTCTATTACATCATCACCGGTGGCTTCTTTCCCTCCGTTATGTATCTCATGATAGTATCCCGGCCACTCAATGTAGGTGAACCAATCCTCATTTTTCAACCTTTCTGCCACGTGTCTGCTTCCATTTACACTGCAGATTTTATCCTGATCTCCGTGCATAAGCAGAAACGGTTTACCAACGGACTTCCCATTATCAGGATTTGTTCCATCGTATATTGAGTTTCCCATATCAAAACATTCAGCAGCACATCTTAAGCTAATATGTGAATGAACAATGGGATCATCCTTATATGGTCTTACATTAATAAGATTACCCAGTTTATCCTCAGGAAAGCTTTGGGAAATACCAAATGTAGGCATAATCTTAGATGCACTTCTTAGCATGCTTACCACTGGTTTCGGAAAATCTTTAACCAGCTTTATCCATGGGGCAGATACGATGTATTTTTCAGGAATATGGTTTTTGCTTCCTCTTGCTCTATAATCCAGACAGATATTTCCACCCATACTGTGACCGTATAAGGTAATCGGCAAACCGGGATATAATTCCTGTGCTGTTTCAATTAGTGCATCGATGTCTTCAAAGACCTTGCTGCGAGGAGCACAGTCTCCTCTCTTTCCCTTTGAAATGCCGTGACCTCTCTGATCGTATGCAATACAGGCAATGCCATAGTGAGACAATGCTTCAGCCATTCTGCTATATCTTGCTGAATATTCACCCACACCATGTATAATGCACATTACATATTTGGGTTCCTCACATTTAAAGCTGTATCCGATTATTTCATCATTATTTTTATATAATGGAAAACAGTCATACAATTTTTTCCTGTTACTCGACATTTTTTGCCCTTTCTGTTTCATCATCCTAAAGAAAATCTTAATATTGTAATATACTTTACTGATTCCAGAGCGCAAGCTTAAGTATAGAAAGGAGACTATAACATGAACCAAAGTCACGACATCAACTGTAATTGCACCATATGCGAAAACAAATGCTATAAAACCATAGCATTTAAGTCCGGCTATGTCTGTGAGAACTGCCTTCAGTATATCAGATCTCAACCTGATCAATCTGATAAATCTGAAGACAATGAAGTCGTAGAGATCAGTCCGACAGATAAGCTGTAGCTTCTGGAACTATGGTCCGTGCTGCACAAGACAGGAATTACTTTCTCTTCCTGCTTCTTGCCGCAGCGCGGGCATGCTTGGCTTTTTCACGGTTAATGCGCTTTTTTGTCTTTTCCTTCATAATTGAAAAGCCAAATTTGCCAAGAGGCTGACGTTTCAGCCCAAAATACTCTCCGTGATTGTATGCAATCAGACCGGCTTTATCCAGTCTGATTCTGTTATTGTTATCGAAAAGTGATTCTTCTGCATGTACTTTTATAATTTCAGCAATAAACATATCATGAGTATTATATTCTTTTACTTCTATGACCCTGCACTCTAAATTAACAGGTGACTCTTTAATCATAGGACACGTCACAGCTTCAGCAGGCTCGAAATTCAATCCTGTTTCAGCAGCTTTGTTAACGTCTCTTCCTGATTTTACACCGCAGTAGTCTGTTGCTTTTGCAAGTTCTTCAGTTGTAAGGTTAATTACAAATTCTCCACTGTCGCTGATCAGCTTATGTGAATGTCTTGATTTTCTCACTGATACATAAGTAATAGGTGGTTCAGAATTGATTATTCCGGTCCATGCGATTGTAATAATATTTGCATCATCACCATTTCCGCATGTAACCATAACTGCAGGAACCGGATTAAGCATTGTTCCCGGCTTTAATTCAATTTTTGCCATTACGTATTCTCCTTATTATTTCATCAAAGTATTCAGGAAGTTCACTGTCAAATTCCATATAAACACCTGTTTTCGGATGAACAAAGCCGATTACCTTGGCATGAAGCATCTGTCCCTCAACATTTATGCTCTGTTTCTTTGGACCATAAACCATGTCGCCTACAAGGGGATGCTTAATATGTGCCATATGAACTCTTATCTGATGAGTTCTGCCTGTTTCCAGCTGAGCCTCAATAAGAGTATATTTTCCAAAACGTTCTAAGACCCTGTAATGAGTAACCGCCCTTTTGCTGTTCTGATCAGTTACAGCCTGTCTCAATCTGTTTTTCGGATCTCTCCCAATCGGTGCATCAACAGTTCCCTCATCTTCTTTTAAATTGTCATATACTAGGGCTCTGTACTTTCTTGTAATCGAATGCTCCGCAAGCTGAGCTGACAGAGATTCGTGCGCCATATCATTTTTGGCAATCATAAGCAGTCCACTGGTGTCCTTATCTATTCTATGAACAATTCCCGGTCTTATTACGCCGTTAATTGATGAAAGCCTGTCTCCACAGTGAAACATAATAGCATTTACCAGTGTTCCTGTATAATTACCTGCTGCAGGATGAACTACCATTCCCTTTGGCTTGTTAACAACAAGCACATCTTCATCCTCATAAACAATGTCAATAGGTATGTTTTCCGCCTCCACAGTGAGCACTTCAGGTTCAGGAACACTAATTTCAACTTTGTCCCCCTTACACGCTTTATACTTTTTGGAGGTGCAGATTTTATCATTGACATTGATTTTCCCTTTTTCAAAAAGCTTTTGAATAAAGCTTCTCGAGGTGCCTTCCAGGTTAAGGGACAGTAAAAGATCCAATCTTGTGCCTTCCTGAGATTCATCTATAAGTATTTCATATCTGTTTTCTGATTCCATATTTTGTCCTACTGTGTACCGTCCTTCTTTTTGTCTTCGTTAAGCTTATTCTCAAGGAGAACATATAGAACGAACATGCCGCAGCCAACAACAATTCCAATATCCGCAACATTGAAAACAGGCGGAAAAATGCTGAAATCGAACATGTCAGTGACATGACCGGCAACTGCTCTATCTATAAGATTTCCTGCTCCGCCGCTGATAATGAGTGCACCTGAAGTGTAAGCCATCCAATGCAAACCCTTATGTTTGTGTAAGTATGCAATTGCAATTATCATAACCAGCACAGTAACTATAATCAGCAAAACTGTTTTGCCGGAAAGAATACTGAATGCCGCACCTCTGTTTTCTACATGTGTCAGTCTGAAAAAACTGCCAAGAATGTTGACCGATTCTCCTACAGCAATATTGGTCCTTACTGCCAGCTTCGTAAGCTGATCAACAATTAACAGACCAATTCCCATCAAATAATATCTCATATATAAATTACGGGGCAATAAATGCCCCGCCTCCTAAACTGCTATTTTTTTACGATAGTTCTCGTAAGGTCTCCTTCTTTAGTTCCAAAGTCTTCCATAAGCATTTCCTCCAGAGACTTTTCTTTTACTACAATTGTCTCTCGGCTAAGACCTTCTGAACTTCTGTTTTCTGCTTCAGCTTTCACTGAATCAGTACTCCTGTTAGACAGGAATTCCCTTTCAAGTTCCGCAATCAAATCCTCTGTGGAACCATCTATCTGATTCAACTCTTCTCTAAGCATTTCTTTATATCTGTCTTTAAATTTTTTCACTCTTACAGCCAGCTTTTCACCCTCTTCTGTAAGCTTGCTGATTGACTCTCTAGCCTCTCTCTGAATAGCTTCAGCGTTTGCATTTGCATTATTAATAATCACTTCAGCTCTCTTTTCAGCACTTAAGGAAATATCCCCCATAAGCTTCTTTGCAGATTCCAGAGTATTAAGCATAGATGACTCTGATTTCTTATACTGTCTTAAATCAGCATTCAAGTCAGCTACCGTCTCCTTCAGCTTTCTGTTTTCATCTAGAAGCTGCTGTAAATCAAGGATAATTTCATCAAGAAAATTATCGACATCTTCAGTCTTATACCCTCTCACTGCTCTTCCGAATTCTTTTACGTCTATATCATGTGGTGTTATCATAAGTTTTCCTTTCAAGAATTAAAAAATATAATACACTAGCATCATTAATAATCTTGCAACAATTCTCACCAGAAAGAATGCCAGCAGAACAGAAAAGTCAAGCATTCCGGTATTAGCATTAAGTCTGTAAAGCAGATTCCTGCACGGTGAAACAACCGGTTCTGTCAATCTGACAAATACATCATAAGCCTTCCCTGCCGGTGAGTAAGGATTCCTTGCAAACCAGCTCAGGATTGCACGTAAGCATAATGCCAATACAATAATATCGGCGAACCAGCTTATTGCTCTCATTAATATTATCTTCAATTTTATACCCTCCAAGGATTATCAGAGTCTTCTGCACCAAAACCTGCAGGCTGCTTCTGTGACTGAGTTGCAGCAATATCTACATTTTCAGGTGCGAAAATAAAAATGTTGTTAGCAACCTTCTGAACATTGCCCTGCAATGCATATGTGGCTCCACTCATAAAGTCAAAAATCTTTCTTGCAACTTCTGTTTCCAGTTTTTCAAGATTAATAATAACAGGTCGTCTTCCCTTTAAGCTGTCCACAAGCTTAGGACACTCTTCAAATGATTTTGGTTCAATAAGAACAAGCTTGAAAGCACTGGTTCCTGTCATAGAAAAACGTTTCTCATTTGTTCTTGAAGAAGATGCCGCAGGCGATTTATGTGCACCATTAACAGGCTTGCTGTATGGAAGTTCGTGCTCGGAAGACTTCTTGGATTCCTGTGCAATCTTTGCCTTGGCAGCATTAACTTCTTCTTCTGTAATCATCTCATCATCTTCGATATCTTCGATTCCAATCATCTTTTTAATTGATTCTGCAAAACTCATAGTTGTCTCCTCTTATTTTTCTTCACTTCTGTAATCTCTATACCCAAATATTGCCGTTCCAACTCTTATCAGGTTCGATCCTTCAAGAATTGCTACTTCAAAATCATGGGTCATACCCATAGACAGGTATTCAAAATCCACTCTTTCAAGTTCTGAGTCCTTATACTTGTCATACAGGCTCTTCACCTCAGCAAAATATCCTCTTATTTCATTTGGATCATCTGCATAAGGCGCAATACACATCATTCCTTTAATTGTAATATTTGGACACTGTTCTGATATGTCTTTTATCAGCTGATCCGTTTCCTCTGTAGTAATGCCAAACTTGGACTCCTCCATGGCAGAGTTCACCTGAATAAGAATATCCATTCTAATATCATGCTGTGCAGCTCTCTTGTCTATTTCCTTGGCAAGTTTAAGAGAGTCTACAGAATGTATCATTGAAACCTTGTCGATAATGTATTTTACTTTATTGGTCTGAAGATGACCTATCAGATGCCATCTTACAGGTTTAACCTTGTCATACTTATCCAGAATCTCCTGAACCTTGTTTTCACCTATATCTGTAATACCGGCATCAATGGCCTCATTCATTTCATCCGGAGTGTGCAGCTTGGTTACTGCTACCAGCAGAACATCTTCGCCCTTTCTTCCGGACTGCTCTGCTGCCTTTGTCTTTAATTCCTGAATGTATTCAATGTTTGACTTAATTGACATGCTCACTGACTTCCTTTCTTCCCAATATCTGAACTGTATTTCAAATTTGCTTAGGATTCCTTAGGATTTTTAAGAACCACATCGTAAATTTCAACGGTCAGATGTTCTTTTCCGGTTTCATCATAGAACCTTGTGTCATACACAAGAGATTTCTCTCCATCTGATTTAATTACTTTAATTGGTACAAATGAAACATTTCCTACTTTATCCTGAACATACACACCCTTCTGACCCTTTTCCTCAACAATACTCTTGTTTTCTACAAGAAGTCCTCTTTCTTCATAGGTTACAAGGTGTACATCATTAATTACTCTCATTTCCCCGAATCTACCATAGAAATGATCTGTTGTCAAAACAATCTTACAGAACTCTCCTTCATTTTTCCTTGAGCACACCGTAGTTCTCAGGGATACATCATCAAACTCAACGTTAATACGATCGCCGACTTTGTAGCGGCTCCTGTGTTCTTTCGGAATGTAGCACACCATGTACCACTTAGTTCTGTCAACAATCTTAAATACAGGTTCCCCCGCATTTACCTTTTCGCGGTTAAGAGAAACGACATCTTTCTGTCTCAACTGATCATAGAAAGACTTGTCCTTCTTTCTCATGTTCTTGGGTGTAAGCTGACCCTCGTATCCATCCGCGAAATAGTACACTACACCGCCATCCTCAACTGAGTATGATCCGGTTGTAACTGCTGCATCTCCAACCCGTTCAATTATTCCCTCAAACCGGGAACTGATTTCAGAGTCAGTACTGCCCTCAACCTCCATTACTGTAGAGCCTGTCCTAAGCAGATCTCCTTCTTCTATATAGTAATTTGTGTCCCCTCCGCGACTGGTCAGATATAACTTCTCATTTCTGACCACATATCCGTCAGTAGTGTCACTAAGCTTCATTTCACCATAAGTAATATTATACGTCGGCTGAAGAACTCCCGTCACTTTCGGAAACACGTAAATCATAATATACAGTATGATAAGTATCAGGATATATATTAAAACTATTGGTTTTTTCTTCTTCTTTTTCATAGTTACATTTTACATCATTTCATTATTTTTTCCAATACCTTCTGTTCATCTTTTGATAAATCATCACAAGATTTCACAAATTCTTCAAACAAGTCCGGACGCACTTCTTTAGTAAGTTTCAGGGATTGTTCAAACTTCCATAAGTGTATCAGTTTATGGTTCCCGTTAAGAAGCACTTCCGGAACATCCATGCCTCTATAGCTTCTCGGTTTAGTGTACTGAGGATATTCTAAAAGTCCTGAATAAATAGACTCCTCCATGGCTGATTCTTCCCCTGCAAGGACACCTGGAATCAGTCTGGCAACAGCATCTATCAAAACCATCGCAGGTAGTTCTCCACCGGTTAAAACGTAATCACCAATTGAAACCTCCTCCATGTTCCAATAATCCAGTACACGCTGGTCCACTCCCTCATAGTGCCCGCAAAGTATAGTAAGTTCATCATTCAGTTCAGCAAGTTCTTTTATTTTCTCTTCATTAAGAATTCTACCTCGCGGTGACATGTAAAGAATTTTCTTGCCCTCCACTCCAAGTGACTCTAAAGCATTGAAGATAGGGTCAGCAAGCATTACCATTCCCGGTCCTCCACCAAAGGGATACTCATCGGCCTTGTCCCGCTTTTCCCTGCTGAAATCTCTTATGTTTATGAAGTTTAATTCTAGTATTCCCTTTTCTGCAGCTTTTCCCAGGATACTGCCTGTAACTGCACTGAACATTTCGGGAAAAAGTGTTAAAACGTTAATTTTCATAGGATTGTTTCCTTACTGTTCAAGCATGCCTTCAATCAGGCTCACTTTTATATACTTTTCTTCAAGATTAACTTCTTTTACAAATTCTTTCACGGCCGGAATCATAATATCCTGATTCTTGTCTGTTTGGATAACGTAAACATCCTGCGAAGATGGCTGCAGCACATCTTTAATGACACCGATTCTGCCGGAATCGTCAATAACCTCAAGTCCAATCAGGTCTCTTATATAAAAGGTATCATCAGGAAGTTCTTCAAGATCTTCTTCTGTAATATATACATCCTTGTTCTTCATTGCTTCTGCCGCATTTCTGTTATCAATTCCCGAAAGCTTCAGAATTACCATTTCCTGCTGATATCTGACTTTTTCGATTTCATATTCTTCGTTTTCAATGATGATACGATCCAGTTCCTCGTATCGTTCTCTGTATCCGGAATAGTTGTAAATCTTCACTTCTCCTCGAAGTGCAACTGCATTAACTATTCTTCCAATCTTAATTTTTTCCATGTTATTTCTTCATTTCTCCTCTGGTCATTCCCAATACGAATTCGGCACATGAAAAATCATGTGAATGATAAGTTCATGTGCCTGAGTATAATCATATTATTCGTCTTCTGAAAGAATCTCTACTGATACTTTCTTATTCTGTTTTGTAGCTGCAGCTTTCACAACGGTACGAAGTGCTTTAGCAATTCGACCCTGTTTGCCGATAACTTTTCCCATGTCGTCAGCAGCCACTCTCAGTTGCAAAACATTGCCCTGGCCTTCAGCCTGCTCTGTGACAACCACGTGTTCAGGATTTTCAACCAGTGCCTTTGCGATAGATTCAACTAACTTAGTCACTTGGCCTCACCGCTTTCCACTATTTTACAATTCCAGTTTTCTGGAAAAGACCCTTAACAACATCTGTAGGCTGAGCTCCGTTAGCTAACCACTTCTGAGCCTTTTCGTCGTCAATTTTGATTGTAGGTGGTTCTGTTAATGGATTGTAGTAACCGATTTCTTCGATAAATCTTCCATCTCTTGGTGTGCGGGAATCTGCAACAACTACTCTATAGAAAGGCTTCTTGTGAGCTCCCATTCTCTTTAATCTGATCTTTACCATAATTATTTCCTCCTTAAATTCTTTCCTTTACTGATTAAAATAAACCTCTAAATAACTTGTTTCTCTTAAGCGCTTTCGGATTATTGAACTGCTTCATCATCTTCTTAACTTCCTCATAACGCTTAATCATATTGTTTACCTTGCTAACCGGCTGTCCCGAGCCTGCAGCAATTCTCTTTCTTCTGCTTGCATTAAGCAGATTAGGATTCTTTCGCTCTTCTATAGTCATGGACTGAATAATTGCTTCCATCTGTCGGAATTCTTTTTCTCCTGCTTCAATATCCACGCCCTTCATCTGAGCTGATGACATTCCCGGAATCATTTCCATGATTTTTCCAAGTCCGCCCATATTCTTAACCTGTCCCATCTGGTCCAGGAAATCCTCTAATGTAAATTGATTCTTCTTAAGCTGCTGTTCCAGCTTTTCAGCTTTCTCCTGGTCAAAAGCTGCCTCAGCCTTCTCGATAAGAGAAAGCATATCGCCCATTCCCAGAATTCTGCTCGCCATTCTTTCCGGATGGAAAGGTTCCAAGGCATCAAACTTTTCGCCCATACCCATAAACTTAATCGGCTTACCTGTAACTTTCTTTGCAGAAAGAGCAGCACCGCCTCTTGAGTCACCATCCATCTTAGTCATTACGATACCGTCGATGCCAAGCTTTTCATTAAAACCTTCAGCAACGTTAACAGCATCCTGACCTGTAAGAGCATCAACAACCAGCAGAATCTCATGTGGTCTGACAGTTCCCTTGATATTCACAAGTTCATCCATCAGTGCCTCATCTATCTGAAGACGTCCGGCAGTATCGACAATCAATACGTCAAAACCTTTCTTCTCTGCCTCCTGCTTTGCTGCTAGAGCGATCTTTGCAGGATCTTTGCTGTCTCTCATTGTGAAGACAGGCGTATTTACTGACTTTCCGACAACCTCCAGCTGGTCAATAGCAGCAGGTCTGTAAATATCGCAGGCTGCCATCATAGGCTTCTTGCCGTGCTGTTTCAGGTAGTTTGCAAGCTTTCCGCAGGTGGTTGTTTTACCGGTACCCTGAAGACCAACCATCATTATTGTTGTAAATCCTGATGGTGAGTAAGTCAGCTTGCTGTTTGTTCCGCCCATTAAATCAATGAGCTCCTGGTTCACTATTTTTATAATCTGTTGCGTAGGTGTCAGGCTTTCAAGTACTTCTGAGCCCATGCACTTTTCCTTAACATCGTTAACAAAGCTCTTTACAACCTTAAAGTTAACATCTGCTTCCAGAAGTGCAAGTTTAACTTCTCTCATTGCCTCATTGATATCGGCTTCAGTTAAGACTCCTTTTCCCTTAAGCTTTTTAAAAGCACCCTGCAACTTATCTGATAAGCTTTCAAATGCCATATTCTACTCCAGACTGTTTATTACGAGTTTGATTGATTCCAGTTCTCTGGCCAGCTTCTCATCTTTATCTCCGTGCTCTGCAATCAGTCTGTCAATTGACTCATCAATTCTGTCAATTGCATTCTGAGACTTCATAAACTTCTCTACAAGTCCCAGCTTTTCTTCATATTCG
This sequence comes from Eubacteriaceae bacterium, assembly GCA_028727785.1. Taxonomy (GTDB): domain Bacteria; phylum Bacillota; class Clostridia; order Peptostreptococcales; family Anaerovoracaceae; genus Senimuribacter. The sequence continues at coordinate 4,801 of JAQYNQ010000122.1, read as the reverse complement.
GAGAGAGATTTTTCTGCCGACTTTAGAGATTCGTGAACAGCGGCTCTGGATATTCCGAACTCCTGCGCAATCTCTGCGAGTGAAAGATTCTCTTCGTGATAAAGCTGCATAACCTGCTGTTTTCTCTGGGTTAATAGCTGTCCATAAAAATCATACAAAAGACTCGCTTCCATAATCTTATCTATCATAACGTTATATATGTTAACATAATCAAATATAGCTGTCAAGGTTTTTTCCTTAACAGCTATTATTTTTTTTATTTTCTTACCTCTGACAAGTATGCAATAGTAAACTTGCCGTTCTTTTCCATTAGATTCATCAGTTCCTGATATTCTCCTGTTGCCTGTGTATTTCCCGCGTTTGAAATAAGGTCCAGGATAGATTTCCATGTAACCGGTGGTTCATAGCTGAACTGCCTTACACTGCAGTTCTGGAATTTATACTGAGCCATCATATCTGTAGCAGCCTGGTCAAAGGTTCCTATTTCATCAATCAGTTCCAGTTCTTTTGCCTGCTTAGCTGTATAGATTCTTCCGTCTGCAATATTTCTTACGTCTTCGTCGCTCATATGACGTCCTTCTGCCACTATGCCGACAAACTGGTCATAAGCTTCATCGACCAGACTCTGGAAAATCTCAAGCTGCTCGTCAGTCATAGGCTCAAGCTGGTTGCCCATAGCTTTATTCTCGCCTGATGTAATAGTGACCGTTTTAATTCCTACTTTATCAAGAAGCTCAGATACATCAAATATAGTACCTATTGTTACACCGATTGAACCTGTCCAGCAGTTGCGATTGGCATATATTTTGTCACAAGGCGCTGAGATATAATATCCCCCTGATGCAGCCATAGACTCCATATACGAATACACAGGTTTATGAGCTGATTTATAATCCTGAATAGCAAAATACAGCTCGTCACTTTCGTAAACACCTCCTCCGGGAGTGTTCAGAGAAAGAATCAGACCTTTGTTTGCAGGGTCATCTTTCATCTGTTTGATTGTTTCAAGAAGCCACTGCTGATTGTACGTCTGACTGTCTTCCCCAATTGTTCCGTGAATGCTGAGAACACCGATATAATCACCTTCTGATTCAGCTTTTTCATCGTCGCTGTTTCCGGAGAAAAACATAGACGTATCGAAAGAGCCAAAGTCAAGAGAATCAAGTGAAAGAGAAACGTTATTCATTTTCAGACCGATTCCGGCAAGTACGACAATTGCAATTGTAAGGAATATTATCAGCAGCGCCTTTAGCCATGTTCTGCTCTTCTTTCTGCTTCCCTCCGGCTTTCCTTTCTTTTTTTTCTTCTTCTTAGAATTAAGGTCTTCGGGATCATATGTATATACAACTTTATGAGTGTTATTTCCACCGTTTACAGGATCCATCAGTTCACCACCATTTCCAAAATACGTAGTAAATCCATATCATTATATAGTTCTTTTATTTTAGCATTCTAACAGTTTCATGTCAATTTTCAAATGTCTTTTGCAGAACTTTACAACAATCCCTGTAAACAAAGCTGCAATAAGAGTCCCCTCTCGGGTTCCATAAATCTGTCCTCTGAAAAATACAAGAGAAAGAAGTACAGCAATAATAACACAGGAAATATCAAAACCTATTTTCACGTTTCCAAACTCAAAGTGGGTTTTGTCACTGACAGCCTTCACAAAGGCTTCTCCTGAGTTCATAATAACATTAGCAGAAACCGACAGATATACTCCCAGTCCCAGAATCACAATCTGTCCCAAAATCAGAATACAGTTCCAGATTATCAGCCAGTTTCCCAGGCTCAGAAAATCATATTTAATACATAATATATTTGCAACAGACGAGACCGGAGAAACACCCAGTTCACCTCTCTTTGTAATTGCAACACCTACGGCACAGATAAACAGCCCGATAATAAAGAGCATGTATCGCTTTATCAATTCATTCTTATTCATCAATATCTTACCTTCCAATTAATTCCATACTTTCGTATTTTACATCATATACAAAAAAATGTACAGTATTTAAATTTTACAGTGTGTATAACGATATGATATAATTTAGGGAAACTAAGATGAAAAAGGAGTTATTATGACCTACGATAAAGTAATTATCGGTGCCGGAGCTGCCGGGCTCTTTGCTGCATCAAAAATAACTGCAAAAAATGGACTGATACTTGAAAAAACAAGCCGTCCGGGGACAAAGCTTCTAATGAGCGGTAACGGCCAATGTAATATAACTCATGGTGGGGATATAAAAGATTATGTGAACCATTACGGGATTCATGGGAAAAAAATCAGAAGTTGCATATACAAATATAACAATCATCAACTGATGGATTTTCTCCATGTGAACGGGGTGGAAACATTAATTCGAGAAGATGGAAAAGTTTTTCCCAAATCACTTAAATCGTCACAAGTTCTGGAAATGCTTCTGATGAAAGCAAAATCAAATGGTTTTCAGCTTATTTCAGCTAACCCGGTTACAGGGATTCATGTCTCTTCCGAAAAAATATGGACCATAGTCACAGAAAAAGGCAGTTACAAGGCCGAAAAAATCATTATTGCCACAGGCGGCTGTTCTTATCCTGCCACCGGTTCAGACGGCAGTTTTTTTCAAATTATGAAAAGAGATCTGGATATAAAGATCACCAGACTTAAACCAAGTCTATCCCCTGTAAATGTATATAATTATCCATATGAAGAGCTTTCCGGTATCTCATTTCCTCATGCTTCACTTACTTTATGGCGCAATGGAAAAAAAGTATCACAGAATACTAATGATAGTCTCCTTTTAACCCATCGTAATTTTTCAGGACCACTTGTAATCAATCACTCCAGAGAGATTGAGACCGGTGATACAGTAAAAATAAACTATGTCTATCCTCTAAATAACCAGGATGCACTGCAGTTGATAGCTTCTGCAATGAACAGAAATAAGGCGGATATTTCAAACGTGACGGCTTCTCTTTTTAACCTGCCGAAGACATTTTGCAAAGTCATCTGTGCTCGTGCAGGCAACAAGGCAAAGACTATAGCTGCTATGCTCACGGAGGATTCATTCACTGTTAAATCTGTAGGAGGTTTTAATACTGCAATGGCTACAGCCGGTGGAATAGATTTGTCACAGATTAATCTAAAAACCATGGAATTTAAGGACTATCCGGGTCTTTTCGCTCTCGGTGAATGTCTGGATGTGGATGGAGATACAGGTGGCTACAATCTGCAGTTTGCCTATTCATCGGCGTCTGCAATAGCTGACTTTTTAAATAACAGGCAGTAATCAGATAACTGTCACTTTTGACAGTGACGAGCAACAGGCATTATAGTACAATTCATACTGTATAAAATCCTAAGGAGGATAGATGTAATGAATAAAAAAAATGTACTGAAGCGTCTAAGCTGCGTGTTTCTTGCATCAGTAGTCACGTTGAATGCCACCACAGGAAGTGCTTTAGCTTATACAAGTACTCAATTAAAAACGTCTGTGCCAGCATCATCTGTTACTACGGGTAATCGGGTATGTGGCGATTATTATAAAATAGAAACTGCAGGAAGCCTTATTAAAGTAACATATAAACATAAACTTGCTTATCCTAAAGGCTTCTCACCCAGACTTCTGGCTTATCCCTCAGGTGTGTTGAAAGGACCTATTCAGTACAAAAAACAGCTTGACGGTCTGGGGGCAGGAGAAACAACTTCTTTTGAATATGACTGTTCTGAAGTTGCAGATGGTAAGTACTATTTCAGGGTATGTGCCAACGAAATAACTGCAGAATCATCAGTAGGATTGACTATCTACCCTACACTGCTTCCACAGATTAGAGTCGTTGTGAAGGACGGAATTCCAACACTTTACCAGTTTAAAAATATAGCTGCTGATAACAGAAATCAGGCCGGAAAGTACAGCTATACAAAATCTCGAAAAAAAAGCCTTATAGACTATAAATATCAGTTATTTAACAAACGTGGATACATTAAAAATCCGAGAACTATTAACGAGGCTGCTGAATCTACCTACTATAAGAAAGTATCTGATAAAATAGTAACAGCTGCAAAGGCGTATACAAACTATAAGAAAGCATTTGCAATCTTTGAATTTGTAACAAAGAATTTCTACTACGATTATTATGCTGATGCCAATAATAAGGTTCCTTATGATGATCCTTACTACAACTTAAAGAACCAGCAGAATAAGACAGGAATAAATGCTAATACTTACAAAGGTAAGGTCGCTGTACAGTGCGATGGTTATGCTGGTCTGTTTACAGCATTGGCAAGAGCACAGGGAATTCCTACAAGAATGGTTTATGGTCGCAAAATCACAAACAGCAGTACCTGGGAGGGAACTTCATCTACTGCTTTGAAGACAAACACCCATACATGGGTTCAGTGCAGAATCAACGGACGCTGGGTAAATATAGACCCTCAGCAGGGAAGTCTGAACCGATATGGCAATAAAGATGTAAAATCTAACAAGAAATGGGTAAAGTCAACTATTGTAAACTATTACTACTTTGACATGTCATATGAACAGATGGCAGCAACCCACAAATTCAATAAAATAGTTGTGAACAGTTAATCATAATAGCTTACATAAAAAATGCAGTGACCGATTCAGATCACTGCATTTTTAAATTGTCATTTTCAGCTTATTTCTTTAATGATTTACTGAGCTTTTGTTTTAACTTCTTCGACCAGTTTAGCAAGGAATTCATCAACAGGCATTTCACCCAGTTCACCAACCTTGTTTGAACGAACAGATACACTGTTAGCGTTGACTTCCTTTTCTCCGATTACGCAGATGTATGATAC
>JAQYNQ010000121.1 GCA_028727785.1 Eubacteriaceae bacterium | reverse complement strand
CAACCCTAACAACCCGACAGGCGTAATCTACCCTGAATCAGTTATTAAAGAAATTGCTGCGGTTCTTGAATCAAAACAGGCAGAGTATGGTACTGTTATTTATCTCGTTTCTGACGAACCGTACAGAGAACTTGCATATGGCGGAGCTGAGGTACCATATTTGACAAAATATTACGCAAACACTGTGGTAGGATATTCATATAGTAAATCACTTTCACTGCCCGGTGAAAGAATCGGATATATTGTAATTCCTGATGAGTCGCATGAATCTCAGGAGTTTATCGATGCAGCTACAATTGCAAACAGAGTTGGCGGTTTCGTCAATGCGCCATCTTTAATTCAGCTGGTTATTGCAAGATGTGTTGACGCAAAGTGTAATGTGGAGTACTATGAGAACAACGGAAAGACACTTTATGAAGGTCTGACTAAGGCCGGATTCTCCTGCGTAAAGCCTGAAGGTGCGTTCTACTTATGGATGAAGTCACCAATTGAGGACGACAAGGAATTTGTCAATATTGCTAAGAAGTACAACATCCTTATGGTTCCGGGCAGCTCTTTTGCAGGTCCGGGCTATGTGAGAATCTCATACTGTGTTTCACACGAACAGATCGTAAGATCATTACCTAAGTTTGAAGCATTAGCTAAGGAGTTTGGATTATGAAAAAACTATTATTCCTAGACGCATGTATTCGCGGCGAGGATTCAAGAACGAGACAGTTATGTGAAACTTATCTTGAAACTTATCTTGAAAAGAATCCTGATACTCAGGTTACCTCTGTTTCTCTGATAAATCAGGACCTTGCACCTCTCACTTATGAGAGAATCAAGATTCGCGACGCTTTCATCGAAGCCGGCGATTTCTCTGATCCTATGTTTGATTTCGCAAAGCAGATAAAGGAAGCGGACATTGTTGTTGTGGGAACACCTTATTACGATTTCTCTTTTGCCTCTATTCTGAAGGTTTATGTTGAGAATATCGTTGTAAGCGGACTGACTTTTGAATCAACTGAAACAGGCCTGAGCGGTCTGTGTAACGGTGAGAAGCTGGTTTACATCACTACCGCCGGCGGCGGAATGACTAACAAGAATTACGGCTATGAGTATATGGACGGTCTTGCAAAGTATATGCTTGGCTTTAAGGAAACTGAATGCTTCAAAGCTGAGATGCTGGATGTTGTGGGTTTTGATGCTGACGCCATTATGGAAGAGGCCAGGGCTCAGATAAGAGCAAGTTTTGAATAGTTTATACAGGTAAGATTTTCGGACAGGAGATGGATAAATGCGGACAATAATTGTTTACAACTCGCAGACCGGTTTTACCGAAAAATATGCCGGATGGATTGCTGAGGAACTGGGATGTGAATGTATGTCTCTTCATACAGCCAAGAAACTGGACTTCTGGGATGATTATGATGCCATTATTTTCGGCAGTTGGGTAAGTGCTGAGAAAATCAAAGATATTGACTGGGTCAAGAGTAACATGATTAAGCATCCTACTAAAAAGTATCTGATTTATGCTGTAGGTGCCGCACCAGCAGAAAGCCCTGTTGTGGAAAAGATGCTTACGCTGAATATGCTTTCTGAAAAGCATAGTGAAAAATGCACAATGTTTTATTGTCCGGGCGGAATCAACTATGATAAAATGAGTTTTTTCAACAGATTAATACTGAAGTCTTTTTCCAGGATGCTTGCAAAGAAAAAGGATAAAACGGAGCAGGAGCAGACTCTGTCTGACGCAATGGGTCATAACTTCGACAATTCCGACCGCAAGTACATTGAACCGATTGTAACGTATATGAGAAGATTCGACGTGCTGGAATAGTTTTGATTATGATTTGATAATGATTTGATTATGAAGGGGCAGTCGCTTTGACGGTTTGTATGAGCCGTTAGGTCGCTGCCCTTGTGATGTGTGAGGGCGCTGCCCTTGTGCCGTTTGCGGGCATGCGGCAGTGGAAGGGGGACTTGTATTGAATGGGCTTTCAATGATTTTGGAGAAGTGTGTGTAAACGGTGAGTGATAGAATCTTCACATAAAGTTCATTGGAACTTAAAGATGGAATTGTATAATGAAGTTACAAAAGGGAATTAGATAAAACGGATTAAGAAGTAAGTAGTAAAAAAAGCATGAGGAATACAGAGAGGGCTGACAGGTTTCTGAGGGGGTTGAAATCTGTCTGCATGTGAAATGTGTTCGGCATGTAAAGCAGCATTAGTGGATGGACGGATTTAAGTTATCTGTTATTTATAGGGGGCTGCTGCTTGTAATGATAACTTTTGTAAACTTTTTCATTGAATGTTTCTTCTGCCGATACTTATACCCACTTGGTGCTGTTTTCGCAGTAATCTCAAGGCTCCAAATCAGTAGAATAAGGATGCCAATTTACGGATGTGATAACTGCAGGATATGCACCAGCGGGTGAAGTATGGGTCGCTCCAATCGAAATTCAGGATTATAGTTTTCCTTTCAAATAAAAAGCATATAATCAAAAATAGCACATGGTCGGACATGTGCTTTTTTTGATGGATTCAATTTCGAGGGAGAATATGGCGCCTCTTTATCTTTTGTGCTTGCTTTATTCCTCAATTACTGCTTCGGGGCATTCTCTGCTGAGAACGGCCATGTGGCAGGCTCCTCCAAATTCAGCTTCAATGAGAGATTTCAGCTCAGCAACCGCGGCAGTCAGGTTTTGTTCACCGGAAGCATCTACGGATTCTAGACACATGAAGGCGTTGGTGGTTTCCTCTGTGAGCATTGTTCTTACTGATTCACGCCAGTTGAAACAGCGGCAGACAGCACCGGCATCGTCTTTGTAGACAACCTCGCCCTCGTAAGGCGGCTCGCTCTTGTCGCTGCCATAGGTGATGAAGGGTTCGCCGCCGCATGCCACGGTCAGTCGAAGATCTCCTTCAATTGCATCAATATTCTCGCCTCCTACAGGCACACCATATTTAAGGGAAATACCGTTGTATATGTCAACCAGCGGA
>JAQYNQ010000120.1 GCA_028727785.1 Eubacteriaceae bacterium | reverse complement strand
GGGGGTTCTTTATGTGGCCATAGAAAATGCCAACTAAATCTTACAAAATTATTAAGCTTTATTTACAATGAAACATAATCCATAGATAATCTGTCCAATATGATGTATATTCTAAATATGAAAAAAAAGGAAAAATCATGGGGGTGATTTGAGTGTTAATATTAGAGAGAATCTATGAAAACTATAAAGCCAATGGAGAGAGCATGGCCTATGAGTCATGTGGGGATTCCCTTACTTATAAAGAGTTATGGGAACATTCTGACCGTCTGGCTTTTTTATTATGGGAAGTTTACGGGGAAAGAGAAAAGGATCAGCCTGTAATCGTGTACGGGCACAAAAAAGCTTTGATGCCGGTGTGTTTTCTGGCCTGTGCCAAGGCGGGGCGTGCTTACTGCCCTGTGGATGTTTCTATGCCAGAGAGCAGAATTCAGGATATCGTTGACACCATTGGAAATCCACTGATTCTGGCAACAGAGGAGTTCCCTCTTAAGGATTGTCGGGTAATCGGCGAGGAGGCTTTGAAAATCATTACTGAGCGGACAGGAGTGCGTCCTTTGACCCACATGGAGCCAAAGGATACTTATTATATAATATTCACTTCAGGCAGCACGGGAAAACCGAAGGGTGTGGAAATCAGTTATGAGAATCTGAGCAGATTTGTTGACTGGTCTGTGGGATTTTTCCCTAAGGGGTCAAGAATAATGAATCAGGCACCGTTTTCTTTTGATCTGTCTGTAATGGACACATATTCGGCACTGGGTGGCGGCAGCACGATTTACGGGCTTCCGAAGGAAATGCAAAAAGAGTGCGGCGAAACGCTGAAGTTTATAAAGGATAACCAGATAGAATACATTGTTTCGACGCCATCATTTGTAAATATGCTGCTGGTGGACAAAAGCTTCTGCGCCGATAATTTCAGGGATATCAAACAGTTTCTGTTCTGTGGGGAGAGACTTACCAGAGAGACTGCAAGAAGACTATTAGAGCAGTTCCCGGGTGTGAAAATTATTAACACCTACGGTCCCACTGAGTCTACAGTTGCTGTTACTTCTGTGGAAATCACAGAGGATATGATTGAATCAGGGGAGGAACTTCCTATCGGGATTGTAAAAGAGGGAAGTCAGATTTATATAGATGATGAGGAGATTATTATCTGTGGAGATACTGTAAGCTCAGGGTATTTTCAGGATGAGGAAAAAACTGCAAAAGCTTTCTTTGAGGAAAAAGGGGTTCGCTGCTACAGAACGGGAGACAAAGGCTATTTCAAAGGGGATATGCTCTACTATGCAGGTCGAAAAGACAATCAGATTAAGCTTCATGGCTATCGCATAGAGCTGGGAGATATAGAGTCAAATCTGGTAGGCATAGACGGAATAACAGAGGCTGCAGTTCTGCCGAAGGTTAAGGACGATACAATAAGAAGTCTCACCGCTTTTATCGTTGTGGAGCATCTTGGTGAATGTGAGGAAATGAGCTTCCAGCAGATAAAGGAGATTAAGAGAAAACTGGGAGAAAAACTTCCAAATTACATGATTCCTAAAAAAATCAGAGCCATAACTCGTATGCCGCGAAATAACAACGGAAAGGTAGACCGCAAGCGTCTTGCAATGATTGTATAATGGCTTTGTTTGAGGATCTGCAGTTCTTTCTGGCGGCCGGAGCACTTGCCGTTCCGGCCGTGATTCTGGGCCTGATGGAGAAATCTCAGAAACTGTACACCTGCATGGTGAGCACTTTATTTCTGTTTTTCGTTCTCGGCCACAACATTAATGCGGCATTATTTCTAGGGGGGTATTTATTAATAGAGTACTGCGCGGTAGTGAGTTTTGCTCGATTGAGGAAAATAAGGGGAAAGGATGAGAAGCTGTATTACCTTTTCCTGCTGCTGACTCTGCTGCCTCTTGCAGTCAACAAACTTGGCGCCTTCGTGGACCTGAAGCTGTTTGCATTCATTGGCATTTCCTACATGACTTTTAAGGTGGTGCAGATTGTAATTGAGATTCACGATGGGCTTATTGAAGAGGTTAAGGCATACGACCTGTTCTGTTTTCTGACTTTTTTCCCGACTATTCTGTGCGGGCCTATTGACCGGAGCAGAAGGTTTCTGGAAAACAGCAATACAGTTCTTCCCCGCGATGAATATATTAATATGCTGGGGGACGGCCTGCTCAAAATCTGCCTTGGCCTGGTCTATAAAAAGATTTTCGCCAGCCTTCTGGTAATGGCGGGCACTCAGAACATGTACATATATGGTTTGCATCTGTTCTTTGATTTTGCCGGATATTCGCTTATGGCAGTGGGTTTAAGCTATCTGTTCGGCATCAAAACTCCGGATAACTTCAATCAGCCCTTCAGAAGCGTTGACTTAAGGGATTTCTGGAACAGATGGCACATGACCCTGTCCTTCTGGTTCCGTGATTATCTTTTTTCGCGGATTTTGAGACGGGCCATGAGAGGAAAATGGTTTGGCGGTAACAAGCTGGTTCAGGCCTGTGTCTGTCTCATAATTAACATGACTGTTATGGGAATATGGCACGGACTTGCCCCTCACTATATTGTTTACGGAATTTATCACGGCGTACTTCTGGCCATAACAGAGGTTTACCAGAAAAAATCAGGGTTCTATAAAAAACATAAAAAGGACCGGGTCTACAGACTGGTCAGCTGGTTTGTAACTTTCAATCTGGTAATGTTTGGATTCTATATTTTTTCAGGACAGCTGTTCTGATAGTTGTAATGCATTTGTAATGCCGGTTTCATAAAAACTGCCGGCTTCATGAAAGGAAGGTATGAGGAATGGAAGAGAAAGTATTGGATATTTTAGAAGAACTGTGTGATGATGATATTGTCAGAAGCAATTTGAATATTAATCTGCTGGAAGAAGGCCTGATGGATTCCCTGGACTATACCAGTCTGATTATTATGCTTGAGGATGAGCTTGGAATTGTGATTTCGCCATCTGAATACACTCGTGAGGAGTCAGACACTCCCGCAAAAATCATTGAGATTGTAAGGTCCAAGCTATGAAAAAGGTAGCGGCTTTCTTAACGGCCTTTACTGTCTTTGTCATTATTGCAGTGGCACTGCATGTAACTGCTGTTAAGGTTCAGCCAACTGAAAACAGGGATTTCGGGTACTGGATCAGTTCAGCGAAGGATTCTTCGTATGAACTTCTTGCAAAAAACATCGGCGAAAAAACAGCCCTTTACATGGGCTCGTCTGAATTCCATCACGGCCTGAAGCACTCTTACAATCCATCGAATCTTTTCCGAAAGACGGATTTAGACCTGATGTGCCTGGGCGCAGCCTTCAACCAGTCTCTGACTCATGCCATCACTGTCGGTGCAGTGGGCCCCAAGCTTACAAACAAGAAAGTCTGCCTGATTCTTTCGCCAACGTGGTTTTACAAGCACAGGAGCAAACAGGCCGGTAGGGAATTCCTGCTCCGATACTCGTCTACATGTTTTGATAAAGCCATGGAGAACGATAAGCTGTCTGCTGAAACCCGCGAGGCCATCAAAACCCGCAAGGAGCTGCTGCTTGGTGAGTCCGGGGGAAAAAGTGACGTAAAGGCAATCAGCAAAGCTTTGGGGAAGGAGAAGGACATTGTAAAGACTTCCTGTATGTGGATCGGAAACAGGGGTGCAGAGGGTACTGGCCATAGAGGAGATGGAGCAAAGGATGAGCCTGTGAAGCTGGATTTCAGTTCACTAAGGGAAGAGGTTGAATCCTATGGAACAGGTGAAGGCTTCACAAATCCGTATAATATGGAGGACAGGATTTTTAACAGAAAATTCAAAATCGGTCTGGATGGTTACAAGAACAAAAATGCCAATCTTTCATTCGAGGAATCGGGAGAATATGGGGATCTGCAGATTTTCCTCGATGTATGCAAAGAGCAGAATCTGGATGTGCTTCTCATACTGCAGCCTATGAATGGCAAATGGTATGACTACACCGGCTTCACCGCTGAGAAGAGACATGTGGTTTCTGAAAAGATTGGAAAGATCGCTGCTGACAGCGGAGTGAAGCTCTGCGATCTGACAAATGAAGAGTACACAGAAGGTTTTTTTGAGGATGCAGTGCATCCAAGCAAAAAGGGATGGGTGATTATTAATGAAAAAGCGTATGATTTCTTTAATTCGTAACTTAGCTGTAGATTTAGCAACAGATAAGGAATATATGAAATACACACTGCTGTTTTTCGGAATGATGATGGGTTTGTATCTGTTCTTTATTTTCGGCAATGCATCAGGTGCAACATTTACTTATTCCGAGTTCTAGACAGTTTTAGATTGTTCTAGATTGTTCTAGACGGTTCTCGACAGATGAAGCGAAGGCTTACCTGGCCGGCTCCCTGATGGGAGCCGGATTTTTGTATAAGTTGAAGGGGCGAGAGGGCGCGGGGATGGCCCGAACAGCCTCTGAGTTGGGCGCGGGGATGGCCTGACCGGCCTCTGGGATGGGCGCGGGGATGGCCTGATCGGCCTCTGAGTTGGGCGCGGGGATGGCCTGAC
>JAQYNQ010000119.1 GCA_028727785.1 Eubacteriaceae bacterium | reverse complement strand
GGCAAACATGGCGCTTGACCTGAGAGCGCACCATGATTGATGTAATTTCGAGGGCAAACATGGCGCGAGGGCAAACATGGCGCTTGAGCTGGGCCCGTGCCATGTATTATATTAAGAAAGGAAGGAAACCATGATCAGGATTAACGGAAATGAAATTGATGCAGCAGGAATGACACTGGCTGAATATCTGAAAACAACAGAATACAATCCGGCGCGAATCGCGGTAGAAAGAAACGGCGACATAGTTCCTAAGGCTCGATATGAGGAAATCGTGCTTTGCGACGGAGATGCCATAGAAATAGTAAGTTTTGTTGGAGGTGGCTGATATGGGGACTATGCCGACAAAAGAGGAAATGCAGGAAGCGCTGCGGGAGAGAATCGGCGGAGAGCTTCTGCAGAAATATGAAAAGGCAACTGTTGCAGTCTGTGGACTCGGAGGTCTTGGATCCAATATTGCCATTTCCCTTGCAAGGGCGGGCATCGGGAAGCTGATTCTCATAGATTTCGATACGGTCGACATCACGAATATGAATCGTCAGCAGTACAAGGTGAGCCAGATCGGAATGGCAAAGTGCGAGGCGCTGAGGGACAATCTGCTGGAAATCGCGCCATACATTGAAACAGAAATTCACCATACACGCCTCGACCAAACCAACTACGGTCAGCTACTTCGGGATGTCGATGTAATCTGCGAGGCCTTCGACAAGGCAGAGGAAAAGAGCAAACTGGTTGACTTTGTCATAGAGAACATGCCGGACAAGTACCTGGTATCAGGGTCAGGAATGGCAAGCCTGAGGAACCCCAATGCAATCAAAACTCGCAGGCTGACAAATAATTTCTATATCTGCGGAGACTTTGAAAGTGACGTGGATGTGGACGGAACCCTGTTTGCACCAAGAGTTATGCTCTGCGCGGCACATCAGGCTACAACAGTTTTACGGATTCTGGCAGGAGAGACAGAAGTGTAGACGAAAGACGGCGGGGCGACCACCGACGAAAGACGGCGGGGCGACCACCGATGAAAGACGGCAGGGCGACCGCCGACGAACGATATATTTATGAAAGAAAGAAGGAAATTATATGGAAAGAGACGATAAGCTGATAATCGGGGGGCATGAGTTTAACTCCAGATTTATTCTTGGGTCAGGGAAATACTCACTGAATCTGATTGAGGCTGCAGTTAAGGATGCCGGTGCAGAGCTTATTACACTGGCTGTAAGAAGAGCCAATACAAAAGATAACGAAAGCATTCTGGATTATATTCCTGAGGGGGTAACACTTCTCCCAAACACATCAGGAGCAAGAACAGCAGACGAGGCTGTCAGAATTGCACGTCTTGCAAGAGAACTGGGCTGTGGAGATTTTGTTAAAGTTGAAATCATGAGAGACGCAAAATATCTGCTACCTGATAATACAGAGACTATTAAGGCTACAGAAATTCTGGCAAAGGAAGGCTTCGTTGTAATGCCATATATGTACCCGGATCTGAACGTGGCAAGAGACCTTGTAGATGCAGGAGCTGCAGCGGTTATGCCCCTTGCATCGCCTATCGGATCAAACAAGGGACTTGCAACCAAGGAATTCATTCAGATTCTAATTGATGAAATCGACCTGCCTATTATCGTAGATGCGGGAATCGGCAGACCGTCACAGGCATGTGAGGCAATGGAAATGGGAGCTGCCGCAATTATGGCAAATACAGCACTGGCAACAGCAGGGGATCTTCCAATGATGGCATCCGCTTTCAAGAAGGCTATCGAAGCAGGGCGCCAGGCATATCTATCCGGTCTTGGAAGAGTTCTTACAAGAGGTGCAGCCGCATCAAGCCCACTTACAGGATTTTTGAGAGACTAAGGGGGTTTTGATATGGGGAAAAAAGAAAACGAATTCTTTGTTGACTCCAGGCGACTGTCTCAGGCTGCGCTGGAGAAAAAGCATAAACTGGAGACGGACCCCTCATGCAGAACCAGCCACATGGAATACATGGAGGGAATGGAAATTCTCGAATCAGACATCTGTGAAAAGGTGATTTCGCAGATGGAAAGCTATGACTACAGCAAGTACACTGCTCGTGACGTAAGGGCGGCTCTGGAGCACGAAACCTGCTCGGTAGAGGATTTCAAGGCGCTTCTGTCACCTGCGGCAGAGCCTTTCCTTGAGCAGATGGCGGAGAGAGCAAAACTGGAAACGAGCAAGCACTTCGGAAACACAGTGTACCTGTTCACACCGCTGTATATTGCAAACTACTGTGAAAACTACTGCGTTTACTGCGGCTTCAACTGCTACAACGATATCAGCAGAGTGAAGCTTTCCATGGAGCAGATCGAGCATGAAATGAAGGTTATCGCAGACAGCGGTATGGAGGAAATACTGATTCTTACAGGTGAAAGCAGAGCCAAGAGCGACGTAAAATACATCGGCGAAGCCTGCAGGCTGGCAAGAAAGTACTTCAGAATGGTGGGCCTGGAAATCTACCCTGTAAATACAGATGAATACAGATATCTTCATGAATGCGGAGCTGACTACATTACAGTATTCCAGGAAACATATGACAGCGATAAGTACGAAAACCTTCATCTTATGGGACATAAGAGAGTATGGCCGTACAGATTCGATGCTCAGGAGAGAGCGCTTAAGGGCGGCATGAGAGGCGTTGCTTTTTCAGCGCTTCTTGGACTTTCTGACTTCAGAAAGGATGCCCTTGCCACAGCACTTCACGCATATTATCTGCAGAGAAAATATCCTTATGCGGAAATGTCACTTTCGTGCCCGAGACTTCGTCCTATTGTAAACAACGATAAAATCAATCCTCTTGATGTGGGCGAAACTCAGCTTTGCCAGGTTTTGTGCGCCTACAGAATCTTCCTGCCTTTTGTGGGAATTACTGTTTCATCTCGTGAAAGTGCACGCTTCCGTGACGGAATCGTGAAAATAGCGGCAACTAAGGTTTCTGCAGGTGTTTCAACAGGTGTAGGCGACCATGAGGACAAGTACACAGGCAAAGAGGCTGGTGAGGAAGCGGGAGACGAGCAGTTTGAGATAAACGACGACCGCAGTTTTGGTAAAATGTATGAAGATATTGAAAAAGGTGGGCTTCAGCCGGTGCTGAACGACTACCTGTACGTGTAGAGAGGTGAGGAGAAATGGGTTTTGACAGAAAACCGGACACGAGCATGTACTTCATCACCGACAGCACTTTTTGCGGTGAAGAAGAGTTTCTGCGCAGGGTCGAGGACGCCCTCAGGGGTGGAGTAACTCTCCTGCAGCTTCGCGAGAAGAACAAAACCACCAGAGAATATATTGACCTGGCGGAGAAGGTTCACGCTCTGACTGTGAAGTACAACGTGCCGCTTATTATTGACGACAGAATTGACGTTGCCATGGCGGCAGGTGCCGAGGGTGTTCACCTTGGCCAGTCTGATATGCCTGTTGCAACGGCGAGAAGAATTCTGGGTGACGACATTATTATCGGAGCAACTACGAAGACTGTGCCTCAGGCGCTGGAAGCATATGAGCAGGGGGCGGATTACCTGGGCGTGGGAGCCATTTATCCTACAACTACAAAGGTAAAAACTGTTCTGACTTCAGTTGAAACGCTGGCGGATATCTGCCGTGCTGTTCCGATTCCGGTAAACGCAATCGGAGGACTGAACAAGGATAATATAGACGTTCTCAAGGATGCAGATATTGCTGGAATCTGCGTGGTTTCGGCCATTATGAAGGCTGACAGCCCGTATGATGCAGCGGTTGAACTAATTGAGGCGGCAAAGGAGATACTTTAATATAAAGCGGCAGATTGGGGGCACCACCTTAGGTCGCTTAATAAAAATAATGCTTTTGAAAAGGAGAAAAACATGAGAACTGCATTATCAATCGCAGGAAGTGATTCCTGTGGAGGCGCCGGTATTCAGGCAGACATTAAGACTATGACCATGAACGGTGTATATGCCATGACAGCTGTAACAGCTCTCACGGCGCAGAACACCACCGGCGTGACGGGAATTCTGGAAGTGAGTCCGGATTTCCTGGGAAAACAGATAGAAGCAGTCTTTGATGACATCAGACCCGATGCGGTAAAAATCGGAATGGTTTCATCAAAAGGGCTGATTATGGAAATCGTGAAACAGCTTAGAAAATATGAGGCTGGGAACATCGTTGTAGATCCGGTTATGGTGGCCACAAGCGGCGCACGCCTTATCGATGAAGAAGCTGTGGCGACCCTGAAAGAGGAACTTATACCTCTGGCGGTTTTGATAACGCCGAACATCCCTGAAGGAGAAATCCTTTCGGGCATGAGCATCAAAACTCGTGAAGACATGATGTCTGCAGCAGAGACTATGGGGAAAAAGTACGGATGTAAAGTGCTGCTTAAGGGCGGCCACAGCGTCAGCGATGCAGATGACCTGCTTTATGAATGTGAAATCTGCGACAAACCGGGAAGCGTGGATGAGCACGGAACCTGCGACAAGCCGGGAAGAGTGGATGAGCACGGAACCTGCGACAAGCCAGGAAGAGTGGATGAGCACGGAACCTGCGACAAGCAGGGACGCGGGAAGTTCACCTGGTTTGAGGGAAAGCGAATCGACAATCCGAACACACACGGTACTGGCTGCACCCTTTCATCTGCAATAGCTGCAGGCCTTGCAAAAGGACTTTCTGTGGAGGATGCAATCCGTGAAGCTAAGGAATACATATCGGGAGCCCTGGCTGCAGGACTGGATCTTGGAAAAGGCTCGGGTCCGCTGAATCACGCATATAGAATCAGTGAGTAGCCCGGGATAGCTTAAAATAGCCCGGGATAGTTTGGAAACGATAAGCCTGAAGGTTTGTGCACCATGTGATGGTGAAAACCCTCACATGGAGATAACATAAAATATGATGAAGGAGACTCTGAAAATGAATACATATACAACACAAATGGACGCCGCAAGAAAAGGAATTGTAACTAAGGAAATTAAAATCGTTGCAGAGAAGGAAAACATACCCGTTGAAAAACTGATGCAGCTGGTTGCTGAGGGCAAGGTTGCAATCTGTGCAAACAAGCATCACAAGAGCCTGAATCCTGAAGGAGTGGGCAGCATGCTTCGCACAAAAATCAACGTTAACCTGGGTGTTTCCCGTGACTGCAAGGATTATGACATAGAGATGCAGAAGGTTATGAGTGCCGTTGAGCTGGGTGCAGAGGCAATTATGGATCTTTCCAGCCACGGCAACACTCAGCCTTTCCGTCGCAAGCTTACAAGTGAATGCCCTGCAATGATCGGAACTGTTCCCGTTTATGACAGTGTGATTCACTACCAGAGAGACCTGGCAACACTGACTGCAAAGGATTTTATCGATGTTGTTCGCCTGCACGCTGAGGACGGAGTTGATTTCGTTACTCTTCACTGCGGAATCACGAGAAAGACTATCGAACAGATCAAGAAGCACAAGCGTAAAACAAACATCGTAAGCCGTGGCGGAAGCCTTGTATTTGCCTGGATGTGCATGACCGGAGAGGAAAATCCTTTCTATGAATATTTTGATGAAATTCTGGACATCTGCGAAGAGCATGATGTTACTATTTCTCTTGGAGATGCATGCCGTCCGGGATGTCTGGCTGACGCAACTGACGTATGCCAGATTGAGGAACTTGTACGTCTTGGCGAACTGACTAAGAGAGCATGGGACCACAACGTACAGGTAATGGTTGAAGGTCCGGGCCACGTGCCACTAAACCAGGTCGCTGCCAATATGCAGGTTCAGCAGTCTATCTGCATGGGTGCACCGTTCTACGTACTTGGACCGATTGTAACTGATATCGCTCCGGGCTATGACCATATTACTTCTGCCATCGGCGGAGCTGTTGCAGCTATGAGCGGAGCCGCATTCTTATGCTACGTTACTCCTGCTGAACATCTTGCTCTTCCAAATGTTGACGATGTAAAGCAGGGAATCATCGCTTCCAAAATTGCTGCACACGCAGCTGACATTGCAAAAGGAATCCCCGGTGCTCGTGACATCGACGACAGAATGGCTGATGCAAGAAGAAATCTTGACTGGGAAGAACAGTTTGCCTGCGCTCTGGACCCTGAAACTGCAAGGGCAATCAGAGACAGCCGCAAGCCTGAAGAGGATCACGATGAAGCCTGCAGTATGTGCGGCAAATTCTGTGCTGTCCGCAGCATGAACAAAGCTCTTTCAGGGGAATATATCGACATCCTGTAATTTCCCGGTGTTCGGAGAGATACTTGGCATGCTTGGAATACTTGGAATGCTTGAGCTACTTGGCATGCTTGGAATACTTGGCATGCTTGAGCTATCCGGTGTATAGGAAACGGCTTGAAAATGATTTAGCTTGATAATGATTTATATGTGGGGAACCGCCGGCTTGGTGCGGTTCCCTTTTAAAAATCCATATGAGGAAGAATCGATGTTCTTATGATTTCATCAATTTTCTGTGCATTACAGCCACCGTTGCAGTCATCCATTGTAATGATAAGGTTTTCACCGATAACGTAATTCTGTGACTGATACAAATTCAGCTTATTAACCTGTTTGCTGCAGTAGTCTATATTTGATAGAAGACCCCAGTGTTCCCATATTATTATATATCCATCGGAACAAACAATTTTAAAATCCGGGTAAACTCGTTTTCCCTTTGAGGTTGTTACCGGGAACATTTCCTCATAACTGAAAGGTATTCCATAGGATGTAAGTGCGTTTGCTATTATTACTTCAGACTTGGATCTGACATAGATTCCGGATGTGGTCGTGTGCTTGTGTGTTTCCGGACTGAATAGCAACATGTTCTGTGTAGCTTTTGGAATTTCAGGTATGAATCGAGTTGCCAGCCGGTACACATCAGGCAAGGTTTTGATAATGTCATTGTATTCATACGGTTGGAAGTCTGCCAGGGCTTTTTGCAAAACTGCAATGTTCGCGTTAATTGCCTTCTCGATTTTAGCATTAATTTTTTGATCTATAAGTGCTTTGATTTTTTCAGGATTTTTAGTGACATTTGTTTCCAGACTACTTGTAACATGGTATAAAGATATTGTATTCCTTCTTTTTCTAGCTCTTAAAAAACCCTTAGGTGCATTTTTCAATTCACTTTTTACACGGTGAAGAATAAGACGTTGTTTTTCTAATTCGTTGTTTAAAATTGAAAGAAAGGTACTCATAGTAACTGCTCACTTCCTGTAATAGTAATTTTATAGATTTTTACATCCATTTATCATCACTCTACCACGTTTTAGAATATTTGTCAATAAATTACAGCAATAAAATGGAAAATAGACTTTGACTTGCTATGAAAGAAACATCGATGGCGTGGAGGCAGAACTAGGCGCCATGATTGATGCAAATACAAGGGCAAACATGGCGCGTGAGACTGAGGAGGCGCCATGATTGATGGAAATTCAAGAGCAAACATGGCGCGGAGACTGAGGAGGCGCCATGATTGATGCAAATTCAAGGGCAAACATGGCGCGTAGACTAAGGAGGCGCCATGATCGATGCAAATTCAAGGGCAAACATGGCGCGGAGACTAAGGAGGCGCCATGATCGGTGGAAATTCAAAGGCAAACATGGCGCGGGGACTGAGAAGGCGCCATGATTGATGGAAATTCAAGGGCAAACATGGCGCGGAGACTAAGGAGGCGCCATGATTGATGCAAATTCAAGGGCAATCATGGCGCGTGTGACTGAGGAGGCGCCATGATCGATGCAAATGCAAGGGCAAACATGGCGCGTGAGACTG
>JAQYNQ010000118.1 GCA_028727785.1 Eubacteriaceae bacterium | reverse complement strand
TAGCATCAAACATGGCGCGCAGTGGATCGTGCCTGCCGCGCGCTCCCCAAAAAAAGGAAGGAAATGAAAAAAAGGGCGCCGCATTAGCAGTTAAAAAACTGCTGATGCGACGTCCCCGGTAGTACTATATCTGGCATTCCATAACGCAAACTTCGCAGCTGTCAAGCTTAAGTCCGGATGTTGAATCCATTGATTCGGTGGAGTCCCGGGAATCGGAAAGCAGAAGACCACTGTGCATATTTCTCAGAAGCACACGCTTTGCAGGATATTCAAGAACCAATTCAACCGGTTCAGAACCAAAGTTTGCCGCTATAAGAATTCGCTTCTCCTTGTTTGTTCTGTAATATGCCATAACCATATTGTCATCGTCTGCAAATGCAGGTTCGAAATCACCATAGGTGAAAACTTCTTTATAATCTGCAGACTTGCGCAGTGAAGTCAATCTACGGTAGTAATTCAAAACAGAATCCACATCTGATTCCTGATCTGCAACATTTATTTCTGTATAATTTGGGTTAACCTTAAGCCACGGCTGACCGGTGGTGAAACCGGCATTTTCCTCAGATGACCACTGCATAGGTGTTCTTGCATTGTCACGACTGTGCAACGAGCAGGCAGCAAGGGCCTGGGCATCACTCATACCTGCCTGGAGGGCAATATTGTACTGATCTATTGTATTAATGTCATTGAACTCATCTATACTGTTCCAGACGGAATTCTGCATCCCGATTTCCTGCCCCTGATAAATGAAAGGAATTCCGCGAAGAAGCAGGCTGACTGTTCCCAGCATTTTGGCTCCGGCAGGAGTCTGGGCGTAGTCAGGAAGAAAACGGGAAACCCCTCTCGGCTCATCGTGATTTTCTATAATGTTAGCTTCAAAGCCACATTGAGCAACTGAGGCCTGAGATTCTGCTATGGTCTGACGCCATTGTCTGAAATCAATAGGCGGGGCATCATACCATCCATGTTCACCAAAACTCAGGCAGTGCGCACTGAAATCAAACATAGTTGAAAAATATCCGTCATCTCCTATGAAATTACCCAGTTCTCCCTCCTGCATATTGAAAACTTCAGCTACAGTAAAGGCATCGTGACATTTGAATGTTCTCTCTTTCAACTCGTCCAGAAAATCGCCGACACCATCAACTGACTCTACCATCTTCCAGCATGCAGCCAGTCCATCCGGCCCGTCAGCGGGAAAATCAGGGAAGGATAAATCTTTCTTGATATTAATAATGGCGTCAATTCTGAAACCGGCAAGGCCTTTTTCAAGCCACCAGTTTACCATTTTATACAGTTCTTCTCTGAGTTTTGGGTTTTCCCAGTTTAAATCAGGCTGTTCTCTGGCAAACATATGCAGGTAGTAAAGGTCTGTGTCGGGAACAGGCTCCCAGCAGCTTCCGCCGAAATAAGAACGCAGATTATTTGGCTCATGGCCATTCACACCTTTTCGAAAATAAAAGTAGTCCCCATATTCCCCATATGGATTTTTCAAAGCCTGCTGAAACCATTCGTGCTGACTGGAGCAGTGGTTTATTACCAGGTCCATAATAATGTGCATGTCTCTCTTTTTTGCTTCTGAAAGAAGAAGGTCAAACTCTTCCATAGTTCCAAATTCTTCAGCAATTGCGTAGTAGTCGGAAATGTCGTACCCCTGGTCCACAAAAGGAGATTTATATATAGGGGACAGCCAGATGATATCTATCCCAAGAGCCTTAAGATAGTCAAGCCTGGAAATGATACCGGCAAGATCTCCGATTCCGTCTCCATTACTGTCAAGAAAGCTTTTAGGATAAATCTGATAGGCAATTTTATCATGCCACCATTTTTTTATCATAACAAATACCTCACTTCAGGTTAATTAGTCTCTGATTATTAATATAGACATAATACAATTTTTAAACGTAACAGTCTAGAGATGAATACACAAAAAGACACTTTTTAACCATAGACAGTGAAAAAGTGTCTTTTGAATCTAATCTGTAGCTCGCATCTTTTTTAAAAATCTTACATTTTTCTTAAACCTTGCTGAACAGAAGTCGCAACTATTGACACTGAAAAAACCGGTGATATAATGTGGTCTAAAGAGAGAAAGGGGATGTGACGTCGTGATTACACTGATGACAATAGGGATAATTGTATTATCAATAAAGCTGATTATTATTGCTTTTAAAGCAGCGTGGGGGATTACAAAGGCTGTTTTATTTGTTGCTTTTCTTCCACTTATTCTCATAGGAATGCTTGTCGCAGGTCTTGCAGCACTTGCAGCACCGGTTCTGATTATCGGTTTGATTGGAGCATTCCTGATTCCAAGAGTATGTGATTAAAGAGTGATTAAAGGGAAAAGAACACCGGAAAAAAAGAGTGGGAATCATATTAATATGATTCCCACATTTTTTTCTCTGAATTATTTTCGTCTGTTGGCTTTGTTTATTTTAGAGATTTCCTTAAATTTACGTTTCTTTTCTGCCAGATATTCGTCGGCATTTTCCGCATAGCGATTCTCTGCACGTAGTTTCTCATAGGAAAGCCAGCGTTCCTCAGGAAGGTCTCCGCTTTCAATGGCTGCTCTGACTGCACAGCCGGGCTCGCTTGTATGGCTGCAGTTCTGGAATCTGCACCGGTTTGCCAGCTGCTCTATGTCTGCAAAAGCCCTCTCCAGTCCTTCTTCCGCATCCCAGAGTCCCAGCTCCCTCATGCCCGGTGTATCTATGACCATTGCACCGTTTTCTAAGATAACCAGTTCTCTTCGGATAGTTGTATGACGACCTTTATCATCATTTCGAAGACCGTTTGTCTCCAGTCTGTCCTCACCGGTCAGTCTGTTGATAAGCGTGGATTTTCCAACACCTGATGAACCTATCAGAGCGATTGTTTTGCCGGGTTCGATATATGGGAGAATCTTTGCATAGCCATCTTCTTCAAATGAAGATGTTACGACAACATTCGTTCCAAAGGCAACGCCTTCAACCTCCCAGAGGTATGTATCTATATCTGAACATAAGTCTGATTTAGTAAGGACGATAACAGGTGATACACCACTGTCCCAGGCGATAGATAGGTATCTTTCAAGCCTTCTTATATTAAAATCATTATTTAAGGACATACATATGAAAACAGTATCAATATTTGCTGCAACAACCTGATCTCTGTGACCTGTACCGGCTGCTTTCCTGATAAAAACGCTTTTACGTGGCAGGATTCTGTGTATAATTGCATGGCTTTCTGCAGAATCTCCCGTTTCAGCCTCCACATAATCGCCTACTGCAGGAAAGTCTGATGCATTTTCTGCGTTATATCTCATTTTCCCGGACACCTCTGCCAGGTACTCCACATTTTCGCATAGCAGCCTGTATAATCCTTTTTCCTGTGAAATGATTCTTCCTGTAACTTTCTTTTCCATAGATAATAGTCCCCCCTTCAGATAGAATATAGTAAAAAAAAATTCCATGTCAAGGAATATAATGTGATAAAGTCACAGACGAGGGTATAATATTAGTATATATTAGAGTCATAAAAAGCAATAAACGACAAACCGAGGTACAAAGATATGAAAAAGACTGTTATGACTGTGGGGGTTTTGATAATGGTGGGACTGATAGCAATGCTTACGGGATGCGGAAAAAGCGAGAAAGAAGCCGCATACAGACAGGTGAGCGCAGACGAGGCTATGGCTATAATGGAAAGTGAGGATAATTACATTATACTGGATGTGAGGACGCCGGAGGAATACGCGGAGCGACACATACCAGATGCGATAAATGTACCCAACGAAAACATTGGAAGTGACCCTGTTGCAGAGCTTCCTGACAAAGACCGGCTGATTCTGGTTTACTGCCGGAGCGGAAACCGCAGCAAGCAGGCATCGGAGAAACTGGCCGCTCTGGGATATACTAATATTGTTGAGTTCGGCGGAATAAACAGCTGGACAGGTGAGACTGTTTAAGATTTAAATAAAGCAAAAGAAAAAGGAGGATAAAGAAATGTCAGTAATTAATATTAACAAGAATAATTTTGAAGAAGAGGTTTTGAAGTCAGATAAGCCGGTACTGCTGGATTTCTGGGCAGCATGGTGCGGACCTTGCAGAATGGTGAGTCCGATTATAGATGAGATTGCCGAAGAAAGGGAAGATATTAAAGTCGGCAAAATCAATGTGGACGAAGAAATGGAACTGGCTGCAAAATTTGGAGTAATGAGTATTCCGATGCTGGTAGTAATTAAGGACGGAAACGTTGCAAACAAAGCAGTCGGAGCAAGACCGAAAGAAGAAATATTAGAGCTTTTATAAGAATAAGAAAGGGAAACCATATGCTGTACAGCTTACAGAGAGATGGTTTCCCTTTTTCATTATATTCTGTTATTTCAGCAGGTTGTTGCCGTCCATTTCGGAAGGAATTTCCAGGCCCATTAATGTGAGCATAGTAGGTGCGATGTCTGCAAGTTTACCGCCCTCTGCAAGAACATCTGCTCCCTTAAGCCCTTCAGAATCGGCAGAAATCCAAACCAGCGGAACCTGATTCAGTGAGTGAGCCGTAACAATATTTCCATTGCAGTCAGTCATGCAGTCAGCGTTACCGTGGTCAGCAGTTAAGAGAATCTGGCCACCCTTGGCAATTACCGCATCCACAATCTGAGGAACACACTTGTCAAGAGCCTCAATAGCTGAAACCGCGGCTCCCATAACACCTGTGTGACCTACCATGTCAGCATTTGCGAAGTTCAGAATAATGCAGTCATACTTTTCTGACTCAATCTGTTCAAGAACTCTTTCTGTTAAAGTGAATGCACTCATCTCAGGCTGAAGGTCATATGTAGCAACGCTTGGAGACGGAATCAGAATTCTGTCTTCGCCTTCACAAGGCTCTTCCACACCGCCATTAAAGAAGAAAGTAACGTGTGCATATTTTTCTGTTTCGGCAATTCTCAGCTGCTTCATACCTAAAGAGGAAATATAGTCGCCGAAAGTATTAGTCAGAGTCTGAGGCGGGAACGCAACAAGTACGTTAGGCATAGTTGCATCATATCTGGTCATGCAGACATACTTCAGATTTTCAATTTTCTTTTCTCTGTCAAAACCGGTAAAGTCCGGGTCAACAAATGCTCTTGTAATTTCTCTGGCTCTATCCGGTCTGAAGTTAAACATTATCATAGCATCTCCGGAGTTTACAGTTCCGTTTACTCCTGCAACTACAGTTGGTTTAACGAATTCGTCATTTTCATCGCGAACATATGCACCGTCAACTGCAGCACATCCTGTTGCACTATCCATGCCGCGGCCTAAGGTTATAGCATCATAAGCCTGGCTTACTCTTTCCCATCTGTTGTCCCTGTCCATTGCATAGTAACGTCCGGAAACAGTTGCAATCTGTCCTGTGCCGACCTTTTTCATATGTTCTTCAAGAGCGCTGATGTATTCGTTAGCACATCTTGGCGGCACGTCTCTTCCGTCAAGGAAGCAGTGGATGTAAACTTTTTCTATTCCCTTTCTCTTTGCCATATCTATCAAAGCAAACAGATGCGAAATATGACTGTGTACGCCTCCGTCTGACAGAAGCCCAAGAAGATGCAGTGCTGAATCGTTAGCGATAACGTGATCCATAGCCTCTGTTAAAGCAGGGTTTTCGAAGAAGTCCCCGTCTTCGATGGCCTTTGTAATTTTAGTCAGCTCCTGGTAGACAATTCTGCCTGCACCAATGTTAAGGTGTCCCACTTCTGAGTTACCCATCTGTCCCTCAGGAAGACCCACTGCAAGACCACACGCATTCAGTCTGGTCCAAGGATATTTTTCAAAAATTTTGTCTAAATTTGGTTTTACTGCGTTTCTGATAGCGTTGGATTCTTTTTCATTGTCATTTAAGCCGTAGCCATCGAGAATCATCAGCATAGTTGGTTTCTTACTTAGTTCCATAATCTTTTCTCCCGTCTACAAATCAATATCGTTTTCATTATACCAAAATTTTTGGTATAATCAAGGGAAGACAATAATGTAAATGGGGAGTTTTGCGATGAAATGGACTGAAAAGCAGAGACAGGCAATAGAAGAGAGAAATTCCAATATGCTGGTAGCGGCAGCAGCAGGATCAGGGAAGACTGCTGTTCTTGTGGAGCGTATAAAAAGGCTTATTCTGGAAGACGGAGTTCCCATAGATAAAATGCTTGTTGTTACATTTACAAATGCAGCTGCTTCAGAAATGAAGGAAAAAATTAGAAATGCCATATACAGGGAAATTGAAGAAAACCCTGCAAACGGCCCGGCACTGAGAGAGCAGCTGAACCTTCTTGGCAGGGCAAATATCAGCACTTTTCACGCTTTTGCACTTGAAGTGATAAGAACATTTTTCTACAGTCAGGACATAGAACCCAGCTTCGCAATATGTGATGATTCTCAGAGAGCCATTCTGAAAGAGGAGTCAATGGACAGCCTCCTAGAAGACTGTTTTCTGGAAGGCAGGGATGATTACTACAGCTTCCTCAACAAATACAGCTCCGGCAGAAATCTGAAAAAAGTAAGAAATATAATCGATAATACCTATAATTCACTTCAGGCACTGCCATATCCGTGGAAGTGGCTGGATGAGAGCATAGAAGAGCTTAAGCGTACACCTGATGAATATCAGGGGAGTCTGCTGCAGCAGATGATTGACAGGCTCGTACTGGAGTCTGCGGAACAAATTCTCAAACTGGCAAGAAAACGTGAGGAAATACTGGATTATTACGGCCTTGACAGACTTGCTGAAAAGGTAAATGAGAAGGAAACAGCCCCTTTAGAGTCTGCTTTTGAGCAATACGAAAATGAAGGAAGTATAAACCCTATCAAGGCGGCGGTTACGGCTTTTGAAACGGACAGGCTCAGTCCGAAAAAAGATGAAAAGGAGATTTACGCAGACTGCAAAGACAGGCTTCAGGCACTTGGAAAAAATGCAAGAGAAACGGCGGCAGCTGTGAAAGAGTATCTGGATGATGAGGAACTGAAAAACAGTATTCTAGAAATGAATGAGACTGTTCCTGAGGCAGAAACACTTCGCCGGCTGCTAATGGGTTTTGACGAGAGGTTCAGGAAAGCTAAGGCCGCAAAGAACCTGGTGGACTTTAACGACATAGAGCATTTTGCTCTTTCAATCCTGGAGAATCAGGAAATCTGTGATTATTACAGGGATAAGTTTGAGTATATCTTTATTGATGAATACCAGGATACAAATGTGCTGCAGGAAGAAATTATATCCAGAATCAAAAGACCGGATAACCTGTTTATGGTAGGCGATATTAAGCAGAGTATATACAAGTTCCGTCTGGCTGAGCCGGAAATTTTTCAGCGCAAATATGACGAATATTCCCATTCTGATAATTCTACAAAGATTGACCTGAACCAGAACTTCCGTAGCAAGTCCAAAATCCTTGCAGGCATTAATGATATTTTTAAAGAAATAATGGACGGCTATGACAAGGATGCCATGCTGTATCCGGGGGTGGACTATCAGGGACCGTATAACATGGAGCCGAAGACTGTAATTATTGATACAAAAGATCTGGAGGGCGCCGACCCTGAAATTATGGAGCTGAAGGCTACGGAAATAGAGGCACTGAAGGTATGTGATATAATAAATGAGCACCTGGGTCAGCCTTTCTATGACCACAAGGCTGACGTTACAAGGCCTCTGGAAAAGCGGGATATTGTAATACTAATGAGAGGTGTTCGAAATTATGCCTCCACATTCTATAATGTTCTGAAGGAAAGCGGAATTGATTCATTTGTGGATGACAGTGACGGATACTTTGATACTATGGAAATCAATGTATTCATGAATCTGATAAGCATTATTGACAACAAGATGCAGGATGTTCCTTTAATCAGCGCACTTCACTCAGAGATATTTAATTTCAGCGCAAGTGAGCTGGCGAGAGTCCGCGGACAGTTCAGAGAAGGTTCGTATTGCAGTGCTTTTATGGCATACGCCAATGAAGGCCGCAATCCTGCACTGCGTCAGAAGTGTGTAGGCGTATTATCAAAACTTTCTCACTGGAAGGAGCTTTCCGGGACTATGCCTCTGGGGTCTTTTCTGTGGAAACTGCTTACTGAAACAGGGTATTACATGCAGATGGGAACTATGCCGGGAGGAACCCAGCGACAGGCTAATCTGCGGGTTCTCATAGACAAGGCGGAGAGCTTTACCGGTGACAGGCAGGTTTCTCTGTTCGGATTTATTAAATATATAGAAAAGGTTAAGGCTAAGAAAGTTTCTGTGGGCCAGGTTAAACTCCTTGGAGAGCAGGATGATCTGGTACGAATTATGACTATTCATAAAAGCAAGGGACTTGAGTTTCCTATGGTGATAGTATGCGGAATGGGAAGAAATCTTACTTATTCCAAAAATGAGGCCGGGGTGTCACTTCATAAGGATATAGGACTGGGACTGACTCTGGTTAATTATGAGGAGAAGTGGCTTAAGAAGACTATAGTTCAGCAGCTCATTGCACGAAAGGTCAAACAGGAAGAAGTGCAGGAGGAAAAGAGAATCCTGTATGTAGCAATGACCCGTGCCAAGGATATTCTTTACCTGGTTGGAACTACCAGGGATGGTTCAAAATATTCAGGAGATCCGGAAGCTTTTATTTCAGGCGATAAAAACTACCTGGACATGGTGGGTTTTGTAAAAAACAAGCTGGTTATGCCTGCTTCTGCCCTTGAATACATCCCGGGGAGGGGAAGGCAGAGAGGCCTTGTAGATACCGGTGTTTTTGACAGGCCAAGTGAAGAGGAACAGATGGCTGAGCGTCCCGATGCTGACTGTCTTGCGGAAATAGAGTCCCGGCTGAATTTTGTGTACCCTTATGGAGAGCCGGCAAATGACAAGCAGAAGTACTCCGTTTCTGAACTGAACCGGGATGATTCTAAAGCTTCAGAAATTTCACTGAAGACACCTTCTTTTATGGCTGAAGAAAGGAAGCTGACAGCAGCTGAAAAGGGAAATATATATCACGCAGTCATGGAATATGTAGATTTTACAAAAGCAGGAAACTGTGACCCGGGTTATCTAAAAGAGACTCTTAACGAAATGACTGAAAAAGAAATCCTTACTGAAGAAGAAGCTTCTGCAGTGAGATTAGAGAATATTCAGAAATTTTTCAAAACCGATGTTGGACAGAGAGCTGCTGCAGCCTGTGATAATGGAAGACTGGAAAAGGAGAAACCTTTTGTTCTAAAGATGGAACGAAATGGAGAATCTGTTCTGGTTCAGGGTATTATTGACTGCTTCTTTGAGGAAGATGACAGCTATGTGCTGATAGACTATAAGACAAACCGGATAGACCGAGGCAAGCCTAGAGAAGAGGAGTATGAGCGACTGAGGAACACTTATCGGGAGCAGCTTCGCATATACAAGATGGCTATCGAGAAAGCTCAGGGCAAGCCGGTTAAAGAAGCCTACCTGTATCTTGCCAATGCAGGAGAGATAATTGATATGAACATATAATACGAGAGGCTGCCGCGTTAATGCGACAGCCTCCTATTATGGACTTATTAAACTGTAATCTGTTGTCCGGTTACTGATTATACAATACCCTGAGCCATCATAGCCTGTGCAACCTTTTCGAATCCGGCAATGTTTGCACCCTTAACAAGGTCATAACCTAAGCCGTATCTTTCAGCAGCTTCAGCTGAGTGCTTGTGGATGTTTACCATAATTGATTCAAGCTGTTCGTATACCTGTTCAGGTGAGAATACAGTGTGACCTGCGTTCTGTCCCATTTCGATACATGAGCAAGCTACGCCGCCTGCGTTAGCAGCCTTGGATGGTCCAACAATAACGCCGTTATCCTGAAGATACTTGATTGCTTCATTAGTTGTAGGCATGTTTGATCCTTCGCAAAGGAACTTACATCCGTTAGCAACCATCTTTTCAGCGTCAGCTAAGTGGATTTCGTTCTGAGTAGCACATGGGATGTAAAGATCTGCCTTAACTCCCCAAGGTTTTTCTCCAGGATAGAATGTTGCTCCAGGGAACTTGTCTGCATATGGTGCGCAGATGTTCTTTCCGGAACCTCTTAATTCAAGTAAGTAGTCTTCCTTTTCGCCCGGTGTGATTCCGTCTGGATCGTAGATATATCCGTCAGGTCCGGAAATTGTAATAACCTTAGCGCCCAGCTGGTTCAGCTTCTGAGCTGTTCCCCATGTAACGTTACCGAAACCTGAAAGAGCAACAGTCTTACCTGCTAATTCTTCGCCGTTTGCTTTCAGCATTTCTCTTGCGAAGAATACGATTCCGTATCCTGTAGCTTCAGTTCTTCCGTGTAATCCGCCGTATGCTAAGCCTTTACCAGTTAAAACGCCTTCATATCTGTTAGCTAATTTCTTGTACTGGCCGAACAAGTATCCGATTTCTCTTGCACCAACACCCAGGTCACCTGCAGGAACATCAGTGTAAGGTCCGATGTGTCTGAATAGTTCGCTCATGAAAGCCTGACAGAAACGCATGATTTCTCCATCTGATTTTCCGTTTGGATCAAAGTCAGCTCCACCTTTTCCTCCTCCGATTGGAAGACCTGTCAAGCTGTTCTTGAAAATCTGTTCAAATCCTAAGAATTTAATGATTCCAGGATATACGTTAGGTGCAAATCTTAAACCGCCTTTGTAAGGTCCGATAGCACTGTTGAATTCGTATCTGTAACCTCTGTTAACCTGAACTTTGCCGTTGTCGTCAACCCAAGGTACTCTGAAGCTGATGCCTCTTTCAGGTTCGATTAGTCTTTCTACCAGTCCTGCTTCAACATATTCAGGGTGTGCTTCAAGTACAGGTTCGATTGATGTTAATACTTCTTCAACTGTCTGTAGGAACTCTGGTTCGCCAGGGTTTCTTTTTTTAGCAATAGCAATGTACTGCTCTACTAATTTGCCCATTTCCTTTTACTCTCCTCATTATAAAAAATAATCATTACGTTATTAACCGCAACTTCAATATAACACTTTGTTAATAGTGCGTCAAGGGGATAAAATGATAGTTTATTTCACTGAAAAACCGAAGATTATTAAGTTAAAATGGGTTGAAATATAAGGGATTTTTGGGTATAATTGAATGTCAGAAACTATAAGGAAGGGGGTCGTTAAAATGGATAACAGAACTCTGGATACAGATATTTTAATGGAAGAATCCCTAGAGAAAATTATTGAGTGGCTAGAAGAAAAGAAATACTTCCAGGCAAGGGATGAACTGCTTAAGTATAATGCAGTAGACATTGCTGAGTTACTGGAAGAAATATGCGAAGAATCTGACATCGATAAGACGATTATTCTGTTCAGACTTCTTCGTAAGGACATTTCAGTTGAAGTATTTGCAGAACTGTCCTCCGATACGCAGATAGATATTATTAATGCGATTACGGATAAGGAACTTGACTACATTGTAAGCGAACTGGACTTCGATGATAAGATTGACGTTCTGGAAGAACTGCCTGCCAATGTAGTAAATAAAATTCTGGAAAATACACCGAAAAATGAAAGAAAACTGATTAACACCTTCCTTAACTATCCAGACACCTGTGCGGGTAGTCTGATGACTCCTGACTATATCAGTCTGGACAAGGAGTGGAACGTCAAGAGAGCTCTCGATCATATCAAGAGCGAAGGTATGGACGCAGAAACTGTCTATACCTGTTATGTCAGAGATAACGGCAGAAAGCTTCTTGGAATAGTTTCTCTGAGTACACTGGTTATTTCAGATGAAGATGTAAAGATAAAAGACATCATGGTTACCGATTACGTTTTTGAAAACGTATATGATGACCAGGAAGATGTATCAGAAGACTTTAAGAAGTACGGTTTCCTGGCTATTCCGGTAGTTGATAATGAACATCGTCTTGTGGGTATCATTACTGTCGACGATATTCTGGACGTTATGGAAGAAGAGGCTACAGAGGATATCGAAAGAATGAACGGAGTTATCGACTGGGAGAACTCCGACAAGGGTTATCTTGACATGTCTGTGTGGCAGCATGCTCTTAACCGTCTGCCTTGGCTTCTGATTCTGATGGTAGCATATATTTTTACAGGAATGATTATTACTAAATTTGAGGGAAAACTGTCACAGATTATCTGTCTGGTTGCATACATGCCGATGCTTATGGGTACAGGCGGTAATACCGGCTCACAGGCGGCAACCCTTATTATACGTGGTCTGGCAACCAATGAGGTAGATACATCAGATATTATAAAGGTTTTGTGGAAAGAACTGAGAATTGGTCTGATTGTGGGAAGCGTTTTAAGTGTGGTAAACTTTGGACGAGTCTGTCTGCTGGATGGAAACAGTCCTGAAATTGCTCTGACAGTCTGTGTTGCAATGCTTCTTATTGTAGTGTTTGCAAAAATACTGGGAAGTATGGTACCGCTTGTGGTTAAGATGTTCAAGCTTGACCCTGCATTAATTGCAAATCCGGCAATCTCATCAGTATCAGATATGGTTGCCTTATCCATATATTTTGCAATGGCGTCACTGTTCCTGAACCTGTAAGGAAGAAAAAATGAAGATTAGAGGTTTAACTGAAAAGGAATTTGTTAATACTGTTATTAGAAAGCGTCCCGCAGATGTACATAAAGGGAATTGCGGAAAGGTCCTGCTGATCTGCGGATCAGTAGGCATGGCAGGAGCATCGGTATTTGCTTCGAAGGCGGCTATGCGAAGCGGCAGCGGACTGGTAAAGGTCTGCACACCTTTAGAGAATTTCCCTGTTCTTCAGATTTCTGTTCCTGAAGTAATATGTACCGGGTGGGATGACGTCAAGGATGACCTGATGCAGTATGACGCTGTAGCTATAGGCCCGGGAATGGGAGTTGGTAAGAAAACAGAGATTATTCTTACAGAGATACTTAATGTATACGATAAAACCATAGTAATTGATGCGGACGGTCTGAATACCGTTGCTGTAAACAGCAATCTGCAGGTTTTGATAAAGGAAAGAGACGCATCTGTTATTATGACACCTCACATTGTGGAGGCGGGAAGGTTATTGAGAGAAGAGATAGGAGATACTTCAGCGAAGGATTTTACTAAACTGGAACTGGCAGAAATGCTGGTTGGCAAGTATGGATGCATCGCTGTTGTTAAAGGTGAAAACACACTGGTAGCCGTATCTGAGGATGATGCATATACTAATACTACAGGCAATCCGGGAATGGCAACTGCCGGTTCCGGCGATGTTTTGACGGGTGTTATCGCATCTTTTGCAGGGCAGGGTCTTTCGGCCGGTGATGCTGCCAGAGCAGGAGTGTTTGTGCATGGAATGAGCGGAGATATAGCGGCAGAAAGTCTTGGCACGTATGGACTTATCGCTAGTGATATAGTTAACAACCTACCTTTAGCTCTTAAGAATTTAGTAGATTAAGACAAGGAGTGTTGGGCTTTGATAGTGAAGAAAGGAGACCTTTACTTCGCTGATCTCAGTCCGGTTGTCGGCTCTGAACAGGGCGGAATCAGACCAGTACTTGTAGTTCAAAATGATATAGGAAATAAATACAGCCCCACAATAATTGTGGCCGCCATTACGTCAAAGACAAAGGCAAACCTGCCGACTCACGTTGAGTTAGCAGCTGCTGACGGCGGACTTAGCAAGAATTCGGTAGTTCTTCTGGAACAGCTTAGAACTATTGATAAGCGAAGACTTAAGGAACACATTGGTTCTCTCGATGAGGCACAGCTGCCCAGTGTAAACCGGGCACTGAGTGTAAGCCTGGGTATCAGTACCAAAGAGAATCATCAGGTGTAGTTGTTATGATAATAATGGGCTGGAAATTATGGGTTTTCAGCCTATTTTTGCAGTCTGTATTATATAGTGTATATTATAAACGGAGGACAATAATGGAAACAAAACAGTATGAAGAATTGGCCAGAAAAGTCAGAACAGATATTATCCATATGGTACATAGTGCCGGTTCCGGGCATCCAGGCGGTTCACTTTCTGCAGCAGAAATTGTAACTGCTCTTTACTTTAAAGAGATGAACATTGATCCGGCAAATCCTAAGATGGAAAACCGTGATAAATTTGTTCTTTCAAAGGGACATGCTGCCCCTGTTCAGTATGCAGTACTTGCAGAAAGAGGATATTTCCCTGTGGAAGATACTCTTCAGCTTCGTAAGCTTGGCAGCAAGTTCCAGGGACATCCAAATATGCATAAAGTTCCCGGCATTGAAATGTCAACAGGTTCACTGGGACAGGGAATCTCTGTGTGTGTAGGTATGGCAATGGCAAACAAGCTTGACAAGAATCCGGGAAGAATCTACACACTTCTTGGAGACGGAGAACTTCAGGAAGGTCTTGTATGGGAAGCTGCAATGGCAGCTGCACATTACGGACTTGACAACCTGGTTGCAATCGTAGACAATAACGGCTTGCAGATCGACGGAAAAAATGACGATGTAATGAAAGTAAACCCAATCGATGAGAAATTCAGAGCATTCGGATGGAATGTTGTTGAAATCGATGGACATGACTTCGAAGAAATATTTAATGCCTTTGACAATGCAAGAGCATGTCAGGGTAAACCGACTGTAATTATCGCGCACACTCATAAAGGAAGAGGAGTATCCTTTATGGAAGATAATGCAGGATGGCACGGAAAAGCTCCTTCAGACGAACAGGCTAAACAGGCAATTGAAGAACTTGGAGGTGAATTCTAATGGCAGATAAAATTGCAACAAGAGCCGCATATGGCGAAACTTTAGTTAAAGTAGGTGCTGAAAATCCAAATCTTGTAGTTATGGATGCCGACCTTTCAGGTTCAACAATGACAAAGAAATTCGGAGAAGCATACCCTGACAGATTCTTCAACATGGGTATTGCAGAACAGAATCTATACGCAGCAGCTGCCGGTATCGCACTGTCCGGCAAGACTGTATGTGCATCTACCTTTGCAATGTTTGCTTCAGGAAGAGCATTTGAGATTATCAGAAACTCAATAGGGTATACAGGTGCAAATGTTAAGGTTTGTGCAACTCACGCAGGAATTACAGTGGGTGAAGACGGTGCCAGCCACCAGACTTTCGAAGATATTGCTCTTATGAGAACTATTCCGGGAATGACAGTTGTAAATCCTTGTGATGCAGTGAGTGCAAAAGCACTTCTAAAGAAGACTATTGCTTTCGAAGGTCCTGCATATGTGAGACTTGGAAGAGCAGCAGTTCCTGTATTCTATAATGAGAATGCACAGTTCGAAATCGGAAAAGCAAATGTACTTAGAGAAGGTAAGGATGCTGCTGTTATCGCAACGGGAATTATGGTTGCAGAAGCAATGGCAGCGGCTGAGACTCTTGCTGCTGAAGGTATCGAAGTCAGAGTAATCGACATGCATACTATCAAGCCTATCGATGAAGAAATCATTGTAAAGGCTTCTGAAGAAATCGGAAAGATTGTAACTTGTGAAGAACATTCAGTAATCGGTGGTCTTGGAAGTGCAGTTGCAGAAGTACTTTGCCAGAAGGCTCCTGCAAAGATGGCTATGGTAGGTCAGAAGGATACCTTCGGTGAATCAGGAAAACCTGATGAATTAAAGGCAAAATACGGCATGACAGCGTCAGATATTGTAGCAGCAGTTAAAGGTTTAATGTAATAATAGGAATACCCTCCCCATAAATTGTCATGAGGAGGGTATTTTTATGAAAAAGCAGTTTGCAGTTATTGTCCTTGCAGCGGTTTTGCTCATCGGTCTGATGGTGTACTTCGGAATAAGTATCGGCCCGGCGAAGGTGGATTTTCAGCCACTGTCGGAAAAAATGATTCCCCGTGAACTGGAGGCGGACATTATACCGGAGTATCGCGACATGGAAAGGGCTTTTGCCTGTAAGGTGGGCAATGAAATCTTCGTTGTAGTTACAAGGGGAACAAAACCCACAACGGGTTTTGAAGTAAGTGTGGATAAAATGGAGCTTTCTGCAAAAGAGGAAAAGAGTGTCCTCACAGTGTATGCGGATTTTGCTGACCCCGAACATCCGGAACGGCTGGCTCAGGTGAAAAGCTATCCGTATGCAGTTGTCAAAGCCGACATGAAGGGTCTGCCTGACCAGATAGAGCTCAAGGTAAATTACCTTAAATAGGAATGTGAAGGAATCGTGAAAATTGCCGTTTTTACTTTGAATTCAACGTGAATTGTTGTATAATTACAGTGTATGTAAATGTATAAATAAAGGAAAGGATTCCGTATGATTATATTTGACAACGTAACAAAGATTTATGACGGCCAAAATGTTGGACTTGAGAATGCAAGTATTCGCATAAAAAAAGGCGACTTTGTCTTTCTGGTTGGTCCAAGTGGCGCAGGTAAATCTACATTTATTAAGCTGATTCTGAAAGAAATCAATGCTGATTCCGGAAGTATCAAAGTAGACGGCAAAGAGGTTACCCGTCTGAGCAACAGAGAAGTACCTCAGCTAAGAAGGCGCATAGGCATTGTATGGCAGGATTTCAGACTGCTGCCAAATAAGACGGTATTTGAAAACGTTGCCTTTGCAATGGAAATACTGCACAAGTCAAAGAGAATGATAAGAAAGAAGGTACCTCAAGTGCTTGCCCTTGTAGGTATCTCTGACAAGTCGGACAAGTATCCTAATGAGCTGTCGGCAGGTGAACAGCAGAGAGTTGCAATTGCAAGAGCAATCATCAACAATCCTACGGTCTTGATTGCGGACGAGCCTACAGGAAATCTTGACCCGGACACAGCGGCAGAAATAATGGATCTGCTGAACCAGATTAATATTACGGGAACTACAATTCTAATGGTTACACATGCCAAAGATATTGTTGACCGCATGAAGAAGAGAGTGGTGGCAATAGACAATGGTCATATTGTCAGAGATGAATTTGGACAGTATGGTTTTGCAGAAGAGGCGTCGGATGAGGCAGCTGAAGAGGCTTTTGAGGAGGCAGCTGAAGAGACTGCAGAAGATAATGCCCGGGAAATTCCGGAAGATGTTTCAGATGAGGACTCTACGCTAACAGAAGATGGAGAGCAGATAACAGAACAAGAGGAGGTGCCTGAAGATGAGAACAGTCAGTTATAATATCCGACAGGCATTCCGGCAGCTTGGAAGAAATAAAGGAATGGGATTTGCATCAATATGTGCAATTACTGCAATGATGCTTATTCTTGGTATGTTCTTCGTAATAACAGTGAATGTCAACCTTTTCTCTGAAATGGTCAAGTCAGATTTTGAGCAGGTGGAAATCTTTATAAAGGATGACTGCAGCGAAAGTCAGGTTCAGCAGATGATGACTGACATACAGAGCAGAAAAGATGTTGAAAACGTTCAGTTCAGAAGCAAAGAGGATGCCCTTAAAATAATGAAGCAGAGATGGGGCGAAAGCGGATATCTGCTTGATTCACTGAACAAGAATCCTCTTCCAAGTTCTCTGATTATTGAGGTTAAACATCTGGAAGACGCCGATAAGATTACTGAGTTTGCAAAGACCCTTGATGGCGTGGAAGATGTTAAGTACTATAAAGAAACTGTAGAGAAGCTGACAAAAGTAACAGACTTTTTACAGCTTACAGCCCTTATTATTATGGGATTCCTTGTTGTAGTATCAGTTATTGTCGTATCTAATACAATAAAGCTGACAGTATTTGCAAGGGCCAAGGAAATATCAATTATGAGTTATATCGGTGCAACTAACTGGTTCATAAGAGGACCGTTCCTTGTAGAGGGCGTGATTATCGGTATCATCTCCTCATTACTTTCCGCACTGATAACCTTTATTGCATATTCCAAGGTAGTGGATTTAATCGGAATCCAGGTAATGACAATTATCTCATCACCACTGGTTCCGGCAGGATATCTTGCGGGCAATCTTGTATGCATATTCCTGGCAATAGGAGTAAGCATCGGTGCCTGCGGAAGTATTATTTCAATGAGAAAGTTCTTAAGAACCTAGAGGAAGATTAGAAAGGATTATTTCATGAAATTTAAAAAGAAGGCAGCAGCAGTTGCTTTATCAGTGTGTCTTGTTTTCACCTTCAGTACCGGTGCGGTTGTATACGGAACAAGCATTTCCGAACAGCAGCAGGAACTGGAAGACGTGGAAAGCAACCGCGATAAAGTTGAACAGGAAATGAATGAACTTGTTGATGAGATTGAAGACGGACAGAGTGAAATTGACCAGATTCAGAATCAGATTAATCAGAAAATAGGCGAAATCAACGAGGCTACTGCATCAATTCAGAAGACAGAAAAAGAAATTGCCGAATCAGAAACAGAGCTTAACAAAAGACTTAGAGTAATGTACAAGAATGGCTCGGTAGGATTTCTGGATGTTCTCTTTGGATCAAACAGCTTATCGGAATTCCTTTCCAATGTGGAGATGATTCAGAGAATATATGAAAATGACCAGGATACCATTACAACTCTTCAGGAACAGCAGGCAGAACTGAAACAAAAGAGAGAGTCGCTGAAGAAAGAGCAGGAAGCTCTAGATGCAGAAAAGCAGGAAGCGCAGGAAAAGAAAGATGCGCTGGATGTGAAGAAGAGAAATCTTCAGGACAAGCTGGATGATTTAAATGCTGAAGCACAGAGAATCGGTGACCTGATTAAAGAGCTTCAGGCGGCAAACAGAAACAAGCAGCCTGAATACACAGGCAGCGGACAGTTTATGTGGCCGACAGATTCAAGATACATAACATCTGAGTTCGGCGGAAGAATTCATCCGATTACAGGAATTTACACCGGACATACAGGAATAGATATTGGCGCAAGTTACGGAGACCCTGTATATGCAGCTGAGTCAGGAACAGTTATTCTTGCTGACTGGTATGGAGGATACGGTTACGCTGTAATTATTGACCACGGCAGTGGCATCAGTACTCTATACGGGCATAACAGCTCACTGTCAGTAAGTGCAGGACAGACTGTATCCAGAGGTCAGGTTATTGCAAATGTAGGGTCAACAGGCTGGTCAACAGGTCCTCACTGCCACTTTGAAGTGAGAGTAAACGGTGAATACGTAAATCCTATGGGATACCTGTAGAAAGATAAATATGAAAATACATCCAAAATTAGAAGAAATACTAAATAAAAGAGGAATTGTGGGGGACTCTGAAATTTCAGAGTTCCTCTCTGATAAACCGAAAAAGACCTACGATCCATTCCTGCTCTTGAATATGGAAGAAGGAGTGGATTTAATACTGTCATCAATCGATCAGGGTGAGAGAATCTGCATTTTCGGAGATTATGATGCAGACGGAATTACTTCTACTACCGTGCTTATGGAGGTACTGTCCAACCTTACAGATAACCTTACATACTACATTCCTTCCAGATTTGACGAGGGCTACGGGTTGAACTGCAAAGCAATCGAGAAAATCAAAGCTGACAATGTGGACCTTATCGTGACCGTAGACTGCGGAAGCGTGTCATTTGAAGAAGTAGAATACGCAAAGTCTCTGGGACTGAAGATTCTGGTCACAGACCATCATACAATAGCGGACAGAATAGCAGACTGCCCTGTTATTAATCCTATGCAGCCGGGATGTCAATATCCCTTCAAACGACTTGCAGGAGTGGGTGTCGCATTCAAGCTGGCTCAGGCCATTGTAAATGTAACCGGCCTGCCAAAGTCAGTTGTAACAAGAACTCTGGATGTTGTTGGCATTGGCACTATCGGTGATATTGTTCCTCTCATTGATGAAAACAGAACAATTGCAAAATATGGTATCAGAATGCTTAACCTTACAGAGCGTGCAGGGGTAAGCAGCCTGATAGAGGGCGTCAGCCTGGAAAAAGGAAAAATAAATTCCGGGAATGTTTCCTTTGCCATTGTGCCGCACATTAACGCTGCAGGCAGAATGGAACACGCTTACACTGCGGCAGAAGTAATGATGGCAAAGAACACAGAAGACGCCAGAGCCGGAGTATCAAAACTTGTAAAGTTTAATAACATGAGAAAAAGCAGGCAGGAAGCTACTTTTGCGGAGTGCGAGGAACTGATAGCTGAAAAGTATTCTGAAGACAGTTTCCTTGTGATTGAGCTTGAAGACGCTCATGAAGGAATTACCGGAATCGTTGCCGGAAAGATTAAAGAACAGTATTACAAGCCTGCTGTAATCGTAACGTCAATAGGCGATGGATTAGTAAAGGGAACAGGCAGAAGCATTCCGGGAGTGAATTTGTACCGGATGCTAAAGGAAAACAGCAGCCTTTTCATAAAGTTTGGCGGACATGCTGCAGCATGTGGCTTTACCATGAAAAAGGAAAATGTGGATGTGCTTAGAAAGAATCTGAACAAGTCCATAGAAATACTGATAAAGGAAACACCGGACCTTATGGAGGAAAAGCTTGAAGTGGACGCTTTTCTTGAAGCAGATGATATGTGTCTGGAGTTTGCAAAAGAACTGGAACTTCTGGAGCCTTTTGGAGCGGAAAACCCTCAGCCGGTATTTACATTCAGAGGCAAACCCGACAATGTGAAAAAAATGGGCTCGAAGGGTCAGTATACCAGATTTACGGCAACGCTGGAAAACGGCAGGGAGCATTCCTGTGTAATATTTAAAAATGCGTCAGCTTTCGATGAAATTCTTAAGTCAGGAACATACAGAAATATTACGGGCACTCTGGAGTGTCAGACGTGGAACGGAAGAGAATACCTGCAAACTACAGTTTTGTCCATAGAATAATAAGGTGAGTTTATGATTAGAATGAAAAAGTCCAGATTTATTATGGCAATTGTAGCCACAATTATTGCTACAGCACTTGTAGTCGGGATAGTTGGTTATGGACTGATGACAGTCAGCGGCATGTCGCTGGTAAATACAAAAAAATATGAGAAGTATGAGGATATAGCCGAAAAATACGGCAAGCTGTATAATCTGCACATGCTTATCGAAAACAACTTTCTCTGGGATGTTGATGAAGATAAGATGATGGAAAATGTGTACAAGTCTCTGGTAGAGTCCCTTGGCGATAAATACTCCGCATACTATAACGAAGACGAAACGAAGAAAATAACAGAGTATTTTAGTGGAACCTTTGGTGGAATCGGTATTATTTTCAGCCAGTCAAAAGACGATCCGAGCCGCTATATAGTAGGACGTGTTATTAAAGACAGTCCTGCGGATTCGGCAGGTATCAGAGCCGGAGATGTTATCACACATGTTGACGGCAAGGTCTACAAGGACATGGACGAAGTGGCGAAGGCCTTAAGAGGTGACCTGGGAAGTCGGGTTAAGGTTACATATGAAAGAGACAGCAAGAGCAAAACTGTCCGTCTGGTCAGAGGAACTATTGAGGAACCTTCGGTAGGTTCGACAGTTATTGATAAAAAGTATGGATACATCTACATTGCCAGTTTTGATAATGAAACGGATAAACAGTTTGAGGAGGTTTTGACGGAACTGGAAAACAAGGAGCTTAAGGGTCTGATCATCGACCTTCGCGGTAATGGTGGAGGTGTTGCCGAGGCCGGTATTCATATTGCGGACATGCTTCTGCCTGAAGGTGTAATAACCAGGACAATTAATAAAAAGGGCGAGGAACAGGTATATAATTCTGACGGAAACTGCACAAAATTAAAATATGTTCTTTTAGTTGACGGTGATTCAGCCAGTACGTCTGAAATAGTCGCGGCTGCAATAAAGGATCACAAAGGCGGAAAAATTGTAGGAACAAAGACATTTGGAAAAGGAATCATTCAGACTATGGAGGTCTTAGAAGACAATACCTCGATTAAGCTGACAACTATGGAATATCTTTCACCTGAAGGGAATCATATACATGGTAAGGGCATCAAGCCTGACTATGTAGTAAAGAAAAGTTCAAAAAAGGATACAGACGCCCAGTTAAAAAAGGCGATTTCACTGTTGAAATAATGCATACTTAAGAAAATAAAGTTTAATCGTCGAAAAACAATTTTGACTTTAATACTTCACTGTGATAACATATATACGATTGTTAAGTACA
The DNA here is from genome assembly GCA_028727785.1 of Eubacteriaceae bacterium. Lineage (GTDB taxonomy): Bacteria > Bacillota > Clostridia > Peptostreptococcales > Anaerovoracaceae > Senimuribacter. The sequence continues at coordinate 11,985 of JAQYNQ010000118.1, read as the reverse complement.
GAAGTGAAAGGAGCTAGTATTATGGGGTACGATTCAAGATTCAAAAGTCAGGTAATGGATGAGTTTTTCGAGGCCATACTGTTGTTAAAGAATCAGGAGGAATGTTACAGATTCTTTGAAGATGTATGCACTATAAACGAGCTTCGTGCGATGACACAGCGTATGCAGGTTGCAAAGCTGCTGGCTGAAAAGAAAACATATAGTGAAATCGAGGAAATCACCAAAGCTTCCACTGCAACAATCAGCCGAATTAATAAGTGTCTGGTATATGGTGCAGGCGGGTATGAACTTGTAATTGACAGACTAAAGGATAAGGATACAGAATAGAATCAGAACGTGATGGTATGGTAAAATGTCATCACGTTTTTTTAAATGAAAAAGGGGACAATACATATGAACATTGTGTATAAGTACAGAGGCGGTTTTTTGCAGGGTGAAAAAGGGTATAATATGATACTGGAATGTGCATCGTTATTTGCCGATGACATAGGAACTGCAAGGCCTGTAAGTATTCTGACCCATCAAAAAGGCAAACCCTACTTTGATAAGAGTAAAATTGAGTTTTCCCTGTCCCACAGTGAGAATTTATGGGCATGTCTTTTCAGTGAAGTACCATGCGGCATGGACATTCAGTACAAAAAAGGAACCGGTTTTCATCGGATTGCAAAAAGAATCTTTTCAGAAAGAGAATTAAGCTATTTTGAAAATGCAGAGGATAAAAGGGAAGCCTTTTACAGAATATGGACAAGGACAGAAGCATTTGCCAAGTGTACCGGTGATGGCATATTCGGAAAGAGACCGGAGCTTGTGAACGAGTCAGGTGATTTCAACAGCAGTGTAGAGTGGGAAGGCAAAACCTATTATTTATATGAGTTCAGCCCTGAAACGGGATTTGCCGGTGCAGTATGTTTTCAGGGACAATGCAGCGGTATTCACATTGAGGAGTTTCAGAGCAAGGAAGGGCAGTATTAAAATGAATATATATGATAAAGCCTTAAAAAAACTTTCGTCAAGGCCAAGGACCGTTTGGGAGATGAGAAAATACCTGGACAGAGAGGGTTTTGATCGGGAAGAAATTGATCGGGTTGTTAAGGAACTGGAAAGTATGCACTACCTCGATGACGAGGAATACTGCAGAATGTATATTCGCCGCGAGCTTGAAAAGGGCAGAGGAAAATCTGTGGCAGCAAGAGGCCTGAAGGAGCTTGGAGTTGATGAATTCACCATTGAGGATGTTCTTGCTGAGGAGGAATTTGACTTCGATGAGAAATCACTGGCCATGGAAGAAGCCTTGAAGGTGGTTAGAATGGCAGGTGAGGAGCCGCCGTGCTCGGAAAAAACCATTGGCAGGATAGCCAGAAGGCTGCAGTCCAAAGGTTACAGAACTGAGTTGATTTACAGTATAATTGGGGAGCTGAGAAAGTGAGTTTTTTAGACAGAACGGAAATGCTGATAGGATGTGAAGGCGTGGAAAAACTGGTGCGGGCAAAGGTTATTGTCTTTGGCGTTGGCGGCGTGGGAGGTCATGTGTGTGAGGCGCTGGCAAGAGCAGGCGTAGGTGAAATTCACCTGGTTGATGGAGACACTGTGGCCGAAAGTAATATTAACAGGCAGATTATTGCCACTCGTAATAATATAGGTCAGTCTAAGACTTTTGCAATGGCTGAAAGAATAGCATCTATTAACCCTGAATGTAAGGTAAAACGTTTCGATTTGTTTTTCCTTCCGGGAGAGGCAGGTAACATAATCGACTTTGGCTATTATGATTATGTGGTAGACGCTGTTGACACTGTGGCAGCAAAACTTGAAATCATTGAAAGATCTAAAGCGGCCGGTGTTCGTGTTATTTCCTCTATGGGTACAGGAAATAAGCTTGATCCGACACGCTTTACAATTGCGGACATCAGCAAGACAAGCGTGTGCCCTCTGGCAAAAGTTATTCGCAAAGAGCTTAGAAACAGAGGAATTGACCATGTAAAGGTGCTCTACTCTACGGAGGAACCAGTGAAAACAGGGATTAGAACACCGGGAAGCATAAGCTTCGTTCCTTCAGTTGCCGGACTCATCATCGGCGGCGAGGTAATTAAAGATATTATTGGAATGTAAAAGAGAGTATTGTTTAGGGGATTTTTGCAGATTCTTAACCGTTTCGTCACAATCCCGGCTTACAATAGAAGAGTACTCTCGGGTTTTATATACATTAATTTTTTATATCATTATTAGGAGGCTTTATATATGAAAAAATATGTAGCGGAATTTATTGGCACAGCTGTGCTTGTTCTTTTCGGCTGTGGCAGTGCAGTCGCAGCGAACACTATGTTTTCTGCAATGGGAATGTTGCCTGTTGCTTTTACTACTCTGTTAATTGCCATAGCTTTTGGAATGGCCTTAACGGTAGTTGTTTATGCATTCGGGGATATATCAGGTGCACACGTTAATCCTGCTGTATCACTGGGAATGCTGATTACTAAGAGAATGACCGTGAAGGATTTCGCAGGTTATGTTGCTGCACAGATTCTTGGTGCAGTAGCCGGTGCTCTGATTCTTTCATTCATCATCGGAAGCAAAATGTCACTGGGTGCAAACGGTTACGGTGAAGCAAGTACATTTGGAAGCAGCATGCTTGTGGCACTTGTACTTGAAATAATACTGACTTTTGTCTTTGTATATGTTGTTATGGAAGTTACATCAAAGGTTGAAAATAAAGGCATTGCCGGTGTAGTAATCGGTATAGCATTAACTCTTGTTCATATTCTGGGTATACCATTTACCGGAACTTCTGTTAACCCTGCAAGATCATTTGGCCCTGCACTTGTCCAGGCATTTGAGGGCACCGAGGCGATTGCTCAGGTATGGGTATTCATCGTTGGACCTCTTGCCGGTGCAGCTTTAGCAGCCGGCCTGTACATGTTCTTTAAAAAAGGTGAAGAAGATGAGGATGAAGAAGACGTAATTGATATTCCTCTTGAGGCTTTAACTGATGAAGAAAAGGAAGAAATTAAAGCAATTGCAGAGGCTGAAGGTGTAAAGGTAAACATGGACACAGACGCCTGTGACAAAGAGGAGTGCGACTGTGACTGTGACGACAGCGCATGTGATTTTGATGACAGTGCATGCGACTGTGACGACAGTGCTGAGGAAGTTGTGATTACTGTCGAAGAAAAAAATATATAGTTAACTGAGATTCCCCTTTCATGTGCATAACAAGTGCAGATAAAAGGGGAATTTTAATTTATTTCATATCAAATTCCGGATTGAATGCGTAAAAGTTCTTTGAATTAAGATTATCCTGGATAATTCGAAGAGCCTCGCCAAACCGCTGGAAATGAACAATTTCACGCTGACGGAGGAATCGGATCGGATCGATTACATCAGGGTCATCTACCATACGAAGAATATTGTCATAGGTGGTTCGCGCCTTCTGTTCTGCTGCCATATCTTCCGTCAGGTCTGTAATTGCGTCACCTTTTGATGCAAAACAGAGAGCATCGAATGGGAATCCGGCTGCAGCCTGTGCATATACTCCTGCAGTGTGATCAACAAAGTATTCCTGAAAACCGGCTTCCTTGATCTGCTCAATAGTCATATCTCGTGTAAGCTGATGGACAATAGCTGCAACCATTTCGAAGTGAGCCATTTCTTCCGTTCCGATATCAGTAAGAATTCCGGCAACCTGTTTATACGGCATGGAATATCTCTGGGATAAATAACGAAGCGATGCTCCGATTTCGCCATCTGGACCCCCATACTGGCTTATTATAAATTTCGCCAGGGCAGGATTTGGATTCTTAATTCTTACAGGGTACTGCAGTTTTCTGTCATAAGTCCACATACTCTAATCCTCCATTTCCCATGGCCAAGGTTCACAAACCCATTTCCATGACTCACTTACGTCAGTATTTCTTGCAGTTAAAGGGCCGAATCGTTCTTCATAGTCGGCTGCCGCTTTTGCATATTCATCTCTCACCTGATCATAGAACATGAGCGCAGCTTTGTTTTGCGGATGAGTATCCAAGAAGAGACCTGTATCTACAAGGGCAAAACTGTACATCTGGACCTTTCTCATAGCATCCTCACGCATAGCTTCACTTCTGCTCATCTTCTCATACCTCCTTTATAGCCCAGGAATGGCAAATCGAGTTCAGGGAAAATAGTCCCAACGTCAAGGGCTTCATTCAAATCGTAGGTTTTCTCAAAACGCTGCCATGGAACATAAGCCATGGCCAGCACCATAGTCTGCTTTTGCTTTTCGGAGGTGTCTTTTGGACATCCCAGAGGAAGTGCCTCCAGTTCCAGTAGATTTATGGGCATTCCAACATAAGGTTCCTGTTTATTCAAAACTTAATAAACCCCTTTCATAGTAATATATAGTATTCTATGAAAGAGGCTTAAGCTCTGTGACTGATTTAAATTTGTATCCTTCGGATTTCCAGTTCTGAATGAGTTCGTCAAGAACAGCTGCATTGGTTTTGGAGGTGGAATGAAGAAGAATAATGGCACCGTTGTGAGTCCGAGGCAAAAGTTTTTCCAGGGCTTCCTCGCGAGAAGGCTGTGCGTCCTCCAGCCAGTCAACATACGCCAGGCTCCAGAAAACAGTAGTGTAGCCCAGCTCTCTTGCCATGGCCAGATTATCAAAACTGAATTTCCCCTGAGGCGGCCTGTAGTATTTTTTCATCTCATTTCCGGTAACTGTCCGGTAGATATCCTCAACTCGTTTCAGTTCCTGAGAAAAGGAATCTTTATCGGAGATTGCTGACATGTCAGGGTGGCTCCAGGTGTGATTACCTACAATATGCCCCTCCTTAACCATTCTCTTCACAAGCTCAGGATTTTTTTCAATATAAGTGCCGACAAGGAAAAAAGCCGCAGGAACCTTCTCCTTCTTCAGCACATCCAGAATCTGTTCAGTACATCCGTTTTCAAAACCCGCATCAAAGGTAAGATATATTTCTTTTTTTCTTGCATCCGCACAGTAGTAGGCTTTGTACCTTGACAGCTCTGAGACAGAAGCATTGCCTATGGGAACCTGACCCTCCTGCTGAAATGAGAGCCCCCAGTTTGCAGGTGCGGAGACAGGATAGCCGTGTTCGCTTCGCAGATTGCCACCTAAGACTCTGGTGCCTGCGTAAGTGCCGGCAACTACTGCAACTGCAAGGACAGGAATCAATATTTTTTTCAGTTTTCTCATATTAACATCTACTAACATGTTAAAATTATATGCATAAAAAACAATGATATTCTTGTGCCGGGCAAAAAGTCTGGTGTATAATGAGTGAGTCAGTTCACGAACAAGGAGAGATAAAATGAAATTTGTAATACAGAGAGTTACAGAAGCAAGTGTTACTATAGACGGAAAAGTAAGTGGTAAAATCGGTAAGGGCTTCCTGGTTTTGATCGGCGTAGGACAGGATGACACAAAAGAAATAGCGGATAAGTTTATCAAGAAGCTGATCGGCCTCAGAATCTTTGATGACGAAAACGGTAAAACCAATCTGGCGCTTAAAGATGTTGATGGTGAGCTCCTGCTGGTATCACAGTTTACATTGTACGCAAACTGTAAAAAGGGAAACAGACCAAGTTTTGTTGAAGCCGGTGACCCACAGCAGGCTGAAGAACTGTACGAATACATTATTGAGGAATGCCGGAAACAGGTTCCTGTTGTGGAAACAGGAGAGTTCGGCGCAGACATGAAAGTATCATTATTAAATGACGGTCCGTTTACCATTATTCTCGATGAGAAAATCTTATAATATGCTTATTTAGATATTTCCTTCATCAGTGCCTTTACTGTCTCGGCCCACTGTTTCTCATTGGCCGGGCAGTACTTTTGGGCTATCTCATCTACATCATTTAACCCTTCGTTGTAGTAATTCACTTTCAAATTGTTTACGAAAACCTCGACGCCCTCATCCAGGGTATCAAAACCCATCGGGACTTCATCCACACTTATTCCGCCAACATTATTACCGTAGACATATGCATCTGAAGTGAAGTTTCCCGTTTCCAGTCTTGAGATTGCCAGCGCAAGTGTGCTGTCAACTTCGTAAGTGTCACACTTAGCGATAATCTTATCCTCCACAGTCATTTCCTTTTCATCGGCTAGCTCCTTTTCTGCAGCCAGCTCCTTTTCTGCGGCATATACAGGTTCAGTTGCCTCAATCTTTTCACATGAAGCTTCATCTGAACACTGACATTTAAAGCTGTGGCAGTCTGGACATCTGCACATGAGCAAAAAACCAAAAAACAACAGCATCATTAGCATGCATTTCTTTTTCATAGCTTTATCCTTTCTGTAGATTCAACAGGTTCAATATTATTTTGGACAGATTTTCCGAATTTCTTTCATCTTCTTTAATCTTACCTGCGAATTCCTGTGATTCTTCCCCGGCAGAGTTTCCCCGGCACTCCGCGGGCTTGGATAAAAAAGCTTAGGTTCACAGAACATATGCATAATGGTTAAATTCTATACATCCACCGTATTCCTGATTTTTTTGGTATCAAACTGACGCAATAATTCATTATCGCATAATTTTATTCCAATTTACTCTCCATTAAAACCTTTATAATTGGCTCGGCGCCATGTTTGCTCTTGAAATAACAACGAACATGGCGCGGATTCAGCCCATGTGCCATGTTTGCCTTTGAAATAGAACCGAACATGGCGCGGATACAGCTCAGGCGCCATGTTTGCCCTTGAAATAGAACCGAACATGGCGCGGACCCAGCCTCAGGCGCCATGTTTGCCTTTGAAATAGAACCGAACATGGCGCGGACCCAGCTCATGCGCCATGTTTGCCTTTGAAATAGAGCCGAACATGGCGCGGACCCAGCCCATGTGCCATGTTTGCCTTTGAAATAGAACCGAACATGGCGCGGACACAGCCTCATGCGCCATGTTTGCCATTGAAATAGAACCGAACATGGCGCTGACACAGCTCATGCGCCATGTTTGCCCTTGAAATAGAGCCGAACATGGCGCGGACCCAGCCTCAGGCGCCATGTTTGCCTTTGAAATAGAACCGAACATGGCGCGGACCCAGCTCAGGCGCCATGTTTGCCCTTGAAATAACAACGAACATGGCGCGGATACCGCTCATGCGCCATGTTTGCCTTTGAAATAGAACCGAACATGGCGCGGACCCAGCCCATGCGCCATGTTTGCCTTTGAAATAACACCGAACATGGCGCGGATTCAGCAAGGACCCGGCTCGGAAGCAGAAAACATTCGCGGCCACATAAAAATCCTGCACCTCACCTAATTTTCCGCTGATTTACACCCGCAAAAAACAGTAAAAAAAGCTAAAAAAGCTAAAAAAAACCGCAGGGTGACATCATTGTCATTCTGCAGCTTCTTCTTTTTTTGTAAGTAAAAAGACTGTTACGAATATGCACATGAATCCGACAAAGTCCAGGAACTGGAAAGATTCCTTCAGCCAGACAACCATGATTACTGTTGCTGATACAGGCTCTACGCTGGCAAGCATACTTGCTTTCACCGGCCCGATAAGTTTTATTCCGAGCAGGTACAGGGTGAATGTGAGAACTGTTCCTATTATTACCATAGCAGCGAAAGCGGCTATGCATTTCGGGTCATGAATCATCGGTGCATTCCAGGCACGAGTTCCTATGAACGTTGAAATGCCACCTATAATCATGCCGTAGCCTGTGACTGTGACAGCACCGAATCTGTCGGGAAGATCACCCGGAATCAGAGTGTAGCATGCAAGAGCAAATGCTGACAGCAGGCCCCACATCAGGCCTAAAGGAGTAAGAACCATAGTATGAATGTCACCGTGAGTTGCAAGTATGAAGGTCCCCAGCACTGCCATAATAATAGCCACAAACTCTTTTCTGCTGGGCAGTTTTCTGGCCGTAAAACAGCTGAAAATCATAACAAGAACAGGTCCTATGTACAGCAGAATTGTGGCCGTACCCGAGTTAGAATGTGCGATTGCACAAAGGTATGTGTACATATTAAACGTGACACCAAGCCAGGCATATATGAATAGTCTCAGCACGGCTTTTTTATCGTGCCAGATGGCCGTCATTCTGTCCGGGCTTTTCACTATTCCGATGATAATAAGAATGATACCGGCAAAAACCATTCGATATGAAGAAAGATATACGGGGTCAGCATTAAAATTATCAAAAATATATTGACCGCAGCAACCTGAAAATCCCCACATTATGCCAGCTGCAAGAGTAATAATACTTCCTTTTTTGTTATTCATAAAAATTGTCCTCTGTGAGTTTTGATAGCGGAATTTCCGTTACACCGCAACTCCCATTATATTGCCATGACAGGCAGAAATCAAGCATATACTTGACTTCTTCGTGGAACACTATTTGTGATAACAGTAAAATAATGGAGGTATGTACAATGGAATCCATTTGGACAAAAGACGTGGAAATGCCACAGTTTCCACCCTTGGATGCAGACGGGAAAACAGACACACTTATTATCGGTGGAGGTATGGCGGGACTGCTTTGCGGCTATTTTCTCAATAAAAAAGGCGTGGATTATATGATTTTGGAAAAGGACAGAATATGTGGCGCCACTACAGGTAATACAACAGCGAAAATTACTACTCAGCCGGGACTCATTTACAGCAAAACCCATAGGCGCTATGGTCCTGATCATGCCCGCAGATATCTTGAGGCCAATAAACTGGCACTGGAAATATACAAGGAAATCTGTAACGAAATTGACTGCGATTTCAAAGTCTGCGACAACTATATTTACGCCATGGATCAGGAGGGTTCTCGGAGAGTACGTGAAGAAGTGGAGGCTGTCAGGGCTTTGGGCGGATCAGCAGTATTTACAGAAAAAACAGAGTTGCCTTTTCCCGTTACAGGAGCCATCAAAACCGACAACCAGGCGTGTTTCCATCCGCTGAAATTTGCATGCGAAATCAGCAGGGGGCAGAAAATATACGAAAACAGTTTTGTTCGCCACATAAAGAAGCAGGCCAATGGGAAAGGTTACGAAGTGATTGTAAATGCCGGGGAGGGTTCACTGGGACGCCACGGACATGAGTACAAAGTTATGGCTGACAGGGTAATAGTCTGTACTCATTATCCTGTTTTTAATCTTCATGGAATGTATTTCGTCAAGTTGTATCAGTACAGATCCTATGTTGTTGTTTTGAAGGCTGACACGTACAGCTTTCCACATGACATGTATGCGTCCTGCGACAACTGTGCAGTATCACTGCGCAGATACAAGGATTATCTTTTAGTTGGAGGATGCGGAGGGAAAACAGGATCCAACTCAGGAGGCATGGCACATCTTAAGGCACGGGCACGTGAATTATTTCCATATGCTCAGGTAGTGGGAGAATTTGCAAATCAGGACTGTATGAGTCTGGATGGGCTGCCTTACGTGGGCCATTACAGCCCAAAAACAGAGGATTTATTTGTAGCGTCAGGATTTAGCAAATGGGGCATGAACGGGTCAATGATGGCTGCTCTTGCTTTGACAGGGAATATGCCAGAGGAACAGGCAGAAGTTATGAGACCTGACCGCAAAATGGTAAACAGGCAGTTTTTTAAGAATGTTTTATCGGCAGACAAGTCAATGCTGACACCTACTACTCCAAGGTGCAGACATCTGGGATGTGCTCTTAAATGGAACGAAGAGGAACAAAGCTGGGATTGTCCATGTCATGGTTCCAGATATGATGCAGATGGGAATATTTTAAACAACCCTACACAGAACGTACTGTAGAATTTAACTCCGACGAATTGAAGAATGCAAAAGATTGTGATATAATACTAAAATATATTGAGAAATTATCGAGGTGAAGAATTATGACAAAGGTTGATATTTTTTCGGGATTTCTTGGTGCCGGAAAAACGACTTTAATTAAAAAACTTATTGAAGAAGCATATGCAGGGGAACAGGTTGTTCTGATTGAAAACGAATTCGGTGAAATCGGCATCGACGGAGGCTTTTTAAAGGATGCAGGTGTACAGATTAATGAAATGAATTCGGGATGCATTTGCTGTTCTCTGGTTGGAGATTTCGGAAAAGCTCTGGAAAAGGTGATTAACGATTATCATCCGGACAGAATTCTTATCGAGCCATCAGGTGTAGGAAAGCTTAGCGATGTTATCCAGGCTGTACAGAATCTGAATAATGACGAAATTTCTTTAAATGCATTTACTACTGTTGTGGATGCTAAGAAGGCGAAAATGTACATGAAGAATTTTGGAGAGTTCTTCAATAATCAGATAGAATACGCAAACTCTATTATTTTAAGTCACACAGACGGACTTTCTGAAGGTAAGGTGGAAGCAGCAGTACTGTTAATCCGTGAACATAATGAAGGTGCACCAATTATTACCACACCTTGGGACCAGCTGACCGGAAGACAGATTCTGGACACAATGGAAAATAAGAATACTCTTCTGGAACAGCTTGAACACCTGGTTGAGGAGCATAAGCATGACCATGACCACCACGAGCACCATCATGACCACGACCACGACCATGACCACGACCATGACCACGAGCATCATCACGACCACGACCATGACCATCATCACGACCATGGAGATGACTGTACATGCGGATGTCATGACCATGACCATCATCACGCTGATGAAGTGTTCCAGAGCTATGGCGTGGAAACAGCCCGAAAGTTTAAGTTAGAGCACATAAAGAACGCTTTGATGGATCTGGGTAACTTTACAGCTTATGGTCAGGTTCTTCGTGCCAAGGGAATTGTTGAATGTGAAGACGGAAGATGGATTCACTTCGACTATATACCAGGTGAACAGGATGTAAGATTCGGTGAACCTGCAGTAACAGGAATGCTTTGTGTTATCGGTGTGGACATTGAACCGGAAGCAATCAGAGAAATGTTTAAACTAGATGAATAAAGAGGAATAAAAGATGATTGAAATACCAGTATATTTATTTACCGGTTTTTTAGAGAGTGGAAAGACCAGCTTCATTCAGGATGCTCTTGAAGGAGATGACTTCAACGCAGGAGAAAGGACGCTTCTGCTTCTTTGTGAAGAGGGAATTGAAGAGTACGACACAGAAAGATTCAACCGTCCGAATGTATTCATTGAGGTGATTGAAAGGGAATCAGATTTAACACCTTCACACCTTGAGGCTCTGCAGAAAAAGCATGATGTTGAACGTGTTATAATTGAATACAACGGAATGTGGAGCCTTGACTCTATCTATGCTACTATGCCGGAAGCGTGGCTGGCATACCAGGAGACAATGTTTGCAGACGCAACAACTTTCCTGTCTTATAATCAGAATATGAGACAGCTGGTTTTCGATAAACTTAAGAGTGCCGAGCTTGTTGTCTTTAATCGCTGCAAACGTGATGGTTCGATGGATAAAATGGAATTCCACAAAATCGTCCGGGCAGCAAACCGCAGAAGTCAGATTCTGTACGAGTATGCAAAAGACGATGTTGAAGTTGATGATATCGAAGATCCACTTCCATTTGATGTTGAAGCTGACAGCTTCACTGTAGGTGATGATGCCTTTGCAGAATGGTACAGAGACATAAATGAAGAGCAGAACAAGTATGATGGAAAAATAATAACCATTAAGGGTCGCTGCGTAACCGGCGGGGAACTTCCTGATGACAAATTTATTTTTGGCAGACACGTAATGACCTGCTGTGTGGAGGATATTCAGTTTGCCGGTCTTGCCTGCAAGTGGGAAAACACGGCAAGCACACTTGAACATGGCGGATGGGTTACAATTACTGCAGAAATCAAGATCGAATACGACGAAATCTATGGTGAAGAGGGACCGGTGCTTCACTGCATGAAGGTTGAGAAAGCTGAAGAGGCACATCCTGAAGTGGCACAATTTTAGATGACAAAAAAAGAGGAGAGATTTCAGGTTCGAATCTTTTTTTCGGCCAGCTGGATAATTCCAGCTGGCTTTTTTTGATGCTCATATAATATACCGGTAGAGCAGTGGCCATTGCTGTGGGCAGGAGAAAGAGTAAG